>JBFRWO010000224.1:0-3778 GCA_051439625.1 Crocosphaera sp. | reverse complement strand
TTAATAGATACTATAAAAAAATCACTTAACCAACTTATAAAATGACAACATCACCTTTAAGCTGGACAGAACTAGAAAACCTAACCGACTGGACAAGAGATAATATCAATGGATCAACCAATTCTCAAGCTATTTTACGGCTTTTTGGTCATGAAGAAAAGGATATTAGAGTTACCCTTTACCGTGATAACCATGCGTGGTGTCCCTACTGTCAAAAAGTTTGGTTATGGTTAGAGGAAAAACAAATTCCTTACCGTATCAAAAAAGTTACTATGTTTTGCTACGGAACAAAAGAACGATGGTATAAAAAAATTGTACCATCGGGAATGCTTCCGGCTCTAGAATTAGATGGACGTATTATTACCGAAAGTGATGATATTTTGCAGTCCCTAGAAGCAGCATTTGGCCCTTTAACTCATAGCATGAAAGATGCAAAGGTTATTCCTTTACGACAGTTAGAAAGATTACTGTTTCGGGCCTGGTGTGGTTGGTTGTGTTACCCTACTTGGTCACAAAAACAAGACCTACAAAACCGTGAACAATTTGTTAAAGTAGTGGCCATGGTAGAAAAGGCTTTAGCTAATACCCCAAGCCCCTATTTTCTCCAAGAATTTGGCATAGTAGATGTGATTTTTACGCCCTATGTTGAACGCATGAACGCCAGTTTATACTACTATAAAGGTTATTCTTTGCGGGAGGAAAATGAGGGTTTTGGAAAGTGGTTTGATGCAATGGAAACTCGTCCCACTTATCGGGGAACTCAAAGCGACTTTCATACCCATGTTCACGACTTACCTCCACAAATGGGTGGATGTTACAGTAACAGTGAAGAACAAGCGAAAATTAACCAGGATAGGGTAGATAATGGTCCCTGGTTTGGTTTACCTGATGTGATGTATGTTGAACCCGAAAACTCCCGTCAAGAAGCTTTACAACGGGTGATTAAACACCGTGAGAATATTATTCGGGTTAACCCTGGACAAGATAAGGTGTTCGATGAAGCGTTACGTTGTGCATTAACTACGATGATGACAGAGGAAACCTGTCAACCTCCCAAGGGTTCAGATGTTGCCTTACGATATTTACGGGATAGAATTAATGTTCCACGGGATATGTCTATCTATGCAGGAAAAAGGTTACGACACGCATTAGAAACTACTGCTAGTTTAGCAGGCGATCGCCAAGGTGTACCTATTCCGGTTAAACATCGACGGGATCAAGATCCTACTAATTTTGTTTAATTGTAACTCAGTATGGGCTTAATAATATTAAGCCCACACGGCTATTATATTTATAATCAGGAGGTTTATAACTGATGAATATTACATTAAGTCCCGAACAAGAAAAGTTTATTCAATCACAAATAGCTAGAGGTAACTATCAGGATGTTGAACAAGTAATTAAAGAAGCATTGACAATTCTTGAAATTATTAATCAGGAAAATGACCAGAAACGCTTAGAAGAATTAAAAGAAAAAATAGCATTAGGGTTAGAAGATGTTAAACAAGGAAATGTAACAGATGGAGAGTTAGTTTTTGAACGGTTACAAGAAAGATTACGATCTGAGTTTGGGTTAAAAGAATGAGTCATTATTCATTTTCTGACCAAGCTATTAATGATTTAAACGAAATTTGCAATTATCTTGCAAAGGATAATCCTAAAGCAGCAAGTCTGCTTTTTGATGAGATTCGTAAAAAGTGTAAATTGGTGGCTAATTTTCCGAATATGGGAAAACGTTATGATAAGTTAATGTCTAATTTAAGAGGTTTTCTTGTCAATGATTACATTATTTTTTATTATCCAAGTGATGAGGGAATTTATGTTTTACGGGTGGTTAGCGGATACCGTGATTTAGAGTCTCTTTTTTCAGATGAGTAGAAAGGTTGTGATTGATTACTTTGTATCATCAGGAGTAAAATTAAATGAAAAAGTTGCTAAAAGCTTGAAAATGAGAGACGATAAAATATACGTATTGATTGAAATTAATTTAACTTATGTCTAAAGAAACACCCGCTTTATTTGGTAAGACAAAATTATTAGAAGGGCAAATTGACGAATTTCTCGATAAAGTAGCAGAAGGTGCAATTTATTTTGAAAGGGGAATTAGTGCTTTTCTTGAAACAAGAAATACCTGTGAAACTTGCGAGGAAAAACTATCACAAATTATTGAACTAAAACAAAGATGTAGAGACTTACAACGTTCCATTATTAATGTTCTCTATAGTGAAATGTTAATCCCTGATTTTCGTGCCGATGTTCTGAGATTATTGACGGACTTATTTTCTCTTCTGGATCAGATGGGGAAAAATTTTCAAGACTTAATGATTGAACGGGATCAAAACAAGGACATAGAATCACAAATAGAAGAGACAGATAATGAAATTGGGAAAAAAGAATTTTTGGATTTAGTGCAAGTTGTTGTTAAAAGTATAGAGACAGTAATTATTGCTGCTCGTAATTTTTTCCGTGATCCTAAGTCTGTAAAAGATCATACTTATCAAGTCAGAGTTTATGAATCTGAGGCCGATAAAATAGCTATTAGTTTGAAGAAGAAAATTTTTGCTACTGACTATAAATTCTCCGAAAAAATTAACTTACGAGATATTGTAAACGCTATTGATGCTATTGCCGATCTCGCTGAAAATGTGGCAGATGAGTTAGATATTTATGCAATTCAACGCACTTTATAGCAGTTTTCAATTGGGTGTATCAAAATATCGGTTTAGTGAGGGTGGGGAGTTTGGGAGGGGTGGGAAGTGTGGGGAGTATTTTTCTTATGAGTTAGATATCTATGCAATTCAATGCACTTTATAGTTATCATAGCTTAACTTGTCAGATTAGTTAGATTAAATTATGGACCTAATTAGCACTTTTATTTTTCTCTCTAGTGGCTTATTTTTGGGATGGTCCCTCGGTGCAAATGATGCTTCCAATGTCTTTGGAACTGCTGTGGGGAGTCGCATGATTCGTTTTTCCACTGCTGCGGTTATCTGTAGTGTTTTTATTATTATCGGTTCAGTAACCGCAGGGGCCGGGGCAGCCGGAGGACTGGGAAAACTAGGTGCAGTCAATGCTTTAGCAGGTTCCTTTACCGTTGCTTTGGCGGCTGCAATAACGGTTTTATGGATGACTCAGTTAGGACTGCCAGTATCCACTTCTCAAGCGGTTGTAGGGGCGATTGTCGGTTGGAACTGGTTTAGTGATTCCCCCACCAATATTAATGATTTAATCAAAATTATGGGGACATGGGTAGCTTGTCCTATTTTGGCTGCTATATTTGCGGCGGTTATCTATAAGTTAGTTGTACTTTTGATTGATAATACTAAACCCCATCTTTTGAGTTTAGATAGTAATATTCGTTGGGGTTTAATTATTGTTGGTGCGTTTGGTTCTTATACTTTGGGAGCGAATAATATTGGTAATGTAATGGGAGTTTTTGTGCCTTCTTCTCCCTTTGAAAATCTAAAAATTGCGGGAATTTTTGATATATCCGCAGTAGAACAATTATTTTTATTAGGAGCGATCGCCATTGCTGTTGGGGTGTTTACCTATTCTAAGCAAGTGATGATGACGGTGGGTGGTAGTTTAATGACCTTATCTCCTGTGGGTGCATTAGTGGTGGTTTTGGCTAATTCTTTAGTATTATTTACTTTTTCCTCCCAAGAATTGTCAAATTTTGTGGTTAGTTTGGGTTTACCTCCTATTCCTCTCATTCCTGTTTCTAGTTCTCAAGCAGTGGTGGGTGCAGTCATTGGTATTGCTCTTTTAAAAGGGATAA
>JBFRWO010000223.1:0-9886 GCA_051439625.1 Crocosphaera sp. | reverse complement strand
ATGGCACACCTGTCTAAACTCTGATGACCCTCTACAACAAAGTCTAGACATACTTATCAAAGAGTTATCTTTATCCCATGAATTTCTTAAGAAACATATTTTTACTGCCTCTAAAAATATCTTGGCTGAGTCGCCAGAAAAAATGTTAAATGATGTCAATGAAGAAGCTATCAGCAGACATAAAAAGCACGTTGGTCAATTTCATAGTAAGTGGACAAAAGAAATTGGACTTGCTTCGAGCAGGGGAAGTCGTCGCACCCGATATGCACCCACCGACTCCCTATTAAAAACCTTGGTACTTTGTTGTGTTCCAAAACGCATGGAATTTCAAGAATTTTTAGACACACTCTATCAAAAATATGGCTTCATAATTGGTGAAAAACAAGCCATTGACATCATTCAGCGCAAAGAAGCAGACCTTGAAGCTTTTTCTGATAATGCAGAACGTCTCGAACAACGCCTCGCATCCTTGGGGTTACTCAAACGCCTCTCCGATGCTTGTGCTTATGTCCTTAATCCTTACACTGTGGAGAAAACTTAAATGGGTTCTATTGATTTAATTGGCCAAGTAGCGACAAAATTTCTCAGAGAATCCCTAAATACAGAGGATTCAGAGGGAGTTGCTCGATTTATCTTAGACCGTTTAACAGGAGAACAAGTCACGAACATTTGTCAGTCTATTCTGGATACCCCTGACTTGTCTCGCCAGATTAAAATCCAAATTCCTCGCACTCTAGTGGCAGGATACGACCTTCCTGAAGATATTTTAACCGATGAAAAGACAGTTCACCTACGCCATGCTCCCTGTGACCATCGTTGTCTGCTATTAGCTAATACCAACGATGACCAAGGACAATCTTTAAAAGATATTTCGGCCTTGGGTGCAGGACTGTTAAAAGAACAAATTGAATTTTGGGTAGACGTGGCCAGTGATGGCTTAGATTTACCCGATGACCACCTCAAATACTGGAACAAAGCCTTAAAAGGACTACTTACAGTCAGCGAATGCAGTTTAGAACAGTTTGCCCAATATGTAATGGATACTCGTCAACGCATCGCCTCAGAAAGTGTTCCTATCATTAATGCCTTGGGATGGGCTTTACCTGCCTTGCGTTTACCCCGTGATTCGGGTTATTTTGAAGCCATACCCCAAAAAACTTGGGGACACGCCCAAAAGTGGCAACAAAAGTATCAACAGGCGGTTTCTAAACGGGGTTGTCTGTTACTCAAACAAACCCCTACCCGTAAACCCATTGAAGAAAGTGAGTTACAATCGACCTTTGAGAAGGTTAAAGAAGACATTCCTGAGCAAGCCCATTCTATTATTCAAACCTTCATTAAAAGTCCACCGGAATGGAATGAACAAGGGAAAGCTTTAACTGAATTTGAATGGGAAACGGATAATATCAATTCTATTTTTAGCGGATTAAAAACAAAAAAAACCGACTTATATAGTCTAACCAAACAATTTTATGAAGATGAATATCCTGATAGTTTAACCGAATCTGAATTAGACTATCTAGAAACATTAAAGAAAAGAAAAGCTAAAGAAGCTAACGAAGAGGACAAAGAATTTTATGATCACCATCGCTCTGAATTAGAAAATGACCGTACTCTCAAAACAAAATGGGATAAATTTGTCTACGGTCAACCCATCGAATGTACTGACTTTTTAGTAGGTTTAGTTCAAGCCTTCGAGCGACTCTTTGACCAAGCTGATTCTCAAGAAAATACGACTCAATTAATCATCAAAACTCAAAAAAGGTCCCGTAAAAGTAAATGGTTAGAACTCAATGCAGATATAGGATTATATTTTTCTACAAGGTATAGAGGTATTGAAAAGTTAACCTATCCCGAAATTACTTGGGAGACTCACTGGCTGTTTAAATATGATGAATTATTAAAAACTGAACAAAGGAAAAATAAGAAAAAATCTAAAAAGAATGTTTCCGTAGCTAAAGCAGCTTGTGAAATTAAATTTTATGTAGAACTTCATTCTCGTTCTTCTCAAGAATTAATCAGCAAAATTCAATTAATTTGGAAAGGAAATCCCAATAGTATTGGAATGGAACTTCATGATGACTTAAGCCGTTTAGTTAATTCCAACCATTCTCCTTTTCTGATCTCTCAAGTATCACGAGAATTAGTCAGCAAAAAAGGTCGTCTTCAAGGAATTTCTCTAGATGATATTGGGACTTTAATGGCTGCCTATCGACAAGATAGAGGATCTTTAGTCAGTAAATATGACCGAAAACAAGACTTAGCCAAACAGTTTCCTACGGCTCTTAAACAAGCAGTTCAAGATAATCGCTTATCTTCAGAATCCGCAGAAACAATCAAACAAGCTTGGGAACAATTTAAAGAAACTTATACAAAAGCTCTGAAGAGTTGGTTAAGTCAAGAAGGGATTTCTCATCCTGATTTAATCCACCAATGCGAAGCCTATCAAGAACTTCTTAAAACTCTCCTTAATCATGCCCTTGGCGATACTAACCGAGTGAAATTAATTGAACCTATTTTACGCTTAGGGTGTGTGGAAGTCAAACGAGGAAAACCTGCTGCTATTATTACTCCTTGGCATCCCTTAAGATTAGCCTCTTCGAGTATTAAAGCCCGCCAAATTTCTGGATTACTGAAACATATTCTTTCAACAGAAGACGTTAATTTTGGAGATTCCCGTTTATTCTTCTCTGATTTAAGAAATGAACTCACTCACCCTTATTATCCCGAAGTTTGTTTAGGTAATAAAGGGAATGAACCTTTATTACTTTATCTGTCTGATACAGTCAATGATTACAGTCTCCTTGAACAACCAATTAAAGATATAACTCAACAGTCTACCCATGAAGACCCCAAAAAAGCAGCCCATAAACTGCTAGACTTAATGAAGCGATACCTCGAATTACTACCCCACGAAAAAACAAATTTGAGTATCATTCTTTATCAATGTGACTCCACTAGACTTCCCCAAACAGTTATTACAAAACTAAGTGAATTACAAGACGACTATAATGAAGCCCGTTGTCAAGTCATTTTATGTCATCGAGATGCTAAAAAATTAAGTGATTTGTATCAGCAACTCATAGAAAGTTCTCAAACCGATGCAGATGCTTTTGTCGCTAGTGAAGGGACTAACGATTTTATGGCCAGACTGCGAATCAGCGTCATGTCGAACCCATCATCTTCATCTAACGGAAAAATCGCTGATATTGTCTTTCTCCAAGATATCATTTCCAGACAAGCAGAGATAGTTTGGCAACCTACTCCTTTATCTAACGATAACCCCGATATTCTCAAGCACGTTCCCACACGCTGGTCAAGAAAACGTCCTGCTGCTAAAGACGAATTAAAATCGACGGTTTATTTAGTCTGTCCGAGTCAACCATCTGTAGGACAAACTTATCTAGATGCCATTTATAGTAGTTTAAAACGAGCAGATTGTGCCGAAAATCAGCATTTTCTTCCTGCAAGACAGATTTCCTTCCAAGATGAAGACACTAGCATGGTATTTAAAGAAGTTCATCGTCTTGGAGAATGGGTGGTTAATTATGATGATTTACTCGAAAGAAGACAATTAATCAATCAAGGTGTTAATGTCATTCGCTATCAACAAAGTCGCAGCGATGACCGTAATTTTTTAGTATCTTCTAATGCTCCTTTAAACCTGTTACAAGTCCTTGTCAAACGCCGTTTAGAAAGCTTAAATTTAGACTTAGATGAAACCACTATCAAAACGTTAGCAGAACAGTTTATTGAGCAAGCTAAAGACATTTCAGGGGATATTATATTACGAGCAGCAAAAAGTGGTAAATATGCCAGCGAATTAATGGGAGTGGTATTAAGTAAAGCTTTATTGTTATCTGAATTAGGAAAAGAACATCCTGTTGGTTGGTATTTTTTAGATGATTATGCCAGTTGGTTAGGACAAAAAGAAGGAAGAATTGCTGATATTTTAGCTATCAGTCCTCAAATAAACAATAATAAACCTGTTCTTAAAATAATTATTTCTGAAGCTAAATATATTGAAAGTAATGGATTAAATGATGCCCGTAAAAGTTCCCAACATCAATTAAGAGATACCGTTGAACGAATGGCTAATGCTTTATTTGTAAGTCCAGGGCGACTTGACCGAGATTTATGGTTATCTCGTTTAGGAGATTTATTATTAGATGGAATTGAATTTAATTCAACTGATTCAATTCCCATTGAAGAATGGCGAAAAGGTGTTAGAGAAGGCACAATTACCCTTGATTTATCAGGGTATTCTCATGTATTCATCTCCGGGCCTAGTGATACCTCTGTTAGTAACGATCAAATACCAATTGCTAAAGTAAATAGATGTTATCAGGAAATATTTAATCGAGAAACTGTTCGTCAATTAGTATTAGCTATTCATCACCAACAACCCTTAGCATCTATTCGAGAAAAATTAGGAAATGAACAACCTTGGACAGTTTCAGAACCAAGATTTCCTGCTGATAGAGTCGTTTGGGTAAATCCTATTTTAGAATTACCAATCATTGATGATTCAGCTTCATCAGAAAACATAGCATATATAGAAAGTTTAAGTACAGAATATACTGAAACAATAATCAACACGACATTGCCAAACGATAATCTAACAACAATTAATTCAAACCCAAAACAACCCCTTGTTACTTCTCCTCAAAATATTCATTCTAGTCACAGGACAAATCCCTTAACAACTACTAATAATGCTACTAATGATAACCATCCTGTTAACGGCATAAATCCCTTAACAACTACTAATAATACTGCTAATAATGTACCTCCAACTAACGTAATTAAGTCTGTTAACAATCCTAATAATACTACTAATAATTACCTTCCAATTAACGGGATAAATACCCCAGATAATCCTAATGTAGTTTCGGATTATAATAGTAATTATGAACCATTTGAGACATTAAACTATCACAATAACAAGGAAAATAAAGCAGTTAATAATATAAACAAACTTACTTGGGCTAATCCTACCTTAGCAACATGGATTAATCAACAAACTAAATCTAAAATCAATGAGCAAGAAGAAAAACAATGGTTAGAAACAACCGTTTCTAAACTACGAAAAGCTCTAATTAGCTATGAGTTACAAGCTAAAGTATTAGGACAAAGATTAACACCTAATGCTGCTTTAATTCGTTTTAAAGGCTCAGATCGTCTCAATATTAAAGATATTGAAACCCGTCGTTCAAGTCTATTAACAACTCATGGGTTAAATGTCATCAATATCTTAGGTGCGCCTGGGGAAATTATCGTTTCTATTGCACGTCCTCAACGAGAAATTATTTCCCTTTCTCAAGTATGGAAACAACGACAAATTAATCTGAAAGCAGGAGTTAATCTTAGTTTCATCATTGGAGTTAAAGAAATTGATGGAGAATTACTATATCTTAATTTAGGGGAAGAATTTGCCCACCTTCAACAGCACGCCCCCCATACTTTAATCGCCGGAGCAACCGGAAGCGGTAAATCAGTCTTATTAAGAAATCTTCTTTTAGATGTCTGCGCTACTAATTCTCCTGAAATGGTCAAAATTTACTTAATTGATGCTAAACAAGGAACCGATTATTTCCCTTTAGAAGACTTACCCCATTTAACAGAAGGAATCATTACTGAACAAGATCAAGCTATTGAAGTATTTGAAAAAATTGTTAGCGAAATGGATTATCGTTATCAACTATTTAGAGAGCAAAAAGTCAATAATTTATTGGTTTACAATCAAAAAGTTTCGGCATTACAACAATTGCCTGTTCTTCTTTTAGTTCATGATGAATTTGCTGATTGGATGTTAGTCGACGAATATAAAGAGGCTGTATCTTCTGCTGTACAACGCTTAGGCGTTAAAGCGAGGGCAGCCGGAATTCATCTAATTTTTGCTGCTCAACGTCCTGATAATAATGTCTTTCCCATGCAGCTTCGAGATAACTTAGGCAATCGCTTAATCTTAAGAGTTGAAAGTGTAGGAACTTCCGAAATTTCCTTGGGACAAAAAGGAGGAGAATGTCTTCTAGGCAAAGGACATTTAGCCGCCAAACTACCAGGGGAATCAGATTTAATATATACTCAAGTTCCGTTCTTATCTAATGAAGAATTTCCCTTAATTACTGAAGCAATTAAAGAGGATTTGAGTCAAAATTAACGAAAAATCACTAAGTATAAAAGTATTGAAAGATAGCGAGAGTTAAACCTCTTTTTCCTTTGTTATGACCTCTAATTATCCCTCTCTCCCCATTTACCTTGACTACCATTCAACCACCCCCGTTGACCCCAGAGTGGCTGAATTAATGGTCTATTACTTAACTACAGCCTTCGGTAACGCCAGTAGCATTGACCACAGCTACGGCGATGAAGCTGAAAAAGCCGTCTTAAAAGCCCGTCATGAGGTCGCCCAACTCATTAACGCTTCCCCCAAAGACATTATCTTCACCTCTGGCGCAACAGAAAGCATTAATCTCGCCATTGTTGGGCATATTCAGGCTATCAACTCCTCAACACTCCCCCGCATTGCCGTTTCCCCCGTCGAACATAAAGCCGTTTTAGACACCATTCAAATGTTGGCAAAAAAAGGACAAGCTGAACTCATTTACCTCAAAATTGATGGTTTTGGACGATTAGACTTAGAATACCTGGAAAATACCTGCGCTGAAGGACTATCCCTACTCTGTGTCATGGCAGCCAACAATGAGATCGGCAATATTTACCCCATTGAAAAAATTGGTCAGATCGCCCAACAATACTCCATTCCCTTCCTGTGTGATGCCTCCCAAGCTGTGGGTAAAATTCCCATCAATTTCAACGACTGGGGCATTACTTACCTGGCTATTTCTGCGCACAAACTTTATGGACCCAAGGGAGTTGGTGCATTAGTTGTGAGAAAAGGCTATCCTCTTGAACCGATTATCTTTGGTGGTGGCCATCAAAAAGGAATACGCTCCGGAACTCTTAACGTCCCTGGTATCGTCTGCTTAGGGGAAGCTTGTCGTCTGCGTCAATTAGAAATGGAACAAGATGAACAGCAGATTGCTAGGCAACGAGATCGCTTACAAACCTTATTACAAGCGCAAATCCCTGATTTACAGGTTAACGGAGATATAACCGCCCGCCTTGCTGGAAATCTTCATATTTCTCTATCAGGGATTCCTAATAGTGCGATAATTGCCAGAATTCGACATCAATTAGCCATTTCTACGGGGGCAGCCTGTTCATCAGGAGTTGCTACTCCTTCCCATGTATTGCGTGCATTAAAGTTATCTGATGAGATGATTGAAGGAGCCTTACGCATTGGTGTGGGGAAATTTACCACTGATGAAGAGATTGACAAAGCTGCCAATCTTCTAACAGTTGCTGTTGAACAAATTCGCCCCTATGTTATGATTTAAAGCTTCAACTTTCGTACCGCTTTTTGTTTCCTTCCTTCCCCCCGATGGTCATACTTAGCCGTTGTCGCTGGCGACGCATGACCCATCAACGCCTGTACCGTCAACAAATCCTCTTGCTCCGATAATAAATCTGTGCCAAAGGTTCGGCGAAAATCGTGGGGCGAAAAAGTCGCTACCCCTGCTAGATTTGCCCGTTTTTTCACCAACTTATAAATAGCATCCCCACTGGCTGCCATAAAACAGAGTTTCACCTTTCCCCCCTTATTCACCGGACAGATCAAAGCCCCAGGTTCTCTTCCTCTCACCCCTAACCACCGCTCCACCATTGCCAACGCCTCATCATTCAAATAAACCAGCCGTTGTTTCCCCCCTTTCCCTTGACGCACCCGAATTGCCCCCGTTTCACAGTCCAAGTCGGCAACAGTCAGACTCACCAATTCCGCCCGTCGCATCCCCCCACAGCGTAAAATCGCCAACACCGCCCCATCTCGACAATCAATGGGATGATTCCCCTGACGACAACTTTCCATTAACCGATGGATTTCTTCACTGCTCAACGCTCTTCCCCGCAGTTCCCCCGATAACTTAACCGAAGGCAAATCAACCGCCTTCGAGTAGTCGGGAGCTTCCATCAAATCCAATCTATAAGCAACACAGAGAACTTGACGCAAAGCCACCAACATTTTATTCACCGTCGCCGGAGCCAGTCGCTGCATCAAAGCCGTCCGAATAGCTGCCGTATGACGATAGCGCAACTTCGACCAATCTAAGGTCATCACATCACATTCCCCTTCCGTCAGCAAGGCCGCAATACTGTTGAGGGAAGAGCGCATGGTTCGTTGGGACTCCTTAGAAAGAGAGCCGAGGTAAACCGCCGCCGGATGGCTCGTCAACGGCACCGGTTGAGCAAGTTTGAGAGAGGCGATTTCTTCATCAGAGATTAGACGCATCACGCTTGGAAATGTCAATTCTCACTCTCTATACTTTACCTCTTTTCTCCATAATTAGAAATGACGAAGATTTGAAGGGATTTTTCTTCGATTGTTCAGTTATTAATTAGCTAGAATTAAGTTGGTTTTTCCTCGGTTTCTTCATGAAGATCACCTATGATCCCCTCAAAGATGTTTTAAACATCCTACTCTCATCATCGCCCACCGCAAAGCGCACAACAGTCCCAACGGGCATCGTTCTCAACTACGACCAAGACGAGAATGTGGTCAAGCTGGAAATCTCTAATGCCTCAAAGCGAGTTGAGAGTCCCTTTTGCATCGATTATTCCGTACTGATACCCCATCAAGACCTCAAAACCTCTGAAACTCAATCGAACCTTACTCTAGAACAACGTCGTGCCTTTCTCAAACTACCTCTTTCCGAACGTCGTCGGATTCTAGGCCAACAAGCGGCAGAGATGGAAAACCACTACCAACAAAATACAGACTGGAAAGAATTTTTAGCAGGTGACATCATTGACTATTAATCCCCTTCCCCAAAGAGGGGAAATTTGGCTAGTCAACTTTGACCCCACAGTGGGAACTGAAATTAGAAAAACACGCCCTGCCATTGTCATCAGTTCTGATGCGGCCGGAAGACTTCCCATTAAGTTGATCGCCCCCATTACAGATTGGAAAGATTACTTCGCTCCTAACTTTTGGCACGTCAGAATTAACCCAAATGCTAATAATGGATTGACTAAAGTTTCTGCGGTCGATACGTTACAGTTACGGGGTATGGATCTCCAAAGATTTATCCGAAAACTTGGACGAATTTCTCCGAACAAAATGACAGAAATAACTTTGGCCATTGTAACATTGATTGAATATCAGGAATAAAAGGAAACAGAGAGTTTCTAGAGAGGTAAAAGCTGACTAACAACTCCATAGGCCGTACTAAGACGTTGAGAATAATCAGGACAAATCTGTTGTAATTGTTCCCAACAGTTTTTTACTTTTTGTTGAGCCTCATTAAATAACTCAATTAATTGATCATTAGATGTGAATCTTGTATGGGGGGCAGGACTCGATTCTAAATCGGCTAAAATTTGAAGTAACCAATGGATATTTTCTTCGCTATCATTTTCTGTTTCAAGTTCAGAATTAATCCTTTTTTGATTAATAAAAGTATCTTGGGTTTCTTTTGTTTTAACTGGGGTTAATTGAGTCGGTTCTAAGGTCGATGATTGTGAGTCACTCTCTATTGTCACTGGTGACACTTCAGTGGACGGTGACGGTGATAGTTCTTCTCCTGTATTGGTTTTAGCCTCTGTCACCTGTGTCACCTCTTCGGCTCTGTTTCCCATCGGGGGTTGAGGAGAATTAGGAGGATTAGAATTATTTGGGGGTTGAGGAGAATTAGGAGGATTATCATCATTGGGGGGATGATCAGGAGGAGAATTAAAGATAGCTTTAAAGCGATAAAATCGCCCATTTTTTTCTAATTTTCCTTTGCCCATTTCCACTAATTTTGACAGTAATTCTAGGGTATAA
>JBFRWO010000222.1:0-5444 GCA_051439625.1 Crocosphaera sp. | reverse complement strand
CTTTTAATCTAATGCGTTTATTTAGGTCATTATGGGTAACGGTGATATAATCCTCCCCTTGCCTTGTAATGGTAAAGGCTGCGTCTTCTAGGGTGGTAATGATATCGTTACGGTTTTGGATCTGTCCTTCTTCAATGTAGGCAGTTAGGTAATTGGTGATGATCTTCCGAGCGTCGTCTCGGCTTACGGGGGTTTGTCCAGCAAGTTCTAAGCGATGGTTTTGGGCATTAATTAAGGCTTGATGACCAGGATGATAGGTTCTAGAGCGTTCTGGGTCATCCGGGCTTGCCCATCCCTGAGAAGTATTCCAAAGGTCACGCCAGGGTCTAAAGTAACTTTCCCATCCAGGGGGGGCAATATTTAAGCTTTTACCAGTGGTTAATTCAACTCTGGGGGTAACGAAATGGAGTTCTACCCGATCTCCTCCTGTGTGGGTGTGCCTTACCCAGAGAATGTCATATTGATCTTTATCTAATCCAGCAAAGGCAACGTTTTCAAAAGAGTTAATAAGAGCTTGTTGTTGTTCATTGTTAGGGGCATCTTCAGGGGCAAAGCTAAGAACACCACTACGGTATTTATGTTTGAAGTTTAGGGAATCAATTAAGTTAATAGTTTGTTGAGGATCTCCTTTAATTAGTTCAGGTTGGGGTTCACGAATGATGCCTTTAGCATCAGTTTCCTTGAGGATATATTCAACAGGGGCTTTACCTTTTCCCGTCCCACGATCAAAGAACTTAAGTAACATCTTGGTTGTCCTCTGAATTAGGAGAAGGTTTATCAGATTTAACTGATAGTTCATGTAGAGTTTCTTGAATCAGTCTAAGAGCTTGAATAACCTCAATAGCTTCGGCGGTTTGTTTGTAGGTATTAGCCCATTTAGCGATTTGGTTTAAGTTATTTCCGATACGAGCGATCTGCCTAGTTTGTTCTTGAACTAATGAACTATTTGAAGCTGTCCAAGTTCGAGTTTTGGACATAGCTTGTCGGATTAAATTAGATAGGGTTAGGCCAGAAAGAACAGCCTTTTCTTGCCAAGCCAACTTTTCCGTTGGAGTTACCCGAATTGTTAGATTAATGTTACGTTTCTCAGTCATAATAAAAAGAGAAGAACATTCCTTTCCCATCTGCCCAACGGGGGTTTTAGGGGGTGTCCCCCTAAACAGCAGCCCCATGTTAGAATTTATGTAATTCAACTATAACATAAGTACATGGGGTCTGCTGCCTTAGCTTCCGCTAAGAGGCATCACTAGAAGCCGTATCCAGGGATAATGGGGTTACAGTAATAGGATAATTATAAGGTATTTTCCTAATCGGAAAATAGTTATTTGTGGATGGGGGATAGTCCCCCAAACCCCCTTACTGGGGGAAACCCCCAGACCCCCGTTGGGCAGATGGGAAAGGAATGTCTTTGTTTGATTAGTTGGTTTAATATTGATAGTAGTTATTATGGAGGTGGGATTATAGAAAGGCAAACACTGGAAGCTTTAGAGAGGGCTTATTTGTCACTTCAGGATATAGTGACTAATTTGTATGCTGAAGCTGATGAAGCTGTGGCATCTGAGAATTATAATGATGCTAGTTTACTTCAGAGCCAAGCCGATAAAATTTATGAAACGATGGAAAATCTAGGTATTGTAATAGCTGAACAGGAGGGCTAAATCAATGGAGGAAATTAAGAGTCAAATTCGTCATGAATCGGGTCGGGCGGTTCAATTAAGCCAAGATGCTAAGAAGGCTTTTGAAGCTCAGAATTGGGAGCAGGGAAAGGCTTTAATGAAAGAAGCTGCTACTGCTAGTAAGAAGTCTCAGGAATTGATTAAGCAGCTTCAATCCTATTCTGAGACGAATAAGATTACAAGTTAATTCTTACACTTTAATCTTTATTAGATTACAGCGTTTTTTATATTGTTATACAGGTATAATATAAATTCCTAATAATCACAATAATTAGAGTTGATTATAATTTTATTTATACAAATTATTAAAACAGTGTTTTTAAATTTGTATAATAGTGTAATTGATAACGTCTAACAAATAATAATAAAAATCTGCTAAACACATACTGAGTAGAGAATAAGGTAATCTTAGGTTTAGTTTTAAACCATCAGAAATAATCAAGATGAGATTAGTAAGTCGTTTTGTTAGAAGATGCCGTAACCGTTCATCAGTACGGCATACTTTATAGAGTAAATGATTAAGCTTGAAAGAATTTAGACAAACTGCTTCCTTCTTCAGTGGGTCGATATTTCCAACCGCTTAACTCTTCAAGGTAGTCAATGGGGTCAATTTCTAATAAGGAAGCTGCATCCTCTAAGTCTTTAACTGTGTTGAAACCGAAATGTTTGGCTAAACCACTGCGAGTAGTGCCTTCTCGTAAGTCTTCTGATGAGGGGTTCCATTCTTGTAACCCTCGTTTGGGTAAGTAGTTTTGAAGCTTCTTAACTACCTTATCTGACCCAAGTTGAACCAAAACTGATAAGGTGTCATTAAACTGCTTTTTAAGGGTGGTCAATTCCTGTTCTAGTTTCTCAAATTGGTCAGAGGTTACTAATGCTTTAGTTTGAATTGTCTCAGTGGGTTCTGATTGGAACTCTTCTATAGTTTGGTTTAGGTGATCAACAGAGTCAAAGGTAAAGTAACCAATACGGGAATCCATAGAGGACTCTATAAAGTATTGGTACTTGTGATGACTATTCCAACGAGTTCTTAAGTTGTCTGCTTTGCCAATGTAGAGAAGTTGATGGTCTAAAGTGTAAACAAAATAGACTCCAGGTTGAGAAGGTAATTTAATCCGTTCAGTGATATGAACTGAGGGAATAGAACTTAGTAACATTCCGACAATTACATCGGTCTTATTTTGTCGAGTTTGTTCTACTTGTTCATCAATACCCTTCATTAACTCAGAGGGACATCGTATAGTAAAGCTTGATGTGGGTTGAGTTTTAGCCATGTTGTACAACGTCAATTATTATAACTTGTATTGTAATCTAGTTTGTCTAACAAGTGTAATTAAAATTAGGCAATTAGACTTAGCATATAAAAATTATATAATTTATATACTATTTATAGTTACGTTGCATATATAAATGTATAACAGTGTATAACAATATGTATATTATACTGTTTGATTCAGGAATGTTTAACAATTTAACTAAACACAATTTAACTGTTTTTACTTAATCAAGTAAATTATTTTAAACAGTGTTATATTTTTAAGTATGCAATGTAGTTAACTTTATCTAACAGATATAGTTATTTTTTCAGAACGCTAGTTTAACTTGGGAGTTGGTATAATATTTGAGCGAATCTACTTAATAAAATGATTACAGTCTTATCTTAATAAGAACACACTGTATGATAAATTAAATTACAAATACTTTAAGCGTAGGCTGTAAAAGTAATACAGTTTATTTTTAAAACCAACCTGGACTCGACTGTAGGAAATGACTAGATTTATCTGCTAATAGTTCCAATGGTTAAGAGTGATGAATTGGTTAATGACGGGGATATTGGTAACCTGAGTTCGATATAAGATAATCGGCTATAATTTAGTCAATGAGGGGATTACAAGGATTTTACGCTATTTAATTGAACTTTTAGCAGAAATGTCTACCTGTCAAAAATATGGGTCAACTCATCACAGGTGAATATTGGCAAAGGTCGTAGTTTTTGATTTTTCCCAAGAATAAAACATCCTTGTTCTGGTGGCACAATTTTTCCAATCTCCGTGGCTATGATACCTTCCGATTGCAGCCGTTGAATAATCGCTGTAGTATTATATTCAGATGCAACAATCAGTAAGGCTCCAGACGCAATTAATCCTAGTGGGTCTAAGCCAAGATATTGGCAGAGGATCTGACACTCTTCAAAGATAGGCAAACGTGATTCCTCAATTATAAGTCCGACGTTACTAGCTTGAGCGACTTCCCATAATCCGGTGGCTATACCTCCTTCGGTTGGATCGTGTAGCGCATGTACGCCCCCTATCTCAAGTGCGAGTTGAGCATCTTTGACTACACTAATGCCAGGGTTGTAAAGAAACTGTCTGCAACGTTCTAGCTGAGTTGCTGATAAAACTCCTTGTAATATATCTTGTTGCTCCCTGGCAAGAATTGCAGTTCCTTCTAGTGCGATTCCCTTGGTCAAAATTAATTTATCTCCGACACATGCTCCACTCGATGTGACGTACTTATCTGGTGCGACAATTCCTAGCATCTGTCCAACAACAATAGGCGATTGTAACCCTTGAGTAATCTCGGTATGACCACCACATAAAGAAACTCCCAATTGATTACATGCTTCATGAATTTGCTGAAAAATTTCTTCTACAAGCTCTACTGTAGATTTACGTTCTGGCAGCAAGATAGTTGCCAGGTACCAGCGAGGTGTTGCACCACAGCAAGCTATGTCATTCGCATTAACGTGAACAGAATACCAGCCTATTTTATCTATGGCCAAAGTGACTGGATCTGTCTTGGCTACTAGACATTGATCTCCGAGATTGATTACTGTAGCATCCTCTCCCACACCGGGTCCTAGAATGACAGATGAGTCTGGATTTGTATAGTGTTCTAATAACTTCTGAAGAAGTTCGGCAGGAAGCTTACCAATTGGGAGAAAAGTCATATTCCAAAATACCAAATTATAATTTTAGCTAACTTTATTGTCTAGAATTTTTATTCTTTTTTTCTTGTATCCATCTCTGAATTTCTTTTGGATTATCTCCAATACGGTTTGCATCTTTTTCGGGAATTTTTTGACCACTGATATGACCTATTCTAGTTTTCGGATTCTTTGGATCATCTTCAAGAATATCAATAAATATACCTTCATATTTTAAAGGTATTTGACCCAAAGGATACAAGGTTAAATTTGTGAAACCAGTTATTTGTTTAGGCGGCTTCTTCAAATCTGCTCGATAAAGATATTGAAATTTTAGATCATTAAACTGCACAGCTGTAGAATACCAATTACATATTAAATTGCAATTTTTATCATACTCCTTGCCTATAATTTTACAATAACCTTTTTCTTGCTTGATCCATATATAAGCAAATGAATTGTCAGGAAAACCTTCTTGTGAATTTTCGAGTGAAACTTCATCAACCCATAATCCATCAAGATATTCTTCTCTTAATAATATTTTTTTTATTCTTACTGATTTTTCAATAATAATTATAATCAATATCTCTGTCAATTTTATTACTACTAGAAAAAATATAAATATGAATATTATTGTCCAAAAGTTCTTTTCTAAACTTAGTTGCTGTTTAAAAAAGTCATAGGTTACAGTGATTAATATGGTACTTAGAAAAAGTCCTATAGTTTGTCCAAACTTGGATGGATCTCCTTTCATATCTGCTACCTATCCCGTTATGATACTATTATATAACAAACTACTAGTCTAATAGTCGGACATAAGTTTTCGCTGCTGTATATAACAC
>JBFRWO010000221.1:0-4952 GCA_051439625.1 Crocosphaera sp. | reverse complement strand
GTTTGCAGATTGGAAAAAACGACAAGAAAAAAGTGGCCGAAAAGTAGTCAACTTATCACCGGAACAAAAGCAAAAAAATTCCCCCCAACCTAACCACAGATGAGGGGAATAAGGATAACAAGACCGTAATATTAATAAGCGTCTTGTAACTCGTAAAAGTCGGGGGAAACATAATCCTTTCGTAAGGGCCAACCCACCCAATCTTCCGGCATCAAAATGCGTTTAAGATCAGGATGGCCATCGTAGATAATGCCATACATATCATAACTTTCCCGCTCTTGCCAATCCGCTGCTTTCCAGATCCAATAAACAGAAGGAACATGGGGGTTATCTCTGGGTAAAAACACCTTGAGACGCACTTCTTCAGGTTTGTCGCAGTTATCGGTTACTTTCAGCAAATGATAGAAGCTAACTAACTCTTTCCCAGGTCCGAGATCATAAGCTCCTTGACATTGTAAATAATTAAACCCGTAGGCGTACAATGCAGTAGAAAGAGGGATCAAAAAGTCAGGAGAAACCTTAATTAACTCGACCCCTAAATGATCTGGTTCGAGAAGATCGTGAGCAAAACCATTTTCCGTTAACCAACTAGACACAGGGCCTGCTTCTACAAGGGCAGCTTCTTCGGTTTCTGGAGCAGTTTCTGGGGTATTTTCATCAACCATCTTAAGCCTTCTCCTTCTGTTTTTGGGATAATAAAGCGGGGGGAACTTCCATACCGATCGCCTCGGTCAATTCCTTGGGAGGAGCCTGACGGGTAGGTGTAGCTAAATATTTCCCGGTCAAGATGGGAGAAACCGCTTTCATTTTATGGGGGGTGCTATAGTAGCGATGGGTTTGTTCCATCACTGTAGCCCGTTCCTGGATGGTTTCATTAGAGACTTTTTTGCGCAGTTTGATAATCGCGTCAAAAATGGCTTCGGGACGGGGAGGACAACCAGGAATATAAACATCCACAGGAATTAATTTATCCACCCCACGCACTGCTGTTGTGGAGTCGCTGCTAAACATTCCCCCGGTAATGGTACAAGCACCCATAGCGATGACGTACTTGGGATCGGGCATTTCTTCATAAAGACGGACTAAAGCAGGAGCCATCTTCATAGTAATCGTCCCCGCAGTGATGATTAAATCGGCTTGTCGGGGGCTAGAACGAGGAACTAGACCAAAACGATCAAAATCGAAACGAGAACCGATCAGAGCGGCAAATTCGATGAAACAACAAGCGGTTCCATATAATAACGGCCATAAACTAGATAATCTCGCCCAGTTGTGGAGATCATCTACAGTGGTTAAGATGATATTTTCTGACAAATCTTGAGTAACTTGGCTACGAGCAGCAGGATTAAGTATTTTTTCCTTTTGCAACTGCTCGAATGGGGATAGATCGGAGGTTGGGTTCGGACTCATAAAAGATTAATAATGGATCGATAAACTACAATTGTCGATAAGATCCCGTCATTAACGACGGGGTTTAAAATTGCTAAGTTTTATGACCATTCTAACGCACCCTTCCGCCAGGCATAAACAAGGGCAACTACTAGAATAGCGATAAAGATCAAAGCTTCGACAAAGGCCAGTAAACCTAAACGATTAAAGGCGACGGCCCAGGGGTAAAGAAAGACGGTTTCTACGTCAAATACCACAAATACCAGGGCAAACATATAATAACGGATATTGAATTGAATCCAAGCTCCCCCGATGGGTTCCATTCCCGACTCGTAGGTGGTGCGTCTTTCGGGTCCACCACCACTGGGCCGTAAGATTTTTGATGCAGTTAGGGCGAGAATAGGGATTAAACTACAGGCGAGTAGAAAACCCAATACATATTCATAACCATTGAGGACAAACACTATTTTTGATTAACTCCTCTCAATATGCTAAATGTTCCTAGTCTCTATTAAACACTAAAGTCTGAAAAAATAACCCTAAAGGATATAATTTTTTTGCAATCATATTTTACAGTTTCTCAGTCAATCAGTTATCAGTTATCAGTTGCCAGTTACCAGTTACCAGGTTTTAATATTCTAAATTCTAAGTTATTCATAGTCGTTAATCTGTTCCCAAATCTCAGGAATCCTATCATTTAGTGAATGATCACTATCGAGTTCTATTAATTTAACCCATTTTCTGTTTTCAGCATAATTATAACTGGATTTAATGGGAATAAACTCATCATTTTTTCCATGAAAAATCAAAGTAGGTACGGGACGCTTTAAAAGGGTTTCGTCATAGTTTTTTCCATCAATAATAAATTGGTAACTTAATGGTAATTCTTGTTTATATCCATAATGATAAATTGGTAATTCTCCTTGACTTTTCCAAGTATTTAGACTATCTTTATCTAAGTTTTCTAACCAATGACTAAAAAAATAAAAAGCAGGTGCTAACAAAATTAGCCGCTTGACTTTTTCCTGCTCTTCTGCTATAAAAGCTGAAACTAATGCACCCAAACTTGAGCCGACTAAAACAACAGAATTAGGAGTATTTTTGATATAGTTTGATATTTGTTCAATTTGTCGAGTTAAGGTTAAATTATAAAAATCATTTTGATTCAAATCAGGAATTATTAAAGGGATATTTTTACTAGCAAAAAGCTTTTTAAGTTTTTGTGCTTTAAGAGATTGGGAACTAGAGGCAAATCCATGTAAGTAAATATAGTTTAATTGATTGTTTAACATTATTTTGAAATTCTCATACAACTTTATCTCCACTGGCTGCTCAACAGCAGACTGGGGTGTGTTTTCTAGATGTTTAATCCCTAACCCTACCCACCCCTCACCCCTCCCAGGAGGAAACATTTTTAGCTTAACCGCCAGAAGCCCCACGCTGTATTTTCCCCAATTACAGTAAAGCGCACCTCCGTTAGATGTGGGTTAAAATCCCCATATATATCGACCTCCTGCCTCCTTTTAAGGAACTAATCGAAGCTTACCGTAGACATAAGTTAAAGTCACAATAAGAGAGGGAGAGCTTATGCACCCCTTTTTGGTGGTCATTGAAAAATAAAAATCTTAAAGTAATACCCCGACAAAGTTTGGGGTCTAGCGGTAAGAAACGAGTAACGGAACTTCCTTCAGTCCGCTTTGCTTGTAGTCAGCCATAAGGGTCTTGAACGCTTCCCAGTCAGCCTCGGATTGGATACCGATACATCCGGCAGTCCCCGGGACATTGCGATCGGCGTGTATGCCAAAGTCTCCACGGGTCTTACCACGAATGGTAATTAGGTGAGGATTAATCTTGTAAAATTTACCAGCAATGCCCGGATGGGGTAACGTTAAGGGTGTTGTTGTCACTAGGTACTTGGTTACGCTAACCCCGGGTTGGGAGGGAATCGGGCCACGCATCCTCTGATCCTCCCTCCCTCCTACACCACTAACAGCGTTCCAAGCTCCGTCAATTCTCGATTCTTTAGTATTTACTGCAACTAATTTGCCCTTACCTCGATGATTCTTATCTGCTACAAAAACCAGTATTTTGGGATACTTTGAGTATTCTACTTTGACCTCTTTGACTATAGTTTCAACCCTTGTATCTGGGATTGAGTCAACAGTATCAAACAGAGAAAATAGAAAGAACAATGAGGACGCGATCGCAGTAACAAACAGCAATAAATAGTATTGATCAAAACTACTTACGACGTTCTGGTACAGCGATTTCAGGTAATCTGTAATCTTGGCTTGTTTCTGCATACCTTAATTTGTCTCTAATAGACCTAAGTTCGGAAAGGGAGAAACTAAAACCCATAGTACAAACTATTAGGAGTAATACTAAGCAAGTCTCAGAAAAGGAAGGGGGATCAGGTTTACACCCGGGTAAAGCTTTGCGTTTTCTAAACATTTAATCCTCACACATTAGGTCATTGGATTGCCGATAAGGTCGTCAAGTTTTCGGTGAACGGTGTTAGTATTTGGTCCGGTGTATTCCCACATAGTGATTAGCATTTTTCTATGCCAAAAGGGGATGTCAAACTCAATACTAAAGGTTGCAGACCAGGGGGGAATCTGAATGATTTTTGCTTCATCAAGGTAGAATTTGCCCCATTTAACGACAGTTTCTGGAACACCTCCCGAAGGGAGAGAACCGGCAAAGATTTTTACGAAATATCGGCCAGCATATCTCCAGTTATCAGGAGCTTCTAAATTTGTCGCATGAACCTTTATAATTGAAGAGTTAAAAGTAGTAGGAGGCTTCATTGTCCCGATTGGGTGAAACCTTTGAAGGGCGGAAACAACTGGATCTGCCGTAACACTTTGTTCCCAAAAAAGTGACCAGTTATTGCCATTTGTAAAGTCGTATTCAACAGCCATTTTTGTTTTCTACAAAGAAAAGAACACGGATCAAACCCAAAAAAGGGAGTAAGAAAAACAAACTAAACTAAATTGAAAAATCGAAGATTTGACGAAACAGTTTCAGCATAATGATCCAGGTCAAGCCCTTGTGCTTCAATCAGTCCAAGATAGTCATCTAACGGGAGTTTGCCTTCTAAGAAAGCGTCCATTAGTTTTCGGCAATTACTCACTTTCTTGGTGGTTTCTAGGGGGTCACTATTCCCTGAATTGCCCCCCCATACAATCAGGGATTTTCTAAGGTCTGATTTCATGATTTATCGTCTTACTACTTTTTCGGGAAGAAAGGTAACAGAATATTGTTCATCAAAGGCTGCAATGATTCCGGCTTGTACCTCAAACTCGGTATCAGTAGCAGTATTCCGACCAAAGGGAATGGTGTAACTAGGCCCGGTGGTTTTTCGATACTCAGCGCCTGTAATGCCTGATTTTGGAGTAGACGCAGTCGTGCGTTCTGCGGCCACTACTTTTGCCGGATTGACCCTCTCCTGGCTGAAGCGCAGGAGATTCATAACGAATCCCTGTCGGGATGGTTATTTTCTTGATTGAATAGACTTAATTGAAAAGCATATTCTTTCAAGTTCCCAGGCTCATTACGTTTGC
>JBFRWO010000220.1:0-2903 GCA_051439625.1 Crocosphaera sp. | reverse complement strand
GGTCAAAACAGAAAATTATTTCTCTTCCGTTCTCGGCAAACATTTCTAGGTCGGGAATTAGATAAGGTTTACCAATTTTTTGACCATAATCGTTTTTAGGTTGGCGATAACCACCATAAATTCCTGGGAGGGCAACGGCTACATAGTTAGCGGTGATCAAGCACCCTGCTTTTTTCGCTCCTTCGGTAATGATTAAGGGAATTTTCGTGTTCCCGATCATCCATGCCCAAAAGCCTAACGCCCTACCATCAGAGGTAACTACGATGTTTTTTGGTAGGGGAACTTCATAACGATTGGCGATGGCTTGCCAGAGGTGGAGGGGGACTTTAAGGGCAAAAATACCTGTATCGGCTTTGGGTGGATGCTCGTATTTAATCCGCTTGTTTTTAGCAGGAGAATTACGGTCAAATCCTTTGGGCTTTTCTAGATATTGGTAAGGCGTATCAGGTTTAAAGCAGCCCCATTGAGAATCTTCCTCGGTGACAAGGTCTACGCTACCGCACCACCAGCCACCGTCAGAGAGGTGGGCATATCTTTTTAACCATCTCTCGCTCAACCTACCATCGTTACGCCTTTCGCTGCGTGGCAGGGCGTACAGTAAGTATTCGTGGGGAGAGTTCCCTGTGAGTGAGATTAGGTTTAGTGCAGTTAGTTTTTGGTCAATTCCTGAACCTGCAACCCATTTATCCCAGTGAGATTCTTTGATGTGGTCTGGGGGTATTAATGACGAGTTTTGTCGCTGCGACGAATCGCTCTCAATCATGATGCAGAAACCTCTGATAGATTTTCAGAGCTTTCTACGGTTTCATTTTGCTGATAAAAATTGCTATTCTTAAGGTAATTGTTTTATAAATATAAAAAACTTGGTTAGAGTTTTTTATGTGTCAAGGGAGCTGGAAACTTCCGTTGTCGATGAAAGTTGTGAATATCAATTTTCCGCTGAAGACCGTAAAAAGCTTAAACCGTTTTTCTTTTTACCTAACGGGCTAAATTTTTTTAGGTTTATTGATTGAATTATTTAGAGCGAATCTAAATAATTATTTACTCTGATAATCTAATATATTTTTGTTAAACAAAACAAGTTTTTTTTAATCTCCGCGGAAGTCTAAGAAATATGAATTTTAGTACTGCTTTTGATAATGCGCTTACAAAATCTGGGGTATCAGCTAGATGGTTAGCGCAAGAATCAGGGGTTACTGAAGCAATAATTAGTCGCTTTCGGAATGGAACAACGAATCCGACAACAAAAACTTTAGAGCAGTTACTTTCTCCCTTATCCATAGAAGTTCAGCAGAGCTTCTATGAAAATCTACTGGGGCAGTCTTTGAAACCATGTTGTCCCAGTGCAGTAGATTTAGTTAAAGAAATGGAGTCTACTGAATTAGTTGAACTTTTGAATATTATTGCAGCCCGTTTAAGTACTCAGCAAAAAAGCCAGGAAAAAGTTGCAGTCTGAACTATGGTAATCAAGACTGTATACAAGTTATCTGAGATTTTAAAAAGCAATTTTATCAATTTTTACAGCCTCTCCGCTCCTTCCGTACCTCCAGTCGCTCCAGGCTGCTTGTTCAAGTTTTTCTCAATTTCTAATTATTCTCTCCCCAACGTTTGTACAAATTTAATCTTGACTTTGAAGTTATTACATAAATTTGTTGTACAAGATGTTACCCCAACAGTTGGGCGTAATCTGTGACGAGCGCAAGCGAGGGCAGAATCATGGAGCGTAGCTTAATGGTGCAGCTACGAGCGAGCAGTTTTTAGGATTTGATATTTGGTTGACCCTTTCTTTGACCAGGAAATTTATTGTCCAATCCCTACCCAATGCAGAGGAACAATCTAGGTAATTTTACTCAATTTTCTGATTCAATCAGAAAGCGATAACCAATCAATTTTCCCTCTACACATCTTTTAGCAATGATTTTTTCTGTGGTCAAATTTTTCAGGGCGCGAGAAACCCGTGGTTGTTGATATTTTAAGTTTTGGGCAATTTCGGCTTGAGATATGTCTACCGTTGTACCATCAGCCTCGGATAAAAGTAATAGAAGTACTCGATAATCCTCTCCTCGTAGATTTTTATTAAGGGCAACTTTTCTAATCCAGTCCTTGAGCATTAAAGTGATTTAATACCATATTTGTTATTAACATATCAGATATGATACCAATCTAAGGTCAAAATCAAGTCAAAAAAAACCCTTTTTTCTGGGCTACCAAGGGGTGGATGTTGGTAGCTTCAAGTATTAATTTATCTAGTTTTTAGCCACCGTATACTCTGAAAAATTTTGAGGGACATTCGGGCTTACCCCGTAACTACCAACCTTGGTAGCAGCCTTGATACCAACTTGGTAGCTGTTGGTAGCGTGCATAATCAATGGATAGTTGTTTTTGAGAGCGAAGAAATCAAGACCGCAGAATGATTAAATTTCTATCGGATTATGGATCAAAAGCCTCTGAAAAGGCTTCTTTGATCTTCTTACTTGATGAGGGTAATTGTTCTGACCAATCTGATGTTTGTTTATCAATAGCCCAAGCGATTTCTCCCCTTTTTCTCATGCCCACGCGAGTAAACACAAAACCAGCATCGTTAAATTCCTGTCCATAACTAGTAATAGTCTTTTGTGCTAATCCGAGTAAATTAGCCACCTCCGAAGTACTTAACAACCAGCCATTTTGATAAGCGGATTCTAATTCTCGTAAATAAGTTAGGCGACTACTCGACGCTGGTATAAACCTTTTGACTACTGCTTCGACTACGCTAATTAAAGCCGTTGGCTGTAAAGTAATAGTCGGTTCACTCTGATTTTGAACAGAGACAGAATGGCTTGGTTCTACTTCTGAATTTGAATCTGTAACTAGCTGAGAGGATTGACTACTTTGTTGTTTGATAAAGTCTGAAGTTACACCAC
>JBFRWO010000219.1:0-8580 GCA_051439625.1 Crocosphaera sp. | reverse complement strand
TAACCCTGTTTTCCCTTCCGCTTCTCTGGGGAGGAATCTTAGGTGTACCAAGTGCGGCCAAAGATGTTGATATCGAAGTGGGTATCATACAAAGATTCGGGGAGAAAGAAGCAGAAAAACTGACTATTAGTGCCACGAGTGGGGACAGTTTGACCGTTACCTTTAAAGATAGTCAGGGACAAACCCAAACCTTAACCACCACTCAACTAACTCTGAATATTGTTGAAGAATCTTTACCCCAATCAATGTTAAAAGAGTACATTGTTTTGAGCGATCATGCAACCTTTGAAACCGCAGAAGATAGCGCAAACCAATGGAAAGATAAAGGAATAAAAGCAGAAGTAACCCAACCTGGAAGATGGCAAGTATGGGCTAAAAGAGATGTTTATGAAACTCCTTTATTACGTCGTTTATTATTAAAAAATCTTCAAGAAAAAGGTTATAATGACGCTTATTTAGAATCGGCTATTTTAAATTCTAAATCTCAAGCAACTTTTACTATTGCCGGTAAACAATATCAAAGTGATTATTTAGAGATTATTCCAGGAAAAAATCCCATACAGGTGAGTCATTCTCAACAAAAAACACGGCGTTATGGAGGCAGTTTAAAGCTACAACCCAACTCTTATGGGACTTATACATTAGTCAATGACGTTCCCTTAGAAACCTATTTAAGAGGGGTTGTTCCCCACGAAATAGGTCCCAAAGCACCGAAAAATGCAGCCAAAGCGCAAACAATTATAGCCAGAACCTATGCTTTGCGTAATTTACGCCGTTTTAAAGCAGATAATTATGAATTATGTGCAAGTACTCATTGTCAAGTTTATTATGGATTGACTGGAACCAGTCCCAAAGCAGATCGAGCGATCGCAGCCACCAAAGGATTAGTTTTAACCTATAATAATGAGTTAGTAGATGCTCTTTATTCTTCTACTACTGGGGGTGTTACAGCGAGTTTTAGTGATGCTTGGAATGGGGAAGAAAGACCTTATCTACAAGCGGTTATTGACTCGCCTAAAACTGTTTGGGATCTCTCTCAAAAATCTTTAGCTGATGAGGAAACATTTCGGAATTTTATTCGTTTAAAACAAGGGTTTAATGAGAGTGGCCGCCGTGTTTTCCGTTGGAACCGTAAAGCTACTCTAGTAAGTTTAACCAAAGACTTAAAGAAATATCTAGAAAGACGAAAACATCCCCTAAAAGACATAAAAAGTATTCGCTCTATTGAAGTTACAGAACGTTCTGATTCTGGACGTATTTTAACCATGATTGTGCAAACAGATCAAGGAACAATTACATTACAAAAGAATGAGGTTCGCAGTGCTTTCGGTCCACCAATAAGCACTCTTTTTTATCTCGATCCTATCTACAATAGCCAAAAAGTATTAACAGGATATGCTTTTGTCGGAGGTGGTTTTGGCCATGGGGTTGGCTTAAGTCAATTCGGGTCTTATAATTTAGCTAATTTGGGCTGGAGTCCTGAGAAAATTCTTGCTTTTTATTATCCTGGAACAAAAATTATTCCCCTAGATAATTCAATTGTTTTTTGGCGAGAAGAAGAATAAAAACCAGTGCAGCGTGGTGGAAATAAACCTCCAGTCGCAAAAGTATCAAACCCTTAGCAATCGATACTTTTGCTTTTTGACTTTCGCGTAGCGGCACTAGCTTTTCCTGTAGAGACGTTTGAGGAAACGTCTCTACACAAATTTGAGATCAAGGCCAAAGGACAACGCGCATAGTAGTATCAGTGAGGGCAAAACGATCATTTTCACAAATGTTTAATTCACCAAACCCTCCTGGGGGAACTTCATTGCCATTGACATCTTTGGCAAGAATATCATACAGACATTTGCCTTCTTCAAAAGTTATCTCAATAGGAATACTATCACCAGGTTTTAAGGTATAAGAGAGTAAATCACTACCCCAATACCGTGACCATTCAGGAGAAACATACAAATCAGTGATGTTGGCTTCTGTATGATTATGAATGATTAGGGTTCTTCTATTCGCTTTGGCAACTTCTGGAGTACCTAAAACTATGGGTAAAGCCACTAAAGTTCCAATACTTAGATTAACAAATAATTTGCGGTAATTCATAGCAAATCCTCCACTGGTATTCAGCACAGAAAAATCCATTTAATTTAGGCTTTATTTCCTTGGATAAACTGCATTCTTGCGCTGAGAAGATCCGCTCCCCACACCCTTTCAGTCTTATTGTAAAATTATTTACTTTCAAACAGAAAACATTACTCAAAATTGACAAGAAAATTAACACTTAGTTACTTATGGCGAAACATTAGTGAACAGTTAAAAGACTGTTCACTGATCACTCTTCACTTATTAAGGTTGAACTTCTACAGATAAAGAGGTTCTTGTTTGTTGATAAACGGGAACTACTATTGCGGGTAGTCCTTGATTTTTTAGTTCTTGTACTCGTTGTTCTGCTTGTGTAGAATGTTGGAAAACTCCAGCATGAATAACTCCTTCACTTTCGCGAATAAAAGCCATGGGTTCAATAGTTTTAACTTGGGATAATAAAGAATGGTTTTGACCGCTCACTTCAACCCGATAAAAGTTAGCATTTTGAGGAGGTTGGTTATTGATCATTTTGATCTCAGAAGGGGCCGTATCTTCAGCCAAAGGTTGAGTACGTACGCTTTGGGGTGCAGAGAAAGTGTACTCTTTAATTGGGCTTGAACTCTCTTCAGTAGCATGAGTTACTGGATTAATAGGAGATTCAGAATTGACCATTTTAGGCACAGGAGGTGGCGGTAACTCACGGTTAGAGGTAGTTTGCGCCAAACTGACTGAAGTTGAACCAATGGTTAATAGGAAAAAACAGAACCAAGTAGAAGACTGTTTTAAGTAGGAAGGGAACTTAGTGATCTTCTCAACGGTCTTGGTAATTAAGCGATCGCCGATAGTAAACATAATTTAAACCTGAAATACACACATCCTCACACCGACAAGGAACAAAAATTGTCTTGAGTTCTTCTCGGCTTAAACAATATTGTAATACTTAAGCAAACCTACTGTGTAGATGGGTAAGTATTCTTTATTTTTTTTCAACTATAGCGTTTCTCGGACTCATAAGGTATACCTTGGTTTGATTTTTTTCCCTGTTCCCTAATACTAAAAACTCCTGTACCTCATAAGTACCAGGACTGTTATAATTCATCAAACCAACCTTCAAAGCGATCTCCTAATGCTTTGAGAGAATATTCCGTTTCTGCTTGTTGACGACATTGTTTCCTCTCAATCTTATCCAGGTTATTAATAGCAGTTACTAACCCAGAAATACTATCAGGTTCCACTAAAAATCCTGTCTTTTCATGTTGAACAATTTCAGCAGGGCCACCCCGACTATAAGCAATAACAGGAACCCCACAAGCTAAGGCTTCAATCGCTACATTTCCAAAAGCTTCTATCCATCTTGGAGTCATTAATAAAGCCTGACATTTGCCTAACTTTTCCTGCAATTCTATGGTATTAAAAAATCCTTCGTATTGATAAGGGGCATGAGGATATTTTTTACGAATAGTTTGCCAGTATTCCTCGTCAGTAATTTTACCAAAAATTTTCAAAGGAATATTAACAATTTCTGCTGCTTCTATTGCATCTTCTAAGGCTTTTTCTGGGGATATTCTTCCTACCCAAGCTAAATACTTATCAGGGTTTTCACAATAATTATATAAAGATAAATTTAAGCCACTTCCTAAAATACGACACACATCATTGAAAGGAAAAGTTGTCGCTTGAGAACGAGTATAAACCCCAATATTTTTTGGATATTTAACAGCTATTCGGTTCATCATCTCATCAAAAGCATCCGTCATTGACCCCATACTGATAAAATGAGCAATAGGAGTAGTAAAAAAAGGAGTAAGATAAAAAGGTAGCCAATCAAAAGCAAAATTAACGATTAAATCATAATCATTTTGCACCCTTCTAGCATAGTCCCATATATTAGCCAAAACCGAATTTTCAGGCAAAATAATCGGTATATCCCGATGATTATTTTGGATCATTTCTTGACAAGTTCCTGAAATTTCTTGACAAGAAATATGCTCAACCTTTGAACCTTCTGGTCCAACAACAGTTACTTGATGTCCCCGTTGACTCATTTCTTGGGCTAAATTGAGTAAAGTTAACTCAACCCCTCCTCCGATCCCTGATCCTAAAGGTCCCACAGGGGTTGACAAAAATAACAACTTCACCATTGACTCTCAAAAAAACATAAATTCCAAGATAGATGTTATCCTAAAAGCTAAATTTGTCGATAATCTATCTATTTTTCCATTGTCTCATAATTGTTCTACTCAATACAGATTATTGCCCTTACTATGACTTCTGTAAACCCTCTCAATCAAAACCAACAAACCATAGAATTAGCCCCAAGCTATAAAATTCCTATCATCCTACTCTTGATAGCGATCGCCATCCTAATCATACAACCTTGGGCTAGTCTTCCTGTAGTATTACTCGGTTTATTTCTCCTATTACAAACTGTCACTATCCGTCTAAAATTTACCTCAAGCAGTTTAGAAGTATATCGTTCAGATAAATGTCTTCGTAGTTTTCCCTACAGCGATTGGCAAAACTGGGAAATTTTCTGGCAACCTGTACCAATTTTATTTTATTTTAAAGAAGTAAAAAGTATTCATTTTTTACCTATTATATTTGATCCCCAACAACTGAACGCTTGTTTAGAGCAGTTTTGTCCTCTTGAAAAAATACAAGCAAATGAGTTGAAATAAGCAGCAACTCAAGCAAAAAATTTCTGAAAAAATAGGCAATAGCTAACAAGTTTACGGCTGTTTTTTCGACTAATACCAATTTCTTAAAGTTCGGCTACACATCTGGTTTAGGTGTCAACGGCCGTTAACCCCTACAATATAAACTTATGTAGTCTAAGTTGATGAAAATGGTATCAATTCCAGACTCTCAAATATTGAACTCTGTCCTTAAAATATAAATCTATGACCTCAGACGTTCCCCAATCTTCTAACATCGACCTTACTCCTAATACACCCCAAGAGGACGTTTCTATTGAGAAAACAGAAGAATTAGAATCACTAAAAATTCCCGATCTAGAAGGGAAAAAAAACCCAGTTGTTGACTCATCAGATCAAGACTTATCCCCCATTGATGAGCAATTATTACCCGTGAATTTAGAAAAAACTATTGAGGAACTTACCCAAGAGGTTGAAGAATTAAAACAACAGAAACAGGTATTAATCGCTGAAATAGAAGCTTTAGAAGTCAGTAAAGCCCAAAAACTGTCAGAAAAAACTCAGACAGTAGAAGCAACTTTAGAAAAAATGATTGTTGAAGGACTCAAAGAACTTCAGCAAAAAAAACAAACCCTGGAACTATCTGTAGAACAATTAGAACGTCGTCGGGATCGAATTCGTGAGGAGATGAAGACCTCTTTTGCAGGAATCTCTCAAGACTTGGCTATCCGTGTACAAGGATTTAAAGATTATCTGGTGGGCAGTTTACAGGATCTTGCAGCAGCGGCCGAACAGTTGGACTTACCAACCCAACAGAGTTGGGAAACTCCATCAGAACCAGTCAACTCTCCTTCAGGAAGTAACTCAACAGTCCAATTTGCACCTCAAGAATTCGCGGAACAAACCCGTAAAATTCAGGAAATTTTAGAACAGTATCGCAGAAACCCTGACTACTATGGTCCTCCCTGGCAGTTACGTCGAACTTTTGAACCCATCCACGCCGAAAGAGTCCAAAAATGGTTCTTCTCTCAAGGAGGAAGGGGTACAATCAAGTCAATGGGAAGTCGTTTACAAAATATTTTGGTCGCTTCTGCTGTTATTTCTGTCTTGAACGAACTACACGGCGATCGCACTCGTTTTCTAATTTTGGCCAACACCCCAGAAAGACTAGGAGAATGGCGACGGGGACTGCAAGACTGCTTAGGTATTTCTCGTGGTGATTTTGGACCAGAAAGAGGGGTTGTCCTCTTTGAGTCCCCAGATGCTTTGGTTCAAAAAGCAGAAAGATTAGAGGAAGATGAGTTTATCCCTCTGGTGATCATCGATGAAACAGAAGAACAAATTAGTCTCTCTTTACTACAATTTTCCTTGTGGTTGGCCTTTGCACCAGATCCACAGCAAATGAATAGTTATCTTTATTAATTTTCTTAGTGACTTATGGCTTTTTTGATTAGCGCATTACTAACTATTATCGGCTATCTACTAGGTTCAATTCCCACAGGATATTTGACTGCATTCTATCTTCAGGGTATTGATATCCGTGAACATGGTTCGGGATCTACGGGGGCCACTAATATCTTACGGACGGTTGGCAAACGGGCAGCGATATTTGTCTTCATAGCAGATGTGGTTAAGGCTATGTTAGCTGTTGTTGTGGTTAAATTATGGTTTGTGCTGCCTTATGCTGATCTTTTACCTTTAGAATGGAAATCTTGGTTAGTTGTTTTAGCGGCGATCGCTGCTATTTTTGGTCATAGTAAATCTATTTTTCTCAATTTCACCGGAGGAAAGTCTGTGGCCTCCAGTTTGGGGGTGTTATTGGTACTTAACCCCATTGTCGCTTTAGGTACCGTAGGCAGCTTTTTAGTTATGTTTGCTTTATCTCGTATAGTTTCCTTTAGTTCTATTACTGGAGTTCTTGCTGTTAATATTATCATGTTTGCCTTAGATCAACCTTTACCCTATTGTTTATTTGGGGTAATTGCTGGACTGTATGTTACATTCCGTCATCGCACGAATATTATGCGTATTTTCGCAGGAACTGAACCGAGAGTTGGGCAAAAATTATAACAAGAAGGAAGTTAATACCAATTTCCTAAAGTCTGGCTACACATCCCAGTAGGGGTCACCGGGCGTGGACCCCTCCAATATGAACATCTGTAGTCCGAGTTGTTGAAAATGGTATAATTATTTCTGGATTTGAGATTATCTCGAAATATCTCAATACTTGATTGTTATTGGAGTAAAAGCTGATGCCTTTTTTGAACAAGGAGCAATATCAATATTTAAAATCCAGTTTTATCTCAAATTATCTCTTAGATTTAGATGTTTTTTACCTTTCTGCTTCAATGATAATTTTCCCATTTTCTGTATCAATTGCAGTGGTTTTGTTTTGGGGTTTTATTATCAGAAGTATGTTAAAGTTTAATTTATGTTCTAATAAAAATACAAGAAAGAAAAATATTTTTTATATCTTTTTTGTTGCACTTTTGATACCTTTTGTAGTGGAAATATTTGCTAATAGAGGTTCTGAACTCATTTACCCACAGTATCGAAATCCAGTTAGCATCCATGACTATTTAATGGTAATTATTACTATTGTTGCCTTAAAGTTTAATAGACTTAGTTTAGTCCAGGTAAAAAGAGTTTTATCTGTTCTCAGTCTTAGCCCTATAATAGTTTTCCTTGTGGATTTCCAAGATTTTAGTTTAAATTCCAGGATTTCCATGGGATTTAGAAATCCTAACTGGTTAGGATTATATGTCTCTATCTGCATTCCTATAATTCTGTGTTATGGACTACATGAATTGTTTAAAACAAGAGGTCATTTTTTGACTGGCTTCTCACTAATTTTACTCTCGCTATCATTGGTTTTTGCATTTCTTATGCTTTTTGGTTCTGGTTCAAGAGCCGCATTGTTAGCAACTATAGTCAACCTAATTTTGATAATTTATATATCAACTCGGAATATTGAAGTTACATCTATTAAAAATCTTAAGGCTAGACTGAACACTTCTATAATTGTTTCAATTGCTCTAGCTTGTACCGTTTCATTAATTTTAATTTTAAGTCAACAACAGTTTGCTATATTCAAAAGATTCTTAATTGTTTGGGGTGAGAGTAATCAGTTTAGAGCTAAGATTTTTCAATGTTATTTCTCACTGGGTTCAGAGAAAATGTTAACAGGATGGTGGCCGGCAAATACCGGTAAGATTTGCAGAGAGAGAATAGGGAGAATTGCGGATGGTGCTCACAATTTTATCCTGCAAATGTTTTCTGATTATGGAATAATTATTACCATGATAACTTTGGCTTTAATCGCCTATTATATTCTCATTCCTGCTGGTAAATACTTATTTACAAAACATCAAGATACTGAAGCTAATCTATATATATTATGTTCAATTATGTTATCGTATCTGTCGATTATGATAATAACCTTGTTCGGATTTGGGTTTTACATTTATCCTTTATTTCCTCTTTGGTTAGGTTTTCTGTGGGGATGTCAATCTAATCTTTTATCAGAAATATAGGGTGAATATCCTACCTAATAATTGTATTTTTTCGACTTAATAAAACTCTCTTCCTTATATAACTGTTTCCTTATCTTTTTTCTTACAAAATTCAATGGATCGAGAAACATTTGAAGTAATTTACTACCATCAACTGACCTCAAAACAAAAACAAGCTTTACAAGGATTTTTGTCAGGGTTGTCAGATCTCACGGGGTGACAAGTAGGTTGAAAAGTCAGTCCAGAGCGGTTTTCCCCTGTTACCCAACCCTAAAAAATTGTCGGCAACCAGAGGGCTTATTGAGAATGAACGATAATGATAATCATTTGCAAAG
>JBFRWO010000218.1:0-9135 GCA_051439625.1 Crocosphaera sp. | reverse complement strand
TGATTATGTAAATCACCTAACCAAATCGCACCAGAAATTGTATAATTATAATACTGATTTTCTTGTTGATTATAACATCTTAATTTACCTAAATCTTGATAAGAAATAGTTGTATATTCTCCACATTTGTGACAATATCCTAAAAAACCATAATTATCTAAACTCAGATTAATTTTAGGCAATAAACGTAGCATAACTCGATACGTTTTTCCAGTAAAAAAAGAGAAAATTGGTTCAATTCCTAATCCCATTGTTGCTGCTTGTTGTAAGCAACTTCCTATAATTAATCGTAATACTTGTTCTTGTGCTGCTGGATGAGATCGACCATAAGATCCATAAACTTGTAAACAGTTTTCAGGTAAATGTCCCGTTCCTGTGCGTCCATCTGTACAAGTTATGTAGATTAATCCCCCTATTTTTGTTGCCCATAATACGGTACTTAAATAAGGATTAGGTGAACCGAAAGCATCCACATCTACTAAATCATAGTAGTCTTTATTGTTGTAACATTCAAAAAATATATTATTAGCATTTTTATAGGTGACTTTAGCTTTATTTTCTTCTAACAGAAAGCCTAAATTAGATTCAATAATTACTTGATTTTCAGGGTTACTATCATTTGCCCAAATATAGTCAGCATCACTTTCTAAATAATAGCGTATGGAACGAACACCACATCCCGTCATAACATCCAAAACCCTTAATTTTCCTTGTTCTTGTTTATAAACTTTGGCAGCTAATACCCCTAAATCTCTGGTTATTTTACTTTGGGGACGATAGAAGGTATTTCCTACAGTAAAATAGGCTTTTTCTTCACAAATTAAAGATTCATAATTCATTTTTTATAGTAAGTGATAAAGATGCTAAAATTCCTAAAGGCTTGAAAGTTCAAGCTGAAAACTATTCTTAGTAATTCATAGTATCTAAGTTTAGAAGAATTGATGTTTTCTAGTTTTTGAATACTAATTTTTTGTAATGGGTAACTCTAGCCAATCACTTAAGTTTCGGGCTAACCAAGTTAATTCTGTATCACTGAGATTCTCTCCAAAGGAAAATTTATCACTGCCTGTCCAAATGTTTAGTTCTTTAATCCGCTTTCTATTAGAATCTTTCTTATTCCGCTTTCTATTAGAATCTTCCTTATATGAAAGAGCAATTTGCTCTAGTCTAACAATACTTTTTCGAGGATATCTAAAGCGATCATAACAGAAGAAACCGAAGACTTTAGCTGCTACAACAATTTCTGAAGAAGTAATTGTTAATCGTGTGGTTGTAAAAAAATTATTGAAAATCTTGTCAATAGCATCACCAATGGAAGAGAAAAATAGGACGACTGAAAAGAAGTACATTGCCATTTTGTAGCTGAAGAAAAGTGGAATTAGTGATACAATATAATCCACTATAATCACACAAACACCCCATACTGGTATAATAATAATAATATCCATGAAGTACTCTTTAACAACCTTAAAAGGTGGAGGAGGAATAAGAATATCAATCATTTCTGCTGTCTGTGTTAGTCGTATGTTGCTTCCTGGTGGTTGGGAAAATGTCATCAGGTTATTTTCTTGGAAACGGGGTTTTTCTAGAGCTTCTAAGGCATTTTGAGCAGACTTGAGGCGTAAATCAAGACTGGGTTCGGTCAACCATTGCAACCAATCAACCAGATTAGCTGATAAATTAGCTTTATCCTTAAACAGCAGTCGCATTTCTTTCTGTGGCAACTCACTGGGTGGGTATCCCGTAGCTAAATAAATCAAGGTTGCACCCACAGCGTAGAGATCCGAGGCAGGAACACAGCGATCGCCAAATTGTTCGGGGGGCATATATCCGTAGGTTCCGACAATGGTTTTAGTACCACCGTGGGCAATGGTTTGAACTGATCCAAAATCCACTAAATACACCTGTCCTGCACTGTGACCACTGCGATCGCTCAATAAAATATTACTGGGTTTAATGTCTCGATGGATCACAGGTGGTTGAAGTTGATGTAAATAATTAAGAATATTTAATAGTTGTTTAGCAATATATTTGATATCTTCTTCGTTAAAAGTACGCCCTGACTCCATCCAATTTTGTAATGATTTTGCTTCAATATAACTCTGTACTAATGCAAAGCCTTTTCCTAGTTCTGTTTCCAGTTCAAAATAGTCAAGATATTGAGGTATATGAGGATGATTTAGAGATTTTATGGTTTCTGCTTCCCGTTCAAATAGTTTAAAATCAGCCCAAGTAAATTCAGGAGAAAACAATAATATTTTGATAACAACTTGTGAGGTTGTCTCTACATTATCGGCTAAAAATGTTCTGTGGCCTCTCTGATGACCGAGTAATTTGATAACAACTTTTGAGGTTGTCTTTATATTATCGGCTAAAAATGTTCTGCGGCCTATTTGATGACCGAGTAAAGACATTATCCGATACTGATTATTTAAAACTTGTCCAATTAATTGCTCCATGATTATATTTTAGGGAATGAATATGGGTTTTTAATTCTTTTTTCTCGTATTATAATGACTCTGTTCAATAAGGTGCTATTTTATTTAACATATTTTAAGCTAAGATAATGATTACGTATTTTTTAAGTAAGATAGTTTGTTTTTAAGTTTTCTCAGGTGGGCAAAGTTATCTAGATTATAATTAGTCTAAATAAGTCTCTGGTTTGCCCACCCTACCATTTTTTAGACTGTAATCTATATTTATTATGAACTTTCCTAGACTACATCCAGATACCATTGAAGAAGTTAAAGAAAAAATTGATATTTATGAAGTTGTTTCTGATTATGTTGTTCTCAAAAAAAGAGGACAAAACTATGTCGGATTATGTCCCTTTCATCAGGAAAAAACTCCTAGTTTCACCGTTAATCAAAACAAGCAAATGTATTATTGTTTTGGTTGTGGAGAAGGTGGAAATGGAATTAAATTTTTGATGGAAATTGGACAACAATCTTTTAGTCAAGTTGTCTTAGAATTAGCAAAACGGTATCAAGTTCCCCTCAAAACTTTAGAACCTGAAAAACGACAAGAAATACAAAAAGAACTTTCTTTAAGAGAACAATTATATGAAATTGTTGCTCTGACTAGCAATTTTTATGAACACGCACTACAAGAAAGTCTAGGCGAAAATGCTTTAAATTATTTAATTGAAAAAAGACAATTTCAACCCGAAACTATACAAAAATTTAACTTAGGTTATGCCCCCAGTGGTTGGGAAACATTATATCGTTATTTGGTGGAACAAAAACGTTATCCTATCGCTTTAGTAGAAGAAGCAGGACTAATTAAACCGAGGAAAAAAGGTAATGGTTATTATGATACTTTTCGCGATCGCCTGATGATTCCTATTAAGGATATTCAAGGCCGTGTTATTGCTTTCGGGGGTAGAAGTTTAACCGATGATGAACCAAAATATCTTAATTCTCCTGAGACTCCATTGTTTAATAAAGGTAAGACTTTATTTGCTTTAGATCAGGCTAAAAATAGTATTCGTTCTTTCGATAAAGTGATTGTTGTTGAGGGATATTTTGATGCGATCGCTCTCCATGAAGCAGGAATTAGTAATACTGTAGCTTCTCTAGGAACAGCATTTAGTGAAAGTCAATTAAAACAGTTATTAAGATATAGTAATTCAAAAAAAGTTATCTTCAATTTTGATGCAGATAAAGCTGGAATTAAAGCAACTGAAAGAGCAATTACCGAAATAGAATCACTAATTTATTCTGGACAAGTTAACCTAAAAATTCTCAATATACCCGATGGTAAAGACGCTGATGAATTTATTAAATCTCATGATAATGGATCAGAAAAGTATCAAGAATTAATAGAAAAAGCCCCACTTTGGTTAAACTGGCAAATTCAACAACTATTAATCAATAAAAACTTAAAACAAGCAGATAATTTTGAACAAGTTGCCCAAGGAATGGTTAAAATGCTAAATAAATTATCAGACAGTAACCAACGAAGTTATTATATTAGCTATTGTGCAGAAATTCTCGCTCAAGGAGATGCTAGACTGCTTACACTTTACATTAAAAATTTACAAACTCAGTTAAGTAAACCCCTGACAAAATTATCTACAAAAAATAAACAAAAAACATTTATTAAACCAGAAAATGTTAACGTAAATAACTTATTAAAAGAAGCAGAAACTATTTTATTAAAGATTTATATTCATTATCCCCAACATCGTCAAGAAATATTTAATAAACTAGAAGAAAAAAGCCTTATTTTTAGTCTCTCAGACAATCGTATAATCTGGCATAAACTATTAGAGATAGAAGAAAATCTATTAAACATCGATGACGCAAATAATCAACAATTTATCTCACAAATAGAAGCAAATATGGCTGATTTATCAGAAGTTGCTAGTAAAGTAAAAGAACTTTTAAACTTTAGGGAAATTGAACAATATGAAGATAGTAATCGCTTGAATTTGATTATTGACGCTGCTTTAATTTCACTAGAAAAAGTAAACCTAGAAAAATATTGCAACTATTGTGAACAAAAATATAAAAAAATTAACTCTCAAGAAGATCCCGTTAACTATCAATACTATTTAAACGAGTATCTATCCAGTAAGCAAAAAATCTTACAACTCCAACCCTTAAGAAGTTTTTCCCAATTAGATATTTATAGTTAAAACTCTCCCGTCATGGCTTAGGTTTAACGGGAGATACTAACAATTTAACGAAAAATATTCGGATTAAAAATTGTTGGTGAATTAGAAGGACGTTGGTTTGAATTATTAGGAGTAGTAGGACTGGTTTCTAATTTTTCTCCTGTTCCCCCATCTGTCGCATCCAAGAAAGGACGTAAGTTAATACCATTAGAACGAGGAGAAGAAGGTCGACCTATTTGGGGAATAGTTCCGTTGAGAAGATCGTTGAGGGGGTTCCCGATACCACTACCCCCAGTAAAAGCGTTAACCCCTTGGCTATATTGTCCATCTTCTGCTGCTACTAGGGTTTGAAAGATTTGATTACGGGTAATTTCTGGATTTTTTCCAGGAGGAACCGTTAAAACGATACGACAACGTGGATCAGCTTCTGTGGTGACACAGATGGTATCGTAGTTATTTTCTCGACCGGTTCTTAATTCTAAGAGGCCATCCGGTCGATACATCTCTAAACGACGACTGATTTCATTACAACGACGTTCTGCTGTCCAACCATCTCCCATATTACTAGGAATGGCCCAAGGATAGGGTTGCATCGACTGAGACTGAGGACGATACATTACCTTATATCTACCCTCATGGTATTGACATTCAAAACGAGTATCACTAGAACCAGTATTCACTGGAGGAGGTGGAGGAGTAGTCTGGGGGTTGGTATCGATAATGATATCATTACTGGCCTGTTGTGCTACGTTATAGTCGTAATCTTGAGGATCTGCAATTTGATAATTTGTGTACTCATTGAGAAAGTTAAATAAGGGGTTAGCATTAACCACCGAAGTAGAAAAGAGAATCATCAATGCTAATCCAGATCCTGATGCTTTGATTAAGGTTTTCATTGGGTTGAATAGTTGTTGATTCATTTAATAATTATGATGACGATATATATCTGCAACTGTTTCAACTTTAAGGGCAATAAGCAAATAATTGATCACTAAATATGACAGTTTTTTAAGTGAACAATTAAATTCTCTAAATTTCCACTTATTTCTACTTTTTAACTTTCCTATTCTACTTTTAAAAGTTAGGAGTTGGAAGTTTCGATTATTCCTTTCAGTGAACTACCTTCCATTCCTTCTTTTTGACTTTTGCTTTTTACCTTTGCGTAGGGCGTTATATTATAGCAATTTTCATTTGCATAGATTACAAACTCAAAGAAAAATACTCCCCACACTTCCCACCCCTCCCACACTCCCCACCCTCACTAAACCAAGATTTTGATACACTCAATTGAAAACTGCTATAGGTTTCATCGGGATAGTGGGGTTTCCCGTATTGTGAGCAGTATGTAAAGTTTCTTATACTAAAGGTAATAAAACTTTACAAAGCGACTTTAATTACCATGTTTCCTGACCTATTTTCTGCAACGACTGAATACTGGCGACAACTAGACCAGATTGAATATCGTTATAAACAAGGCGAATTATCCCTTGAAGAAGTTGATAGAGAAGTAGAAATGTTGATGAAACAACTGGGACAAAAAAGACGAGAAAGTTTACGCTTTTTTAGAGATAGTTTGTCTCATTGGATATCCACTTATAGTGAATTTCTGATAGGTTTCGTTCTCGTTGTTATGGTTGCTTATAGTTGGATGTTAACTATGAATAATTAGAGAATTACTGCTTTATTTCTTCGCTGAACGCTTAACACTGAGAAGTGATTGCCTACCACGATTTTTCTGGGTAAAATTTAGTCCTTCTTCTGATTGTTCTATAACCAATAAAGGTGTTGGTTTAGCTTTTTGATCCCAACTGATCAACACCACTTGTCCTTGTATAGCAGGTTGCAACTTCTCATTATCACTCGTTGGAGCTAAAAAGTTTTCGATACATTCTATGATTTGTGTAACCGTTGCAGTGCTGGACTGAGTAGGTAATTTGATCAATTGAATGGAAATGCGGAATAAAACCCCTCTATTCCATTTTCCCTCTTGGGTTTCCACCTCGTAGGTAACATCAAAAATTTCATCAATATTGCGTCCTCCGGCAATGACCCCGGCCTGAACTTTATCCGTACTCGGACGTAAAGCTGCACCAACTAATTGAGTGACTTTCATTCTAATCTGATTAACTACCACATAATGAAAGACCTCTTCATCCATGCGCATTCTCAAATAGTCCAGGTTAAATCCCCTTGCATGAACAAGATCCGGGTTCTCTTCCATTTTTCTGATGGTAACCAGAGCCAATTTTAACTTTTTCTTGAGATCCTTACTTTTAAACTTTTCAAATTTTAAGGCTTTTTTCGTTTGTTTGAGTTGCAATTGACTATAAGTAACTACAAGACAAAAGATAACCAAAAGACTGATGGTACTCATCATCCACAGTTGTCCAGGGGAAATCTGAGAATCAGTAGAAGCGGTTATAGACGATGAGGCCGAATTTTCTGTAGTTTGTGCAAGTAGTAGTGGTTGACGAGAAAACCATGAAGAAGACATAAGCGATCGTGACGGTAGGTTCTGGGATACCTTAAGAATTCCCAAAAGTGTCAGCAAAATATGCTATTTATTAGGAAAATTTTGATAGACTGACTCTTTTAAGGAGGACTGAATGCGAAACTTCTGTCTGTACTGTTGTTTGGTTATTGTTATGACTGTTTGGGGGTGTCAGTCCCCACCCGACTCCAATAGCTCTCAACCTACTCCTGAATCACCCACAATAAGTGAAGAAACCATGAATAATAACACCGAAATATCCCAAGCAGTGATTGATGCTGTTGTTAATGATATCACTACAAATAATGAAATTGGTGCTGATAACCTAGAGGTACAACAAACAGAGGCTAACACTTGGCCTGATGGTTGTCTAGGATTAGCTGGCCCCGATGAACTCTGCACTCAAGCTTTAGTGGAAGGATGGCGAGTAACTGCTACTGATGGGCAAACCACTTGGATTTATCGCACAGATCAAACCGGTGCAACTCTGAGAAAAGAATCTTAATTGAGCTAAAAAAATCAAGGATAAATTATTAGGAATTTCTGAAATTATCCAGTAAAACAAACGGTAGCTGATATCGTTAGGAAAATAGCATGATCAGGGTTTATTAAGCTGAAGTTATCTGCTTAGATTTTGAAATTTTTACCGCTATCCTAAAGGAGTAAATATGGCAACATTATTAGAACAATTGAAAGGATTTACCGTTGTCGTTGCTGATACAGGGGATATTCAAGCAATTGAAACCTTTACCCCCCGTGATGCCACCACAAACCCTTCTTTAATCACCGCAGCAGCCCAAATGCCACAATATCAGTCTATTGTGGATGATACCTTAAAAACTGCTAGAAACGAGTTAGGAAAAGATGCCGATGAGTCAGCCGTTGTTACCCTGGCTTTTGATCGTTTAGCGGTTGCTTTTGGCTTAAAAATCCTGGAAATTGTTCCGGGTCGTGTTTCTACAGAGGTAGATGCTCGTTTATCTTATGATACCGAAGCAACTCTAGAAAAAGCCCGTTATCTAATTTCTGAATACGAAAAAGCAGGGGTTTCCCGCGATCGCATTCTAATTAAAATTGCCTCTACTTGGGAAGGGATTAAAGCAGCGGAAATTTTAGAAAAAGAAGGAATTCACTGTAATCTAACTTTACTATTTGGAATGCACCAAGCAGTAGCTTGTGCAGAGGCTAATGTTACTCTAATTTCTCCTTTTGTTGGTCGTATTTTAGACTGGTATAAAAAAGAAACAGGAAAAGAGTATGCCCCCACAGAAGATCCTGGAGTAATGTCTGTTACCAGCATCTATAATTATTACAAGAAATTCGGTCACAAAACCGAAGTTATGGGCGCAAGTTTCCGTAATATTGGCGAAATTTGTGAGTTAGCTGGTTGCGATTTATTAACTATTTCTCCTAAGTTATTAGATCAGTTAAATTCCACGGAAGAAACTTTACCCCGTAAGCTAGATCCCGAAGCTGCTGCAAAGATGGATCTTGAAAAAATTACTATAGATAAGGCGATTTTTGATAAGATGCACCAAGAAGATAAAATGGCTTACGAAAAGCTAGATGAGGGGATTAAAGGGTTTACCAAAGCCTTAGAAACTTTGGAAGAAATGCTCAAAGAAAGATTAACTCGTATCGAAGGAGAAACACGGGTTAATAACGCTGCTGCTGATATTTTCCGAGTTTATGATTTGGATGGCGATGGCTTCATTACTCGTGAAGAATGGGCAGGAACTGATGTAGTTTTTGATGCTATTGATGTTAACCACGATGGTAAAATTACCCCCGAAGAAATGGCCGCAGGTTTAGGGGCTGCTATTCGTTTAGTTGAAGCTTAATTACTTGTTTTAATTGGTAATTGGTAATAGGAAAGAGTGGATTATACCAGTTTCCTAAAGTAGGGGTCAACGGCCGTTGACCCCAACAACCATAACATATGTAGTCCCAGTTGATGAAAATTTGTTACATTTATGGTTTAATATACAGAAAAAAATAAGTATAAAAGTTTAGTAAGTGATCGGAT
>JBFRWO010000217.1:0-10100 GCA_051439625.1 Crocosphaera sp. | reverse complement strand
TACTTCCAGTTCTATTATTGGTGGCAGTGCAGCAGCAACTAATTTTGTTATCGACATTGAAGGAACAACCGGCTTCGGTTTAGACTTCGATACCACTAAACTCGCAAACTTTATCAATGACATTAGCTTACCAGACCAAGGTATTGAAAATGAAAGATTAGCCACTAATCTTCTTTTGGATGCTGCTGGAGGTATCGCTGGTTCTATTCCTTTCTTTGGAGGTGTAGCATCAACAGGTATTGCTATAGGACAAACCCTATCAAATTATGGTTTTGATTTAGCTCAAGTAGAGGCGCAAAAACAAGCTGCCATTGATGCTGTCAATAATCCTGACTACAATACAGAAGCTTGGGGAACGATTACCCAAACCAGCCGTGATATGGTTGTCATAGAAGATTTCCAAATTGGTGTCGATAACCTCTTTTTACCTTCACTATCCAATGTTGCTAATGTTGGTTATGCGACCAAAACAGGTACGTTAAACGGTCAAGATGGTGTTTTTATCGAAGCACAAATAGGTAATGAAACCTCCAATCTTGTTTTTATCGTCAATAACTATGAGGGTGAAAAGAATAAAGTAGAATTTGGGGAGGAAATCACTAACCTGCTAAGTGGTACAGAAGACACTCGTATCGTGGATGGAGAACAGATTACTGAGTTTTCTGGAACCATGATTGGAACCTTCAACCAAACCCCCATACAAGGAGAACCATTTCAATCTGGAACCAATCAAGTATTGGGAACTTTTGCCGGAGATCATATTCTTGGGAAGGAGCTTGTTATTAACCCCATTGATGCTGATTCTGGGACCTTTGAATTGCTTGGCTTCTTTGGGGATGATTTTATTCAAGGTAGTCTCTTTAATGATGTCCTTAACGGGGGGTTTAATTCGGCAACACCTACTTTTGCCAACATTACCTATGAAGATGACGGATTTGACATTCTACAAGGAGGTAAAGGGGATGATATCCTCTTTGGAGGAACTGGTAATGATGTTCTTGATGGTGGGGGATTAATCTACAATCAAAATCCTCAGATAGAGAGTGAAGAAGATTATGTCATCGGTGTTATTGAGAATGATGGGATTGATATCCTAACAGGTGGTTCTGGAAACGATACTTTCGTCTTTAATACTCTCTCAACTGGAATTGACACAATCACGGACTTTACACTTCTGATTGATAAAATTCAAATTAACCAGGTTGAGTTCGGTGCGACGGATAAAAGTGAATTCTCCTTTGATCAAACTAATGGTGCTTTATCCTTTGCTTCTCAGCAGTTTGCCACCTTACAAAACTTTGCTGAATTAGAGAACTTTGACGTTAACCGCGATATTCAGTTTGCTTAGGTAGTAATCAACGGCCGATAATTTGATATGGTAGGGGTCAACGGCCGTTGACCCCTACCTAAATGTGTCGCTTTAATTGAGTTCAAGATAAAATATTACTGATTTATTTATTAATTTTCTCATGAAACTAAAAGATGCAACTGATGGTGAATTAATAGATAGCTTAAGAGGGTCAGATTCTCAAGCAATAGAGGTTTTATACGATCGCTATGGAGGCTTAGTTTATAGTATCGCTTTTAAAATTTTACAAAATTCCTCTGATGCAGAAGATTTGACTCAAGATGTTTTTATCACCCTCTGGCAAAAAAATCACTATCGGCGTGAAAAGGGAAGTTTGAAAAGTTTTTTAGGTTTGTTTACTCGTTGTCGAGCGATCGATAAACTTCGTAAACGTAACACAACCCAGAATTTTTTGACTCGATGGCAACTCAATTTATATGAAGGTTCATCGAGTCTCCTTCCCCTAGAAAAAGTTGAGAGTCAAGAGCAAACAAAACAGTTACAAAAAACATTAAATCTTCTGCCAACAGAACAACGAGAAATCTTAATAATGAGTTTTTTTGAAGGATTAAGTAGAACTGAAATTGCTGAAAAACTTAACCTTCCTGTCGGAACAGTAAAAAGTCGTGTACGTTTAGCTTTTGTTAAACTGAAAAAACTCTTATTAGAACAAAACCAACCCTAACCAATAATGTGGAATTATTATCATGAATACGTTTGATTCAGAACAATTAGAGTTACTCGCAGCAGGTTATGTTCTAGATGATTTAGACGAAGAGGAAATGGCACAAGTGGAGGAATTAATTGAATCTTCTCCAGCGATGCGTGAACAAATTCGTCAATCTTTAGAACTCATGGGAATATTAACTGATTCTGTTGAAAAAATATCACCTCCTGTTGAGTTGAAACATAAAATTACATCGATGTTCTCCGAAGAAAAAAATATTTCCATACAAAAGACCATCATTAATCTAAATAATTGGTTTCAAGACTTATTTGAAACAGGTTGGCAAACAGCAACAGAATTATTAGAAACCCCAACCTTAACCCCTGCATTTAGAAATTCTGGGGTCGCAGGAGCTAAACTAATTACGATCGGGTCAGACCATAAACCAATAATTTTAATTGTTAGAGTTAAAAACACCACTCCTTCTGATAGAGATGTAGAGATAGAAATTTTATCCGAATTACAACAAGAATATTTACCCAGTGAATTACAATTGATGTTGTTAGATTCAGATGAAGATATAGTTATGGAAGCAACAACTCGACAAGAGAACAGAAATCTTAAGTTTGAGTTTACTGGAACTTCTGGAGAAACTTTTAGTCTTAAACTGAGGTTATTTGATGATGATTTTCAAGAAACTTTTATTCTTTAAACTTGTTTGTATAAAATGAGCAAAGTAGTTGAATTAAAACTCGATGGAACTTTAGAATTAGGATTGCAAGTTAACTTAGCGATCGCTCCAGAAGCAAAAACAAGAGAGGTAGAAGTCTCTGGTAGTTTACCTGCTGCACCAGAACTTCAAGAAACATACAATCTATGGCAATATTATTATCGCAATCTTGATGCAACCAGTCGTATTAGTGCAAAAAAAATAACTTATGATGGTTCAATTCAAAAAAATAGAACTGAATCACTTCGGTTAGTTAGTCAACTAAAAAAGCAACTAAATGATTGGCTTAACTCACCTCAGTTTCAACCTATTTGGCGTAAAATTATCGAGAAAGTTTTACCAGAAGAAACCATCAGAATTTTGATTCGGACGACAGATAAAAAACTGCGTAAATTACCTTGGCATTTATGGGAATTATTAGAAAAATATCCCTATGCTGAAATAGCATTAGCTGCTAATGATTACGAGAAAATTAAAAGCAATAATACAACTACGGAAGGAGAAAATATTTCAATCTTGGCCATATTAGGTGATAGTAAAGGAATTAATATTGAAGAAGATAAACAAATTTTAAGCAACACATTAACCAATGCTGAAATTACTTTTTTATGCGAACCAAATAGAGAAGAAGTTAGTGAAGAATTATGGAATAATAAATGGGATATTTTATTTTTTGCTGGTCATAGTCAAACTGAAGTAGAAACAGGCCGAATTTATATTAATTCCAAAGATAGTCTCAGTTTAGAAGAACTTTCTTATGCTTTAAAAAAAGCAGTTAATAGAGGGTTAAAATTAGCTATTTTTAATTCTTGTGATGGTTTAGGTTTAGCCAATTTTTTTGAGCAACTTAATTTACCACAAATTATTGTTATGCGTGAACCGGTACCAGATATAATTGCACAACAATTCTTAAAATATTTTTTAACTGATTTTGCTCAGGGTAAACATTTCTATTTAGCAGTTAGAGAAGCACGGGAAAGATTACAAGGTTTAGAAGGAAATTATCCAGGTGCTAGTTGGCAACCTATTATTATTCAAAATCCTGGAATTATCCTACCAACTTGGTTAAGTTTAGGGAAAAATAGTCAAAAAAAGCAGACAGTAACTAGGCAAAAAAATGATATAGAAATACCAAATAAGAAAACAAGTTCAAGAAGAAAAACATTAAAATATGGAGGTTTTATTTTATGTTCTATATTATTAACAACTCTTTTACCAAAAATACTCAAACAACAATTAAATCAAACAACAAAATCTAATTCAAAATTTGGGATTAAATTAGTGGCAAATCCTCAAATTACTGCATCAGGAGAAGTTTGGTCTTTAGCATTTTCACCAGATAATAAATTTATTGCTAGTGGTAATAATAACGGAACAATTGAATTATTTAATCGCCAAACTGGAAACATCACTAAAATATTAAATGAACATCCAAATGTAATTCGTTCTTTGCTATTTATTCCCAAAACTAACCAATTAATTTCTGGAGATGGAGATGGTAATATTAACGTTTGGAATCAAAAAAATAGTAATTTACAAAAGCAATTAATGGGTCATTCTGGTAGTATTTGGGACTTAGCTATTAGTCCTGATGGTCAAACTTTAATTAGTTGTAGTCAAGATGAAAGTGTTAGAATTTGGAATTTAACAACTGGAGAAGCCAATACAATTCTTTTTTCTCATGAAACGGTAGTTTATGCTTTAGCTTTTAGTCCTAATAGTCAATTTTTTGCAAGTGCAGGAAAGGATAAAATTATTAAAATTTGGAATCTTAAAGATAGAACACTTTTAAAGTCTTTTGTAGGACATGAAGATGCGGTTAGAGCGGTCGCTATTAGTCCTAATGGTCAATATTTAGTCAGTGGTAGTTGGGATACAACAGTTAAAGTTTGGAACCTAGAAAAGGGTAAGTTAATTACAACTTTTAAAGGACATCAAGATCGAGTTGTTACCATAGCAATTAGCCAAGATTCTCAATTTGTATTTAGCGGCTCAATTGATAATACAATTAAAGTATGGAGCATCAACAATAGTAACTTAATAACGACTCTTTCACACCATGATAATTGGATTTTAGCATTAGCTGTAAGTCAAAAAGAAAATTTATTAGTTAGTAGTGGTAAAGATCAAAAAATAAAACTTTGGCAATATTAACGAAGAAATTTATATGAGAGCAATTAATTACTCTGTTGCCAAATTCTCACTTTATTATCGTTAGCAGCACTACCACTAATTATTTTATTTTCAGCCGAAAAAAGAACAGAATTAACACCTGCATTGCTTCCTGATAAAGTCCGAATAACTTTCCCTTCTTCTAAATTCCATAATTTAATTGTTGTATCTTCAGCAGCACTAACTAAAATTTTTCCATCAGAATTAAAAGAAACTGAATTAATATGTTGGGAATGATCTGATAAAGTCTTTATTAATTCTCCCGTTTCTAAATCCCATAATTTGATAGTTTTATCTACACTTCCAGTGGCAATCATTTTATTATCAGGACTAATAGCAACGGTTCTAACATTATCATCATGTGCGACAATTGAGCGAATTAATTGCCCTGTTTCTAGATTCCACATTTTAATTGTTTTATCTTGACTAACACTAGCAATTGTTTTATTATCAGAACTGACAGCAACAGCAAAAATCCCCTTGGTATGTCCCGTTAAAGTATTAATTAGTTGACCAGTTTCAGCATTCCATATTTTTATGGTATTATCCCAACTACTATTGACTATTTTTTGCCCATCGGGACTATAAACTAAGCTTCTAATGGCTTTCTTGTGAGCTTTAATCGTACGAATATTTTCTTGGGTATCGATTTGCCAAACTTTGATAATACCTTTTTTACTACTGCTAATCAGTTTTTCTCCATCAGGACTAAAACTAACTGATAAAACCCCTGAAGAATGTCCTTTTAAAGTATCAACTAATTTTCCTGTTTGCAGATTCCACAATTTTATTGTTTGATCTTCACTAACACTAGCAATTATTTTTTTTTGAGTATTTATTGTTACAGACCAAATAGTATCAGTGTGACCAGAAAGTGTCTTAATATCTATATTATTCCACGTTTGTTTTAGATTACTTTTGGTAGACACTGGATTTTGTGTTTGGTTAAGTTCTTCTGGAATTAGTTGTTTATCCTTGAGGTCAGAACAACCATAGATACTTGTAAATAAAACCATTAACTTTATAATTTTTAATATTTTTGTTATATAACTAATATTAGTCATGATTGGCTTCTCAGAAAGTAACTCAAAAAAGGCTGTTTGTCCTAGATGTCATAAAAGCAGTTCACGTCTTCGTCACAATCATTACTCTCTTGAAAGTTTTAAAATGTTGAGGTTTTGGTTTTAGAAATGTAAATAACTTCAAAAATAGAGCTTTATTGTTTTGGCATTTGACTAATAGCTTAACATAGTAAGTAGTCGGACATAAATAAAATGAACTGTCTTAAGAAATGTAAATAAGCTGTAATCCCTCTCCCTGCTCCCTTTGCTCCCTGCTCCCCCGCTCACTTCACAGTAAGGTTTATTTTTGTTTAGGTACTTATGTCCTGTAGAACCCATTAGCCCCGATAGAAGTACCACTACGGATAAGTTGAGATGACAGAATTCTCTCTATCCCACCCTTCTCATGAAGAAAACGACAAAGTTTGACTACTCTGACGGCAAAAGTCAATGTTCTTTCTTGAATGTCTTGATTATCTGTCATATCAATTCTAACCTCCGAACTCCGAACTCTGAACTAAATTTTTGGAGATTTAACCATTGTTAATTGTAAAATAAACCAAGGAATGTAAATATCTGGAATTAAAAAAGCATACCGTTTCAAAGCAGGGATAGCATTGGCCAAAATAAAGCGTAAAGAACGTAAAGAAACAGGACAATTATCCTTTTCATCCACAATTTTATATCGTTTAGCCAACTCAGCAATAATTTGTACTTTTCCTGTTGATTTTATAGTATTTTTCTCAGCAGCCAAAGCAGCAATAACTCGACCCGTAAATAGAGGAGTTTCCCAATTATAATAATCTCCAAAATTAGCATTTTCAGACTTACTATCATCTCGCTCATTTATCTGTGGAAAAAACTTTAACATTTGTTCCGTTCCCACAATACCTGGCCAAAGAGAAATAGAAGTAATATTATCCGCTTTTAACTCCACTGCCATATCTGCGGCCAAGCGATCGCAAGCTGCTTTTCCTACTCCATAAGCTGCCCCAAAAATATAGGATAAACCACCCCAAGAAGAAATAGTAAAAATTAGTCCTTGTTGACGTTCACTCATCAAACGGGCTGCAAAAATACTAGCAACATAGTGACTACGAAGCCCAACATTATTGATAGTATCCCATAAACTAGGGTCATGTTTCCAGAAGGGTTGACCAGAAGCATTACTAATAGCTTGCACCCCCGAAAAAACATTGTTAACTAAAATATCTAATTGTCCATTTTGTTCGTTCTTAATGCGTTCAAATAATAACCTAACTTGTTCATCATCACTATGATCAACTTGTACAGCAATACAGTTTCCCCCTGCTTCATTAACAGCTTTTTCCGTTTCTAATAAAGTGCCTGAAAGGTTATTACTAGACTCACTGTTTAAAGTACGTCCCGTAATATAAACCGTTGCCCCTGCTTCCCCTAAACCTATAGCAATACCTTTACCAATACCTCTGGTTGCACCAGTTACTAAAGCGACTTTTCCCTTTAAATTTGTCATTTTTGTATAGATTATAATTTAGTCAGGGCTTAATATTAACGAAGTGAGAAGTGAGAAGTCAACCCACCTCTTTTTCTAGTGCTATATTCACCTTAAAAGGTAAGGTTTTGAACCCAACTATTTTCGATAAGTTACTTTTTCCCTCTGAACACAAGGATGCAAACAATCTTACTTTTGTCAAGAGCAGCACTTTACAAAATTTACATTAGTTAGTACATAAGCTCAAAAAAGATTCAGAAATAAGGTTTAAGCTGTTTTAAATGTCATCATTTATGGAAAAACACAACGAAGTATTAGTATTTATAGGGGTTAAATATCTGATTTTACAGACGTACTGTAGATTTTCATCTCCACAAATATACCTCAAAACCAGTAAATTCGTCAACTATTGAGAAATATTCTTACACATTGCGGACTGTAAAGTTGACGAAAATTTTAAATGATTGATTAACTATCATAAAAAATATTTGATATGCTTATATGATCTGATGATTTTGAAAACAATCGATGGTAATAATGTATTTATAGTTCGTATGGCAGTACAAAGAAACATTAGGACATTATTGTAAGGTGAGGAGCTTTTCCAGCACATCCAGAAAAGATAGTGACAGTAAACAATATTAAAATGGGAACCAAAATTAATTAGTATTAATTGTTTAAAATTGTTTAAAATTAATTTTCTTGTCTTTTTTCTCAACATAATATTTATTCCCTAAACTCCATACATTGATAGTCGCTAATAAAAAATAAAAAGGGCTTAATACTATTAAGCCCCTACAAATATTACTCAGAAATCTCCGAACTCCAAAAACAAATTACTAAGACTTCTTACTAGCTAAACAAGCTAAGCCAACACAAAGGAAAGCATTAACCCCTAAAAATGCCCGAGAAACGTCTAGAGATGGCATTGCCATCACCGCAGGAGACATAATAGCATGAACAGTTAAACAACCTGCTACCCCTAAGCTAGTACCAATAGCAAACCATTTCCAGCTATTATGACCTAACAAGATAGCCACTAAAACAAACGGGATTAAAACACTAGCTAAAAAGGGATTTAATAAACTTGTCCCTTCGATAGAATTAGCTAACTCTGGAATAGAACTACCCATGACACGAAACGGCCATTGAGGTAGGTCAAAAATATAGATTCCTTGTAAGAAAAATAAACCAGAACTTCCTAACACTAAACCCCAATTAAAAGGACTGCCGAAAGCGAAAGGAAAATAGTTGCGTAACAAAAAGGCAAGTAAATAAGACCCTAACACCATTAACAGTTTTGGTAACAATGCAACCATGCCACCATCAATCCAAAAACGAGGGTTTAAGTAGCCACTATCTCTTAACCAACGGAAGAAGTCACGAAACGTAATTTGTCCTTTAACGGCTAATTTAACCGCTTCTCCTGCGTCTAATTGACCCGACCCATAATAGTTAAACTTATCCTCTTCCACTTTGCGAGAGGACTGGGTTAAGACTGCGAAAATTTCCTGGGGTTCCTTAACTCCCGTGGCTTTGATTAAAGCAGCAACTCCAGCTACATGAGGGGCAGCCATACTGGTTCCTTGTAAGCCGGAAAAGACCGCTTGTCCTGTACTGGGATCGATGGTTTCCTGGAGAATTTTGCCCTCTTCGCTACCACCTGGGGCAGAAATGTCAACCCCTGCGCCATAGTTAGAGTAAGGTGCTTTTTTGCCAGTTGCATCTAAGGCCGAAACACTGATTACTTTCGGGTATCTTGCCGGATAAGAGGCAGCGTTTTGGTTGCTGTTGCCGGCAGCAGCAATAATCACCACACCTTTGTCATAAGCGTAGTCGATGGCATCTTTCATCACCTGACTTTCGCCACCACCCCCTAAACTCATATTAATGATGTCAGCATCGTTATCTGCTGCGAAGCGAATGGCATCAGCAATATCAGAAACGCTACCTCCACCTTGTGCGGATAGCACTTTTAAGGGCATAATTTTGGCATGATAGGCAACCCCAGCCACACCATAATTATTATTGGTAGATTGGGCAATGGTTCCGGCAACATGGGTTCCGTGGCCGTTATCGTCTCTAGCATCTTTGCGATCGTTAACGAAGTCATAACCGGGAACAAATTCGGTTTGGCGTAAGTCCGGGACACGACTAACTCCGCTATCGATAACCGCAACGATTATGCCTTCCCCTTTGGTTTCTTCCCAAGCCCTTTCTACGTGGATATTATGCAAGTTCCACTGTTTACTATAGTCGGGGTCGTTGGGTGATTCTAAAGCATTATAAATGTAGTTGGGTTCGATATAATCTACATACTCGTTTAAAGGGGACTTTTTGAGATTTTTTAAGAGTTCTTTGTCTCCTGTCAAAGTATAAATATGTTCGTCGATCGCATAGACACTATTGAGACTAAGAGACTGGTTATAGTTAGTAGCGATCGCTTCTATTTGTTCGCTGAGGGTAGTTGTGGAAACGTCTTCACGAAAATTAACAATAATTGATTCGTAGTTGCCTTGGGTTGCTAGTCCTTTAAAATTGGCTAGAGCAACCCATAAACCTACTATAAATAGGATGAGGAATAATAGTTTCTTCATGGCTATTACTTTCTTATTCTTGGGCCTGATGTTTTCAAGGATAGCGCAAAA
>JBFRWO010000216.1:0-3664 GCA_051439625.1 Crocosphaera sp. | reverse complement strand
ATACAGGATTCAAAAAGCGGGTGCATACAAACACCAGAGGTTATTTATTGTTTTTCACAATGGATAGCCCATTTTTTTGTCTATTTTCTATATTGATATTAATCACATGATTGCTGTGATCTAAACTATTGAGGCTAAGAGAAAAAGAGAAGATAATAAATACAGGATTCAAAAAGCGGGTGCATACAAACACCAGAGGTTATTTATTGTTTTTCACAATGGATAGCCCATTTTTTTGTCTATTTTCTATATTGATATTAATCACATTATTGCTGTGATCTAAACTATTGAAGCTAAGAGAAAAAGAGAAGATAATGAATACAGGATTCAAAAAACTGGTGCATAAAAACACCAGGGGGTTATTTATTGTTTTTTACAGTAAGTAACCCCTTTTTTCTCTATTTTTTAGATTAATATTAATCACATGATTGCTGTAATCTAAACTATTGAGGTTAAAGGAAAAACAGAAGATAATTATATCTGATTCAAAAAGCAAGTACATAAAAATGGACAGGGTTATTTATTGTTTTTCACAGTAAATAACCCTTGTCTTTTGAATGCTAAGATAATTAATTATGCTCTAAATTGTTTTTCTACAGCCTGGAGTAAAAATTCTCGAGGGAAGAAGCGAGAACTATTGACGATTAAGTTATTAGTAATGCCTCCTGTTACTACATTTGCTTGCTTATTTTCTAAAGCTTTGAGTGCATCTTTAACCACAGTTTGCGCTGATGTTAAACTGCCATTATTTTTATTTTCAAAACTTTGAGGAAAGTCAGCAACTTCAAAGAAATTTGATTCTGTTGGCCCCGGACACAACGCTAAACAATTGATCCCTTTGTCCTTATTTTCTGCCCATAATGCTTCCGTAAAACTGAGAACAAACGCCTTTGTAGCTGCATAAGTGGATAAATAGGGTAAAGCTTGAAAACCAGCAATAGAAGCTACATTGACGATACTACCTTGTCCCTGTTGTTGCATTGGAGATAAGAATAAATGGGTTAACTCCACCAAAACAGTCACATTGAGTTGAATCATCTCTAACTGTTTCGATAATTCTCGTTCAGCAAACGGACCATAATCCCCAAATCCAGCATTATTAATCAAACAATCTACCGTTAACCCCTGATCTTCAACCTGCTTATATACCTTTTGCCCTGCTTGGGGTTCGGTTAAATCTTGTACAATGACTTCAACATTGATAGATGCCGTTTCCTTTAACTGTTTAGCTAATTTATCTAGTTTGTCCTGGGAGCGAGCAACTAAAATGAGATTAGTCCCAGAAACTGCTAATTCTTCGGCAAATGCTTGTCCAATGCCCGAAGATGCGCCGGTAATTAGAGCGGTTTTGATTACCATTATGATTACAATCTAAGAGGAGTTACTATTGTTACAAATTGTAACGCAAGCAAAGGAAAATAATCTAAGAGTTAAGGTTCTTCTAGTGCTTTTGCAACTCACCTTTTCCTTATCCGTCACTAACACAGATGAACAATGACCCGAAAACCCATGGCCATGAAAGTTATTAGAGATATAGGTCGCTTTATGCGATCGCTATGGGGTGGTTGGTCTTTATCCCTGATGGATCGCTATATTGCCTCACAATTGATTAATCCGTTGCTGTTTTCTGTGGGTTTAGTCTCTGTTTTGGGGGTAGCGATCGGTTATTTATCGGACTTAGCCGATAAGGTGGTAGATTCTAATTTGCCTTTAATACAAGCTTCAGAAATTTTGCTGTTAAAGGTGCCTGAGTTTACGGCCTATGCTTTGCCTATTTCTGTGATGTTAAGCACGTTATTAACCTATGGACGGTTGAGTAATGATAGCGAATTAATTGCTTTTCGGGGTTGTGGTGTAAGTCTTTATCGTCTGATTATTCCTGCGGTGGTGATGAGTTTATTGGTGACGGGGGTGACATTTTTGGTGAGTGAGTTGGTGGTTCCGGCGGCCAATTATCGGGCTACAGCTATTTTAGTAGAATATTTACAAGAAGAACATCCTTATTGGCAAAATAAGGACATTTTTTATCCTGACTATGAACAGGTTATTTTACCCAATGGAGACAAGGAAAAACGCTTAAAACATCTTTTTTTTGCGGAACAATTTGATGGTCAACATCTGAGAACTTTAACGGTTTTAGAGTGGTTAGAAGCAAGATTAAATCGTATTGTGGTATCAGACTCAGCAACCTGGAATGGAGAAGAAGAAACTTGGGATTTTTTCAACGGAACTATTTATCAATTATCCCCTGATGCTTCTTATCAAGAGGCTGATCCTTTTCAACACCGACAGTTACCTTTAAGTAAGGCTGCCTTTGAATTTGCTTTACAAGGTCGTGATCCCTACGAAATGAATATTATTCAGGCTAGGCAGTATATGAGAATTTTAAAGATGATGGGAGATGATAAAAAATTACGGACGTTTCAGGTTAGAATTCAACAAAAATTAGCTTTTCCTTTTATTTGTGTGGTGTTTGGGGTGATTGGTTCAACTTTGGGATCTACTCCTCAACAGATGAGTCGCTCCACTGGTTTTGGTTTAAGTGTGGTGATTATTTTTGCTTATTATTTATTAGGTTTCCTGATTGGCAGTTTAGGGTTAATGGGTTTAATTTCCCCTATTTTAGCAGGTTGGCTACCGAATATTTTGGGCTTGGCTATGGGGGGTTACTTACTATATCGTTTTGCTGAATCGTAAGTAATAATTAATAATTAACAATTAACAGTTAACAATTAACAATTAATTATTCTATGATATTTTTCTTGCTTTGGATTGACAATTAATATCAATTTTCTAAAGTCTCGCTACACATTTTTGTAGGGTTCAACGGCAGTTGAACCCTACGATATAAATATAGCAACCGCTAACTTACTCTCACTCCAAAAAATTGGAAAATCATAATTAATGAGCAACGGGACAACCAGAAGTTAACTTTTTCAGGAAGGTGCTATTATCAAAATAGTGTTCGACCGAGATAATTTTGAGATCGTCACTGACTTTAGCCACACTCATACCTCTAATTTCGATGGTTTCTCCTGTGGGTTGATGGTCTTTATATGGACCGCTAAAAGTTCCCCAGTGTCGCCATTTAAAGGTAACATTTGGTGGACCAGATAATACTTCGATCAGTTCCCATAAAAAGCCATTGGGAAAGGCTTTATGAAACAGTTCAAAGGAAGATTCAAAGTCTTCTGCCTCTGGATCGTAACCTGGAGTTTTATCGATAAACAGGTTATAAGTCCCTTGATCACTTACATCTTGTGCGCTGTAAATAGGCCCCCCGTTGCTACTCATTTGGAATTTATCGACAACAATGGATAACCATTGCTGAGGATCGGCTTTATGGGAGGCTTCCATTTCAAAGGTTCTCACCAAATTTTGAGCGATCGCCTCTAAGGAACCTGGGGCATGGTTATGTTTACTTTCTTTGTGTAAATATTGGTCGGTATGGGAGTAGTCTGGCTTTTCTCCGTTACGCCATTTAACTCCTTGATCATTGGCTAAGACGGTATTACGATCCTGTACCCAGAGGGGCAATTCTCCATTTTTATCGCTACTCATTAGATAATTTCCTGTGGCGAGTTGAAGTTATTTCTCACAATTTATTATAAAAAATTAAGGCAGATATTGAAACAAATAAACCTAAAGTTTTTCTTTAATTTCT
>JBFRWO010000215.1:0-4528 GCA_051439625.1 Crocosphaera sp. | reverse complement strand
GTCTATGGCTCCAATAAAAAAGAGCTTCCGATAAATTCGCGTTGAAATTACGCGAACACCAGTCCTCTACTTCCCCGCTCGCTTCCCTTCTCCATACTGGTTTTGGGCTTAACCGAGCAGTATTGAGATGGAACCAATGGAGCCAATTACGATAATCCACGGAACTCATTAGATTATGATCGGGGTTATCAAGAAGGCCTTCGCCGTCGCAGAAGGTAATTATTTAACTTGTAGCGATCGCAAACGATTAATAGCAGCAGCTAACTCAAAACGACGAAAAATTACTAAGTCTCCTTGGGGAAAATGACTTAAAATATCTAACCCTTTACTATCAATATCTTCCATCACTTTATCTAAAATATTAGGTAAGGTGTTTTTTTCTTTCATATAATGTTGTTTAGCGTAAATTATAGCAGCAGAAATTGACCTTAACTGTCCCGGTTCAATTAATTGTTCAATCGCAGTTAAATCAATATCTTCTGTGCCAAAAACCACTTGATCTACGTCTCTAACTTTAACTTTAACATCCCTTTTTCCTCGACTGGGATCGATACTTTGGGGTAAAGGGATTCTCGGGGTTATATTACCAAAATTATTACCCCCTTCTCTGATACGTTCATTAGGATTTTCTTGAGCAATTTTTTGTGCTTTTTCGGTCACATTATATGGTTCAAAATTATCCATTGCAATGACTTGATCGGCTACATCAAAATAGTCTCCACTTCCTCCCATTACTAAGATAGTTGATACACCATAATCTTGATATAATTGTTTAATTTTATCGATAAATGGGGTGATTGGTTCTTTATTTTTGGCGATTAGTTGTTGCATCCTGCGATCGCGGATCATAAAGTTAGTAGCTGCGGTATCTTCATCTACTAATAAGACTTTACTTCCTGCTTCTAATGCTTCGATAATATTAGCTGCTTGAGAGGTACTTCCACTTGCATTTGTGGTTGTAAAATTGTTAGTTGATCGTTGTTGTGGTAATTGATTAATAAAGGGAGAAATATCAACACCGACAATACTCCTACCATCTTCTGCACGAATTTTTACTGCTGATGGATCACTAATTACAAATTCTCTACCATCTCCAGGAATATGATTATAAATCCCTAATTCTATTGCTTTTAATAAGGTCGATTTTCCGTGATAACCTCCCCCAACAATTAAGGTTATTCCTTGGGGAATACCTAACCCTTTTATTAATCCTTTATTAGGGGTTTCAAAAGCAATTTCTAATGATTCTGGGGATTGAAATGGGATAGCATCTATTTCTAAGGGACGAGAATCAACGCCACTTTTTCGGGGTAAAATAGACCCATTAGCGATAAAAGCAACTAAGTTATTTTTTGATAGTTGCTGACGGATAAAGTTTGCGTCTTCTGCTGTTTCAATTTGTGTTTTAATTGCCTGAGAATCTAAAGCTTGATAGAGTAATGTTTTATCAACAATATCAGGTATATCTTCGCATAACATTTGTGCTGCTTGATGACCTAAAATAGTTCTTCCCCTTGCAGGAAGTCCCACACAAAAGCGGATCTCTATCTCATTTTTATTAATATTTGCTGCTGTTCTTTTTAAAATTTCTTGACCAATTTTAGTAATACTAATTTTTCCACTTTTTCCTGTTCCTCTATGATTACTTTTTTGTTGACAAACTTGACTAAATTGACGAATTAAATAGTCTTCCAAAGCAATTTTTCTACTTTTATTTTTATATAAATCACTGGAAAATTTAGTAACAGTATGGGGAATTTTAATAATTAGTTTACTAGGTGAAGCAAAGGGATCACCTTGGATATGTTCGATAATTAAATTAAATTTAGGAAATTGATAATTTGCCTTGATATCTTTATAAGCTTTGTAATTTCTTCCATCTAGTCGGATTAGTATATTATATAAGTCTTGATTATCCATTATTTTTTGTTACAGTCTAGAAGAATGTGTTACTTTTTTTTGAAGTTATAAACAACCCTAAATCCATTGTAACGACTTCAGTTATTACGTTGAACTTTATTGCGAGTTGCACAACGAAAATAAAAGGGAAAAGCAACCCAAGATCCTCCTCGCATGGGAGAATGTTGCTTGTCTCCATCTATCCAAATACTACCATCTTTTTGCGCATTTTGATATGTTTCGTGCCAATCATCAGCACACCATAACTAAATAAAGAGAATTATTTTTTAAAATGATAATAAATAGCAGGTGTTCGTTCGTGTTTTAAAGTGTCTAATATATCAGCTTCTCGTTGAAATAATTCTTTCGCAGTTTCTAAACCTTGCCATTGAAAATTAGCAATAATAATCTTAGTCGGGGTCTAATAATATTAAGCCCACATAGATCTTGTTAACTTTATAGGATAAAATAAAACTTTATACACTGTTTTGACATAAACATGATAGGATCATCTAAGAGAATAAATACCATTAATTTAACAGAACCTGTTATTAAACGATATTTTGAAACTCTAAACCAGGGAAACTTTCCAGAAACAGCCAAATTATTCGCTATTGATGGTATTTTACAACCTCCCTTTGAGTCTCCAATAACTGGGCCCCAAGCGATCGCCAATTATTTAGAGCAAGAAGCAAGGGAGATGACACTTTCTCCCCTTGAGGAAGCTTTAGAAACAACAGAAAACAGCCACATTAAAGCGAGAATTAAAGGCAAAGTTACAACCACATTATTCACTGTCAATGTAGCCTGGATCTTCATTCTTAACCATCAAAAAGAAATTATTTCAGTAGAGGTAAAATTATTAGCTTCTTTAGAAGAATTAGTTAAATTGAGGCGTTAAATCGCATAAGCAGGTTGTTCAAAGGCTAATTCTAACAGCTTACGACCTAACTCTACATCTCTTGGTGAGGGAACCCAATCAGGATGGCCGGTTAAGAAGAAGCTTTCTATGGTTTCCTTATCAAATAGATGCCAAGCCAAAGCCCCTTCAACTCTCCCTTCCATAGCATAACAGTTAACGCTGACACAATGAATGATTAATTGACCAAAAGGACGCTTGATGAGCATTTTTTCTTGAGGTTGCAACCCACGAAACCTTAAAATAGCATCTTTCAACTCTTGAGAAGAAGTCACACACAACCCAGGAATAACGACTTTTAACTGGCGATCGCCGTTAACTGCTAACCAGTAACGTCGGGAGGGATCAATCCCTTCTAACCAGTTTATTTCGTCGTCTAAACGATAGCGGGGTGCGAGAATCAAGGGTTGGCTCATCATTGACATTTTGTAATTGTAGTTTACTATAATTTAGAAAATTGCTGATAATTGCGCTTGTCGTCTCAAATTTTAAAGGCTTATCGAGATTATGTCAGAAAAATTTACAAAACTTAACTTTTTCTACCTGAAATAAGTATCATTGCTTAACGACTCTAAGCACATTCTAGTTAGGTTTATATTTACTAATCGCTTCATTAATATTGCCAATCATATAGAGATATTTTTCTGGATATTTACTAAATTCATCGTTCAAAATGCGCTCACAACCCTCTAATGTTTGCTCTAAATCTACTGTTTTTCCCGACATTCCTGTAAACTGTTCTGTGGTAAAAAATGGCTGAGTTAAAAAGCGTTCTAAGCGTCTAGCACGATAAACAATATTCTGTTCACTTTGAGCTAATTCTTCTAATCCTAACATAGCAATAATATCTTTCAAATCTTCATAATTAGCCAAGGTTTGACGGACGGCTTGAGCAATTTTATAATGGCGTTCACCCACCACTTGCGGGGTCAATATTTTTGACCCTGACTGTAAGGGATCAACCGCAGGATATAACCCTTCGCTGACTCGTTTTCGGGATAAAACTATGGATGCAGAAAGATGGGAAAAAGTATGAACTGCTGCTGGATCAGTAAAGTCATCCGCAGGAACATAAACCGCTTGTACCGAGGTTATCGAGTTATAATAAGTATTACAAATTCGTTCTTCTAATTCTGCTAATTCTGTGCTTAAAGTTGGCTGATAACCGACTCTTGAAGGTAGGTTTCCCATCAACCCTGAAACTTCTGCTCCAGCTTGAATAAAGCGAAAGATATTATCAATCATTAATAGCACATCTTGATGAGCTTGATCCCGAAAATATTCAGCAATAGTTAATGCTACATGGCCAACCCGAAAACGCACCCCAGGAGGTTCATTCATCTGTCCAAAAACCATCACTGTATTATCAAGAACTCCTGCTTCTTTCATCTCTCGATAAAGTTCTTCTCCTTCTCGCGATCGCTCACCTATTCCGCAAAAAATACTAACACCTTGATAACGACTTACCATATTATTAATTAATTCACTAATTAACACAGTTTTTCCCACTCCTGCGCCCCCAAATAAACCTGCTTTACCTCCTTTTTCTAAAGGGGACAATAAGTCAATTACTTTAATTCCTGTTTGAAATATTTCTGTTTTTGTTGCTCTTTCTGCTAGGGGAATAGGTAAAGAATGGATGGACTTTAAAGGAGTATTTTCTATTGCTTCTTTGCGATCAATAGTCTCTCCAAAAACATTCAACATTCT
>JBFRWO010000214.1:0-6598 GCA_051439625.1 Crocosphaera sp. | reverse complement strand
TTTCTAGAGATTTTCCTAGTTTAAATGCTCCTTTTATATTGTTTTCTTTTTCTTCAAAATTTAAACTAAACATTGCTTTGGTTTGACGTATTCTTATTAAACCTTGTGTATTTAAAGGATATTTCGTTACTTGACAAAATCCTCTTGATATGATTTCTGCTTGATTAAATCCTCTGATTTTTTCTTTGCTTTTATGGAGAGGAATGGGAATAATTAAAGGTTTTATTTTAGTATTAATTAAAGAGTATTTTTGCCAACTTTCTGCTAACCAAAAGCCTAAAAATTCTCCAATTTGAGGATTTTTATCGTATTTTAAAGCTGCGATCGACTGTTTTAATTTACCGTCGTATTCTCCCCAAACAAATAAGGGTAAGTCTCCTTGCCAAAATTTTTTATGTTCTTTTAATTGACAACTTTTAAGTTGTTTCTGACAATAATTACAAATTTCTTCGGTGGTTGCTCTTTCACATAGAGGACAATTTGGCTGGAGAAAAATTGAGAGAATATTCTTTAACATAATCAATTGATACAGTTATCAGTTATCAGTTACCAGTGATCAGTAAGCAGTTTTGTTTACGATTTACGGATCACTGTTAACTATTTTAACTATTAACCGGAACTTCAGGATAGAGTCCTAATTCTTTTGCTAATTGACGGGCAACATGAATTAAAAATTTAGCACCATCTGGGTTATTTTCATGAGCCATCATAGTAGACACTTGGACTAAAGATTCGATAAAACCTTGATCCAATAATTCACTATTGTCGGTTAATAATTTGGGTTCTTCTCCATTGGGACAACGCATTAATTGATCGATTAAATTAAAATATTGTTCTCGACGAGATTCTGTCATGGTGTCTCCTTAAAATATGAGGGATAAGAGTTGCAATGTAGTGTGTGCTTTACATTCTAGTGCTAAGTTTTCGGTTTCTTGGATAATTCTTAAGCTTTTTTTTGTATTTTTTATGTCAAAATACTATCATGGATATTAGCTTTCATTCGTTTTAATTCCATGTTAACTAAATATATTGCTACAGCAATGGAAAAAGCAAAGTACGAATTGCTTGAGGATGGGACTTTCTATGGAGAAATTGCTGAATGTGAGGGTGTTTGGGGTAATGGTAATACCTTAGAAGCTTGTCGAGAAGATTTACAAGATGCTGTTGAAGGTTGGATTATTTTAGGGTTTCGTTTAGGTCATTCTTTTCCTATTCTTGATGGGATTGATCTAAATTTAAGCCAAGAGGTAGCCTAACGCCACCATTGAAGCCAATAAAATGGAGAGAACTTGTTTTTTATTTAAAGAAGTTAGGTTTTGAAGGGCCTTATCCTGGTAGTAAACATCAATATATGGTTAAAGATTATCTTAACTCATCAGGGAGATATTAGTTTAGGTTTATTAACTCGAATTTTGCGACGTGCCAATATTGATAAAAATGACTGGGAAAAATTGTAAAATATGGATCATATTTCTTCATATATTATGTAGGGGCTTAATATTATTAAGCCCCTACTCCTCACCAATCCCATCACACAATTTTCTCTCCTCATCACTGAGATTGGCATTAGGATTAGCTAAATAACCCCGTATATGATCACAATTACGGGCCAATAACCAGTCACGCGCCATTAACCAGTCAAAATCCATCTTCCAGATTTTGATGGTGTTGTCAAGACTTCCAGAAACAACGGTCTTGCCATCGGGACTAATGGCCACGCTAAAAACCGATGAATCATGTCCAGAAAGGATGCGTAGTAGTTCTCCTGTTTCCAGATTCCAGATTTTGATGGTCTTGTCAACACTTCCAGAAACAACGGTTTTGCCATCTGGGCTGATAGCCACGCTATAAACCGGTCGATCATGTCCATCAAGGGTGCGTAGTAGTTTTCCTGTTGACCGATCCCAGATTTTGATGGTACTGTCAACACTGCCAGAAACAACGGTCTTGCCATCTGGGCTTATGGCCACGCTATTAACCGGTTGATCATGTCCATCAAGGGTGCGTAGTAGTTCTCCTGTTGACCGATCCCAGATTTTGATGGTACTGTCATCACTGCCAGAAACAACGGTCTTGCCATCTGGACTGATGGCCACGCTATCAACCCGTTTATCATGTCCATCAAGGGTACGCAGTAGTTCTCCTGTTGCCAGATTCCAGATTTTGATGGTCTTGTCAGAACTTCCAGAAACAACAGTATTGCCATCTGGGCTGATGGCCACGCTTATAACCCATTCATCATGTCCAGAAAGGGTGCGTGGGAGTTCTCCTGTTGCCAGATTCCAGATTTTGATAGTCTTGTCAGCACTTCCAGAAACAACAGTATCACCATCTGGGCTGATGGCCACGCTTATAACAGACCAATTATGTCCAGAAAGGGTGCGTGGGAGTTCTCCTGTTGCCAGTGTTTCCAAATTCCAGATTTTGATGGTTTTGTCAACACTTCCAGAAACAAAAGTATTGCCATCGGGGCTGATGGCCACGCTACTAACCCATGAATCATGTCCAGAAAGGGTGCGTAGTAGTTTTCCTGTTTCCAAATTCCAGATTTTGATGGTCTTGTCTTCACTGCCAGAAACAACAGTATTACCATCGGGGCTGATGGCTACGCTCTCAACAGACCAATCATGTCCAGAAAGGGTGCGCGGTTCTTCTTTTGTTTCCAAATTCCAGATTTTGATGGTACTGTCAAGACTTCCAGAAACAACGGTCTTGCCATCGGGGCTGATGGCCACGCTAAAAACCGATGAATCATGTCCATCAAGGGTACGTAGGAGTTCTCCTGTTTCCAGATCCCAGATTTTGATGGTCTTGTCAACACTTCCAGAAACAATGGTCTTGCCATCGGGGCTGATGGCCACGCTCTTAACCGTTGAATTATGTCCATCAAGGGTGCGTAGTAGTTCTCCTGTTTCCAGATCCCAGATTTTGATGGTCTTGTCAACACTTCCAGAAACGACAGTATTGCCATCGGGACTAATGGCCACGCTCAAAACCATTGAATCATGTCCATCAAGGGTACGCAGTAGTTCTCCTGTTTCCAGATACCAGATTTTGATGGTCTTGTCAACACTTCCAGAAACAACAGTATTGCCATCGGGACTAATGGCCACGCTCAAAACCATTGAATCATGTCCAAAAAGGGTGCGTATTAGTTCTCCTGTTGACCGATTCCAAATTTTGATGGTATTGTCATAACTGCCAGAAACAAGGGTTTCGCCATTGGGGCTTATGGCCATGCTCATAACCCGTTGATTATGGCCTTGTAAACGATTGCTTTCACTTACTTGATTAAGGCTTACTTGTAAGGCTTTGGTTACCTCTGGAGCAATTACATTTTGTTGTTTTATTCTTTTACCTGCTTTAATAGCTTCGATAGTCCCTTCTAATTCTTTACCCTCCGTAAATAGAGACAAGGCATAACGCGCCAAAGAATCTGCTAAATTTCGTTGTGCTTCTTTGGTCTTATTCCAAGCAATGACACCCAAACCACTGCTAACTGTCAAGGCTATCAGTAAAACCACCGCAACACCCCAAGCTACTATAAAATCGCGTTTTCTTCGGTCTTCTTTTTCTTTTTCCTGAGCAATTTTTTTTTGTTCCAACCTATACCTTAATTCCGTACTGGCCCTAATAAACTGCTTTTGTAACTCAGTGGCAGGAGGTTGTTTATTATTCTTTTGAGCTTCAGATAACCAATTTTCGGCAATATTTAACTCACTACCGCGCAACAATATGGCTTCATCTTGCTCCATTTTCTGCCATTTTAATGCTTGTTGTGACCATTCTGTATGGCTTCTGACATGATCTCTATCGGTGTCTAATGTCCTTACTAACTCGTTAAAATTAGCTGCAAATTCTCCTCCATGTTGATTAAAATTGAGCCATTGTATACTGGCTAAAGTAGGATGTAAGTTTTGTTTATCTTTAGGGAATAAAGGACGATGCAAAATAGTAACAAAGCGTTTCCCCAATTTTTGAGCATATTCCACTTCATCGGCACAATAGGGGGAATTTATAGACTTAGGAGAAATAATAAATAGGAAGTTATCAGAACTTTCAATACCTCGATAAATTTCTTGTTGAAATTCGGTTCCTGTGGCAATACTTTCTTGATCAAACCAGGTGGTTTTCCCTAATTCTTGTAAGCGATCGTTTAATTTACGGGCTAAGTCTGAGTCTGTACGAGAATAAGAAATAAAGACCTCTAAGGATGCTTCTTCTGGTTGCTTTAAACTGGCATTAATAAATTTTTCTTGTAAGGGTATGGAAGGATGTTCATTTCTTATTTGTGCGGTTTTTAACCAAACTTCAAAGTGTTGTAAGTTATAACCTCGCAATAATAAACTAGGGTTCTTATTTTGTTTTTGCCATTTTAAGGCTTTGACTAACAAGGTTTTATGTTTTTCATAATAATGATAATCTTGTTTTAATTCTTTCAATAATTGAGTAATGCTTTCTTGATATTTTTCTTCTTGTTGATATGCTGTAAAATCTATAAATTGTAATTCTCTCACCTGAGAAGGAATTGAGTCTAACTCTATTTCTTGGATTAATAAGGGAATAATTCGTTTATTATTGGCAAAAGCATGGGCTAATTCTTGTTGACAATATGCTGATTCTAAACTATCTGGAGAAATTAAATAAACAAAGTTATCTGCTTCTTCTACTCCTTGATTAATAGCTTCTTGGAAAGTAATTCCTGTTTTTATATCTGTTGTATTTGTCCAAATAGTTAAACTTTCTCGCATTAAACTTTTACGAATTTTCTCCTTGAATTTTTCATCTTTATCTGCATAAGCCAAGAAAACATCTGTCATTAAATTATTAGCATTTTTGATACTTTCGCTTATAAATTCAGAGTGAATATCGCTAGGAGTACAAGGGGGTAATTCTTCAAATTTTTTCAATAACCAATCCGTTGCCTGTTTTCTTTCTTTTCCTACCAATAAATACTTAGTTTGTTGTTGATTTCTTATCCATTCTAAACCCTGCATTAAATAATATGTATGCTGTTCTACATAATCTTGATGTTTATGAAATGTTTCTACTAAACTGTTTAACGCACTATAAAAGTTATCTTCATTTTCGCCAAAATAAAGAGAGTTTATTTTACAAATTATTTCGTGCATATTGGGATTATCATAAGTTAAATGAAGTCCTTTATCTTGATATTCTTGCCAGTCTTTTTCGGTTTTATTAGGGTTTCTTTTTTGATAAATTTCTTGAGTGATTTCTTCTACATGAAGTAAAGGAATAATACGTTTATTATATTCAACAGCAAGATTAATTTCTTTGAGACAATATTCAGAGTTAACGGAATGAGGTGCTATTATAAAGAGGAAATTGTTGGCTTTTTCTATACCATCATTAATTTGTTCTTGAAAGTCCACAGCTAAGGGAATATCATTTTGATCAAACCAAACTTTAAACCCCTGTGCTGTTAATTGTTGATAAAGTTTTGTAGCAAACGCTTTACTATCTGCACGTCCATAAGAAATAAAAGCATCAAATGTTTTTTGCATTTCGCTGTTTCTTTCCCATCAAATATTCTAATTCTCAGTGTAACAAAAATCACAATAAAATGCCATCTAATAGTACTTTAAAAATTAACGATTATAGTATAGCACTACGCATTATGGTTAGAACATTAAAGAGATTCCTCGTACCTCGGAATGACAGCTAAAGTATAAAGAAAATCCTAACTAATTTTTGTACTGCTATATCAATTAATAACTTGAGTTATGATCATCTTAGTATTCCCAAATTAATAAAAATAATTATCATTATTCATTAATTAATTAAATATCTACAATTTTCTCAATAGATTTAACAGGTTTGGGAAATAATGTATTCGCTACTTAGTTATAATCTCTGTTGTTCAATGTTAATATGTCGCTTAATTTAGTAATTAAAATAGCTGATATTTGCTCAAATTCACGATAATCAAAAAGAGGTTTTGTATGAGAATTAGCAACAGGTTTAATTTCTTATTTTTTGGCATTGCAATTCTAATTTGCTGTCTTTGGGGTAACTTCAATAATTCCACAGTTTACTCAGCCGTTCCATCCTATACTACTAGAGTTAGTCAAATAGCCCAAACTGCTAATGGTGATTTTGTTCAAGCTCCCTTACCTTATGCTTACAATGCTTTAGAGCCTTTTATCGATGCTAAAACTATGGAAATTCACTATACTGGGCATCATGGAGGATATCTCAAAAAGTTCAAAAAAACCATAGAAGAACACCCCGAATTAAAAGGAAAAACCCTCGAACAAATACTAGGAAATATTGATAATATGCCCTCAGATATTCGTACTTCCATTCGTAATAATGGTGGTGGTCATTACAACCATACTGTATTCTGGGCAATTATGACTCCTAATGGTGGTGGTGAACCCAATGGTGAATTTGCTAAAGCTATTAATAACTCTTTTGGTAGTTTTGAGGAGTTTAAGGAACAATTTAAAACTGAAGCTTTTAAACGTTTTGGTAGTGGTTGGGTTTGGTTAGTTAGAGATAAAAATGGTCGTCTAGAAATTACTAATTCAGCAGGACAAGATAACCCTATTATGGAAGGAAAATATCCCATTTTAGG
>JBFRWO010000213.1:0-6987 GCA_051439625.1 Crocosphaera sp. | reverse complement strand
TTAGGAGAATAGCCTTGGTTTTACGGGTAGCTGTTGTCGGTTCAGGGCCGGCCGGATCTTCCGCCGCCGAAACATTAGCAAAAGCTGGCATAGAAACATATTTATTTGAAAGAAAATTAGATAACGCTAAACCCTGTGGGGGTGCTATTCCCCTATGTATGGTAAGCGAATTTGATTTACCCCCCGAAATTATCGATCGCCGGGTGCGGAAGATGAAAATGATCTCCCCATCCAACGTAGAAGTTGATATTAACCTCGATCGCCAAGACGAATATATTGGAATGTGTCGTCGGGAAGTTCTCGACGGGTTCCTACGCGATCGCGCTGCCGGGTTAGGGGCTAACCTAATTAATGGCACAGTTTATCAATTAGACCTTCCCAAAACAAACAACGGTGCTTACACCCTGCATTATGCGGATCATTCCAACGGGAACTCTGTAGGAGAAAAGAAAACCCTACAAGTAGATGTAGTGATCGGTGCAGATGGTGCTAACTCTCGCGTTGCTAAAGCTATTGATGCTGGAGATTATAACTATGCGATCGCTTTCCAAGAGCGTATCCGCTTACCCCAGGATAAGATGGCTTATTATGAAGACCTAGCTGAGATGTATGTAGGGAAAGATGTTTCCCCCGACTTCTACGCTTGGGTATTCCCCAAATACGACCACGTGGCCGTAGGAACGGGAACCATGAAGGTTAATAAGTCTCTCATCAAAGAATTGCAGGCCGGAATACGGACTCGTGCAGCGCGCAGACTCGAAGGTGGTGAGATCATTAAAGTAGAAGCTCATCCTATCCCCGAACATCCCCGTCCCCGTCGTGTAGTGGGTCGTGTGGCCTTGGTTGGAGACGCTGCTGGTACTGTTACTAAGTCTTCTGGTGAAGGTATCTATTTCGCGGCAAAATCAGCCCGTATGTGTGCTGAAACCATTGTGGAAATGAGCAACGCTGGTCAACGCATTCCCACCGAAGATGATTTAAAAATCTATCTCCAGCGTTGGGATAAGCAATATGGCATGACTTACCTAGTCTTAGACATCCTACAACGGGTATTCTATCGTACCGATGCCACTCGTGAAGCGTTTGTGGAAATGTGTTCTGATAAGGATGTACAACGGATGACCTTTGATAGTTATCTCTACAAAACCGTTGTCCCTGCTAACCCCTTAGTACAAATGAAAATTACCGCTAAAACCATCGGTAGTTTATTAAGAGGTCACGCTTTAGCTCCCTAGTTTTTCCTCAGATTAAGTCAAGTGTTGGGGTGAGTTAAGCTCACCCTTTTTTTTAACCTTTTTTGGGTAGTGTGAGCATTCTATTCACTAACTTCAGTCGGGAGTATCTTAACTGATCTGGGTTTAGCATTGCTAAACCCCTACTGACTCGGAGAATAGCTGAAAGGAATTAAGCTTTCGAGAATTCTAAGCCGTTTTCTTTGCCATATCTTTCCATGAAGCGCATAAAACGATCCCATTCGTCTTGTGAGTTCATAATTAAAATAGCTTTGATTGATGTGGGTTTTCCGTTAACAAATATTCCTTTGACTTCATTGGTAGTGATCTCCCCTTCTTCATCGACTAAATACATTCCTGTAACCTCATCGGTACTTTGAGCATCAAAAATGTTAGGAGACTCAAAAAGAAAGGTTGCAGTACCACTGTTGCCACTTTTACCACGAGTTAAACTGATATTGGGAACAACGGTTTCGGAAACGCCACGAGAAAATTGAATTTGAGCCATGCTTGTTATCCTTAAATTAAATTTACATGATCATTAATTTATCATTTCATCAACTCCCAGGTATAGTGATCATTGCCTGAATGCTATGGCAGTAGGAAAATTAGTTAGGATATTTTTGTATTTTTTGTTGTCATTTCTGGGAAACTCCAAATCTCTATGACTCTCTTAGAAGCAGAAGTTCACATCTCCTTACGAGAATTTTTACGACATCAGGGACAACCTTTATGGGACCACCATTTAACTATGGCACGTTTGGTGTCTCGCGCGTTACGCTTGGATCGATCTGCTTTGATTCAAACGGGAAGCACTTTTTCTCGTTATGGGTTAAGTTATTTAATGCCTTGTTTATTAAGCGATCGCCCTATTTTATTAGTGGTTCCTTTCAACATCCAACAAAAATTAATAGAGGAGGATATTCCTTATCTTCAGCGATGGTTAAATACGGATAAAGCGATCGCTACTGAAACGGAAGGGGTTGATTTTTCAAGTTTTAAGGGATTATTTCTGGTTTCTCCTGATGTTTGGTTGGGCGATCTTTTAGATAATAAAGGTGGGTTTCCTGATGATATTTTAACTTTAATTGATCAAGCTGATTATTTGGAGGAGTGGACAAAAGATTATTTAACTTTGACTATTTATCCTGATTATTGGCAACAATTACAACAAGAGTATTCCTCTTCTGGTAATTTAATTCAAGAAGTAAAATTATTCTTGGAAAAATCCATTTTTAGCCGTCCTAATAATCCTTATCAATGTTGTTTACTGGATCACGAAGAAAGAGAAAGTTTAGCTCATCTCTGTGATACCATCAATCACGATCCTTTATTACAACGTTTTGCCCAATGTTTTAATGATAATAATCAACTTTTATGGGCATCGATCAATCAAGAGGATAAAACTTTTTTAATTAATTCTAGTCCTCTGGATGTTTCTGCTATTTTATCCCCCCATTTAGATAATTCTACTATGGTTTTGATGGGAGGGTTTCTTGATAGTCAAAAAAAGGCTGCTATTTATCGGAAAAATATTGGCTTAAATCAAGATATTTTATGTTTAAAATTCTTTCCCCATCGTCAAAATGAATTAATTAATTTATATATTCGAGATCGTTTACCAATGCCGAATACTCCAGAATTTCATCAAGTATTAATTGAAGAGGTTAAAAAGCTTGTTTTTGGTTGCTATGAAAGCTTAAAACCTATTACTATTATTGTCGATGATGTTCCTTCAAAGGCACAGGTTGCTACTTTTTTGGCAGCAGAGTTTGGTTCACAAGTAAAGGTCGAAAATACAACAATTGATGAGCATAGTATTTTGATTAGTGGTTGGAAGTTTTGGCACCAAAATCAAGGAAATTTACCCAATCCTCAGTTATTAATTATTGCTACTTTACCAATACCTTCTCTAGAAAATCCTTTGGTTGCTGCTCAAGTTAATTACTGCAAAAAACAACATAAAGATTGGTTTCGCTTTTATCTTTTACCAACCGCTTTGAAGGAAATACAAAGAGCAGTTATGCCTTTGAGAGAGTCTCAAGGAATTGTAGCATTGTTAGATAATAGAGTGAATTACCGTAGTTATGGAAATCTCATTTTAACGGCATTAGAACCCTATGCTAAACTTGATTATATTGATCTAAATTGGTTAGAAGATAAAACAAATATTTATTAATATTATTTGGTATTTAATTATTGATAAAAATATGAACAATATTTTAGATATTATTACAGCTAGATTAAACGAAGAATGGATAATAGGTTATGATTCACAACAGTTTTATCAACTTATCCAAGACTATATTAAACAATTTACAGAATTAAAACAGACTATTAATAATCCTAGAATTATATTAGTTAACAATAACAATGATTTTGAATTCTTAGCTGCTTTTTTCGCTACTATTATAAGTGATTGCCACGTTTTTTTATGTGATAAAAGATGGCAAGAAAAAGAATGGAAAGAAGTTTTAAATCTAGTTAAACCAAATTTAATACTAGGATTAAATATTGATTATAATCTAGACAAATACACAAAAGATTGGCAATTACCCAATAAAAACTTAATCATGATTCCCACAGGAGGAACATCAGGAAATATTCGTTTTGCTATCCATACTTGGTCAACTTTATCAGCATCGGTTCAAGGATTTATTGATTTTTTTGAGCTTGAAAAAGTAAACTCGTTTTGTGTATTACCCTTACATCATGTCAGTGGTTTAATGCAGTTTATTCGCTCTTTTTTGACTCGCGGTAAAATTATAATTTATCCATACAGCAATCTAAAAAATGAAATATTCCCATCCTTAAATTTTGCCGATTATTTTATCTCATTAGTTCCAACACAACTGCAACTATTATTAACTATCAATCCAGAATTTTTAAAACAATTTCAAACTATTTTATTAGGAGGTGCATCTCCCTGGAATTCTTTATTGACACAAGCAAGAGAATATAAACTAAACCTTTCTCCTACTTATGGAATGACAGAAACAGCATCACAGGTTGTTACCTTAAAACCAGAATATTTTCTACAAAATAATAATAGTACAGGAAAAATATTACCCCATGCTAAAATTAATTTAACAGAAGAAAAATTAATTAATATTAAAGCAAAATCTCTCTATTTTGGATATTATCCTAATTACAAACTAAAAGAATATTTAATAACCGATGATTTAGGTTATTTTGATGAAAAAAACTATTTATATATTTTAGGGAGAAACAGTCAAAAAATAATTACAGGAGGAGAAAATGTTTTCCCAAAAGAAATTGAAAATGTTATTTTAGAAACTAATCTAGTTGAAGATATTGCTATTATTGGAGTAGAAAATGAACAATGGGGAGAAGTGGTCACAGCTATATATGTCCCTCAAGATGAGAAAATCAATGTTCATCTCATTAAAAAGACAATCAAACAACAATTGAGTCCCGTTAAACAACCAAAATATTGGGTTCAAGTCCAAAAATTACCACGAAATCAACAAGGTAAGTTAAACTATCAAATATTACAAAAAATTGCTAAAACCTACCTTAATCAAAAAAATCCTCTATAATTAGAAGAATAAAGCAGAGACTGCTAACTTCAGCCCCTGCCCTAACTGTCTATAAAATTCAGGTATTGTAATTAAATATCTGAATTTAATATATAGCTTCTTCTTGGTGGGTTTCGATGGTGCAATCAGAGGTGGGATAAGCAACACAAGTTAAAACAAACCCTGCTGCAATTTGGTCATCATCTAAGAAAGACTGATCGCTTTGGTCTACAGAACCAGAAGAAACTTTACCAGCACAGGTAGAACAAGCACCTGCACGACAAGAATAAGGTAAGTCAATTCCTTGTTCTTCCGCTACATCAAGGATGTACTCGTCTTCAGGTACATCAATGGTGGTGTTAAGTCCTTCGGCTTCATTAACGAGAGTAACCTTGAAAGTTGCCATAATTGTGTCCTCTTCTAGAATAAAATGGGTTGCTTGAATTTGATAAGGAGCATTGCTCAGCATAACTATCTATACTGTGCTGAAACTCCTTAAGGCGAAAATTTAATACAATGCTTCTTCTTGGTGAGTTTCGATGGTGCAATCAGAGGTAGGATAAGCAACACAAGTCAAAACATATCCTGCCTCCATTTGATCGTCATCTAAGAAGGATTGATCGCTTTGATCAATAGTACCAGAAACTATTTTACCAGCACAGGTAGAACAAGCACCGGCGCGACAAGAATAGGGTAAGTCAATACCCGCCTCTTCTGCTGCATCGAGAATGTACTCATCATCGGGTACTTCGATGGTTGTGGTAGTTTTTCCTTCTTCAGCGTTGATGTTTAATGTAACTTTATAGCTCGCCATGTTTCGAGTGTCCTCTTATCAAGTGATCGGATGGTGGTTTTCGTTTATGAAGCTTAAATAATTAAGCCTCAACAATAAGCTCTGATCTGATGGTAAAGCAAAAACTCCTCTAGTCAATAAGGCATTAGTAATGAGATTCTTAAACAAAGTTAAAATAAGTTTTGCTTATGTGTTGAAAGTAAGGCTTAAGTCTAGATTTTTTCAGGTTTCCATAGTCTATAACCTATAGTTAATACTACTTACACCTACATCTCCTCACTAATTTTTTATGGGATGCACTCGGACTTATTAGTATTAGTTATATTTATAATAGTGATTGATGACTTAAGTGGATATCTCAGTCATCAGTGATCAGTTTTTTAGTCTCCCCACCGCTCCCAGAAAAGTGAGATAATCAGTTAACTATATTTACAAGGTAGGATAAGGATGTCTCTTACTTCTCAGCTTTCTCATCCCATTAGGGTTGGTATTGTTGGTACTGGTTATGCGGCTAAACGACGGGCAGAAACGTTTATTGAAGATGAGCGATCTCAGCTTTGTTATGTGACAGGACATACTCCAGAAAAGGTGGCCGAGTTTTGTCAGTCTTATAACGTTCCTTCTTATGAGAATTGGCAAGAGTTAGTGACGGATGAAAGTTTGAATTTGGTGGTTATTTGTAATGCGAATCAACTTCATGGAGAAATAACAAAACTGGCTTTAGAAAATAACAAAAATGTCATCACAGAATATCCTTTATCTTTAGACTATCTTGAAGCAGTAGAATTATTACAATTAGCCGAGAAAAAAGAGAAATTATTACATATTGAACATATTGAAATTTTAGGACGACTGCACCGAGCAGATCAGAAATATTTACCTCAGTTTGGCAGGGTGTTTTATGGACGTTATACAACCATTGATAGTAAAAATCCTGCTCCAAAACGATGGACTTTTAACCATAAATTATTCGGCTTTCCTTTTAAAGCTGCCTTGCCAAGAATCCATCGTTTTACCCACTTATTTGGAGAAGTTAAGACGGTTAACTGTCATAAAAAGTATTGGGAGAGAGAAGAAAAAGGATATTATCATGGTTGTTTATGTGATGCTCAATTATTGTTTAAAAATGACTTGATTGTCGACTTAATGTATGGGAAAGGGGATATTTTCATCAAAAGCGATCGCACCTTTGAATTATATGGAGACAAGGGTAAAATAATTTTTGAAGGAATGGAAGGAAAATTAATTACTGAAGCAGGAACTAAACCCATTGAATTGGAAAGTCGTAGGGGTTTATTTGCGATGGAGACGAGAATGGTGTTGGATTATCTATTTGACGATAAACCCCTTTATATTGACCCAGAATCAAGTTTATATGCGCTGAAAATTGGGGAGGCTGCTTATCAATCTGCTACTTCAGGAA
>JBFRWO010000212.1:0-7423 GCA_051439625.1 Crocosphaera sp. | reverse complement strand
GGTTTATTTTGTGGTCAATGGTGGAGGCCACAAAGATGGCGATGTCACCGCCGGCAGAGCTATTTTCTGTGAACACGACCATTTAGACAAGGACATTCAGCGCGACCTCTGGAAAACTTTGGGACTCCCTGAACCCACATTGCAAGTGGATACCGGTGGGAAATCCATTCATAGCTATTGGGTGTTTGTTGAAGCAATCGCAGTTGACAAATGGCGTGAATTACAAAAAGATTTACTGGAATATGTTGATGGCGATCGCTCAATTAAAAATCCCTCACGGGTGATGCGGTTAGCCGGATGTTGGCACATTAGTTTTAAATCAGAAGAAGGAAATGGCCATTCCGTCGCTCAATACAACCAAAGTTCCATCATCAGTGACAGTGGCTGCACCTATACCTATTCTCAACTACGAAACCTAATCCCATCTTCAGTTAATAGTTACCAAAAACCAACCAACAAGGGGGGAAATGGACGAAAGCCTCCTCTGTCTCCTGAATCCGTTCCTCTCTATCAGTTTCTTACTCTAGATGACCGGAACCTGATTGACGTGGGGGCAGCCAATGGAACCCGTAATAGTAGTGGGGCAAAACTAGCCCGTAACTTGATTGGTACATCAATTCGACTTAATGATCTAGGGATTGCATTTACCCCGGACCCCTATCAACTCTTTGAAGATTACTGTAATCGTTGCCCATCGGGGAAGGGTTGGAACGAACGGGAATGGCTTGGGATTTGGAAGTCAGCCAGGTCAAATAACCCCACAGCTTCCCTGACAGACGAAGCATTGATTAATTGTGCCAAGGCTTGGCAGAAAAAATCAGTTAATAATTCTACTAATGGACACAGTAATAGGCGAAAACCTGCACCAACAAATAATAGACACAGTAATGGCTCAAAACCCCCACTGACGACTAATAACGGACAAAACAATGGACAAAAACCCCTAGCAGATCGAGAAATAGCTGACGTTATCAATGAGTTAATTAATCTGGAATTTTCCCCCTCCAAGCTGACAGCCAAGCTTAACGAAATCGCCCAAATTACTCATATTCCTATTTTAGAAGTTAGAAAACTTTACACTGAACTAGCTAACGAACTTGAACAGGTAGACAGTCGAGAAAGCACCAGGGGCGAACTAGAACAATTACGTCATGCTACCTCGACAAGTCTCGATTTAAGCAGTGTGATTTCAGAGGCACTAGCAAAACCGATTGAAAAACTAGCTAATTGGCTTAATCTGCGACCAGAATGTTACTTGATATGCCTACTGACGGGGATTAGTACCCTCAACGATACAGAAACTGAGCTAGTGCTACATCGAGATTGGGACTTTACTGTTACTCCCAACCTATTCGGCAGCATCGTCTCTCCTTCCTCCCAGAAAAAGTCCCCCATCCTCAAGGCCATGGTGACTAAACCACTTCGGCAACTGCAAAAGAAAGCTAGGAAAGAATATAAGGAGGCTATGAAACAGTATGAAATCGACTTGGCACGGTATGAGGAACTAAAGCGCAATAAAAACCCTGATGCCTGTCAGCAACAGTTTCCCGATGGACGACCCATTGAACCCAGGATGAAGTTGTATTACTTCACTAACGCTACGGGAGAAGGAATTATTAACCAAGTCGCAGCACACCCCAATCAAGGCATACTTTACCTGAAAGATGAACTGGCTGGGGTTTTTAAATCAGCTAACCAATATCGGGGGGGACGTGGTTCAGATGAAGAAGATTTACTCAGTTACTACGATGGCACTGGGGGAACGGTACTAAGAGCTAACGGGATGCAAGCTGACTTAGACGGGCTACTATTAGGCATACTCGGTTCCATTCAGCCAGGAGTCCTACAAAAACTATTGGGTGATTTTGAAGATTCTAACGGTAACTGGGCGCGCTTTATGTTCGTCTGGCAGCCCTTAGCAGCATCGTCTATGGTACCCGATGGGGGTAAGTTTGATTTAACCGAGTTAATTGCTTGGTTGTATGAGGAGTTAGACAGGACTTCATCCCTTGCCCCCAAAAAATACGCCCTAACGGACGATGCTTTCAAATTATTCTGTGAAGCTTATAACGAACTGGAACAGCGAAGAATAGATCCATCTACCAGCCCGGCAATGCAGAATGTCTGGGGCAAATCTGAAGGACGCATTGGTAAAGTCGCCATCAACCTACATCGCACTGAGGCTGCTTTTAAGGGGGAAATTCCTAGTGAATTAATTGAACGCCACACGATTAAAGCGGCGATCGCCCTCACTTATTTTTCAGCACAGCAAGTTCAGGCCATCTACACCATGCTAGGAAGTGAAGATAGTTTACCCCCTATGCTGGCAAAAGTGCTGGAGATAGCGGAGCGTAAGGGAGATTGGGTGACAGCTAAGGATGTACGGTACAGTTGCAGCTCAAAAAATCGCCCCCGCCCAGAAACTGTGCGCCAGTGGTTCAAGGAGCTAGTCGAACTAGGAATAGGTGTAACTCAAGGGAAAGGGCGACAACTAAAATTCCAATTCTTAGGCCAAAGAGACCAAAAAGACCAGAAGGAGACCAGCGTGGTTTCCACTCAAAAGGAGGCATTTCAAGAGCTTCAAGCGAAAGAGACCAAAAAAACCAAACTTGAGGATTTTGATTATCCTTCCCAGGATGAAGAAGACAAAAAAGAAAAAAGTGAAAATCTGGTCTCTTTGGTCTCTAACTCCCAAGATGCAGTTACAGAGCCAGATACATTGGAGACCAGCGTGGTCTCTCCGTGGTCTCCGTGGTCTCTTTCTGAAAAAATACAAATTGGTTCCACAGTCAAAATCCATTGGGCAGGAAGTATGCGAGATGGAGAAATTGGGACAGTCTTATCCATTGATGACTCTGGTTGGGCTACTGTAAGGCTTCATAAAAAGTCACTCCGACGGGATTTACAAATAGTCTCTGCACCTATAGCTAAACCTCCTGGACAGGAATATTACCTCGAACTAATTGAATAACAGTCTTTTGGGGTTAATTCATTCTCTAACCCTTTTTTACGGCAAATACCAAAGTATTAAATTCAATTAGTAGGAATATGAAGGAATCAATCAATTGGTACTGGACACCTGAGCTAAAAATTGTTCGCAACCTCGCTCAACAAAATGGCATTAGTCAGGTTTGTGAATGTAGCGATGTGGCTTATTTAGAAGCTGAGAAGGAAATATTAGAGACAAAGAGACAAGAATGGGTTGAGGGGGCAAATATAGCCACTAACACTATCAAAAAGGTCTATTTTCAGGAACTGCTCAAAGAAGTGGACTATCAACTTGAATATGTTGAGCAACGCCTGTCAGAGTTGAGGGAACCCACAGATTTACTCTTAGTTGACAATCAAATTGAAAATAAATCTGGGGATTTGGATCGAAACTCCCCACCTGAGAGTAGTGAATCTCTATCTGCGACTTTTTCGGAAAAATCCCCACCTGAGATAAATGGAGGAAATGATGAAATCATCCATCTCGACCCTAATGGGGAAAATAGCGAAATCATCCACCTTGACCTCGAAGAAGTCCGCAGAGACGGAGGCACTCAACCCAGGACTAAAATTGACCTACTCCATATCAAACGGTTAGAAGAACAGATGGAAGACGGTCAAGAAATAGAGCCAGTCGTCGTCTTCTATGATGGGGAGTCCTACTGGTTAGCTGATGGGTTTCATCGTTGGAATGCCCACCGAAACCAAGAAGAACCCACCATTAGAGCGATTGTTCACCAAGGATCTCGACGAGAAGCTGTACTCTATTCCGTTGGAGCTAATGCTGACCACAAACCTGCTTTACCACGGTCACGGGCTGATAAACGACGGGCTGTGTTAACTTTACTCAATGATCCTCAATGGAAACAGTGGAGCGATCGGGCAATTGCCAAAATGTGTAAAGTTCATCATCAAATGGTTGGCCGGTTAAGAACCTCACTGGATGATCATCCAGTGACCAAATCATCCACTGATACACTGATTACTACGAAATCATCCAGTAACAAAACTTCACAATCTCTCACTGGGGAATCATCCAGTGACCCAACCGATCAATCTTTAACTGGGGAATCATCCAGTGACGATACTCGGACTTATCGAACCAAACATGGAACCATCGCTACTATGAACACCGCTAATATTGGTAAAACTCAAGAAGAAGAGGAAGACGCTGATACTACCATTAAAGTCACCACTGATGAGATATTAATCGCCTTTTCTAGCAATTTAGAGAACTTTAGTGATGAACAACTTCAATTTATTGGACGGGCGATAGCGAACTTACCACCAGAACGATTACGGTTGATTGTAGATCAGTGACGGCGAATATCAAGTTAAACCTGAGAGCCGCGCCCGCGTCTTTTCCTATGCGCGAGACCGATCAAGATCAAAACTTTTTCTGGTCTATGGGCGATTGCCTGATTAAATCCTCGAAATACATCCCTAAGGGCAAACTAGCTGAAGTACAGCGCGATTATAATGATAAAGTGCCAGTAAGGGAAATCTTAGAATTGTTAAGTAAAGGGAGGTGCAGGACATGATGAAATAAGCGACGGAAAAAATTAGACCCCAATTGGGGGAAAATTCCTGGCCCGGCCCATAGCACAACTAGACGCAGCTTAATTAAAACAGATGGGAAGACAAGCTAAATTAAAGCAAGAAAGGAAAAAAAAATATTATTTGGACAAAATCAAAAATAGTCCTCTCGGAAAGTTGGCCGATTACCAAATATTGAGTCAGGCACTCGACATTCCTGAACTCCAAAAGATTTTTGATTTGATGGCAAATTTTAATCAAGATTTGTGCCTTTCCGATGAGGCAAGTTTTTATTTTCATAATGTCATAGAAAAATTTTCTATTCAAAAGGTGCAAGAATCAACAACCATCAAAGACAGAACAATGTGGACGGATTTTCCCTTACGTTGCCTTGAAAATGCGAGATGTCTTCATATTATTAATACCCATTACGAAACTGGTTTCGTCCCCAGTGTGATTGAAAAAGAATGGTTAGAAAAAGCTGCACAATTAACAATTCTTTCCATAAAAGACAATCAATATATGCCTTCCACCTTGTATTTGGATCACGATATTTAATTTCTCAAAGGGTGACTGTTAAAACTCCAAATACATTCCCGAACTATCACTAGCGATCTGTTCTGCTAGATTTTTAAGATAATCTAAACTTCTCCCATGATTTGAGGGCGGACTATTGAGAGTGATTTATTGGATGCCGGGGTGGATATTGTCACGGTGCAGAAGTTGGCAGGTCATAGCTCTCCCACGACTACTGCTAAGTATGATCGACGGGGGGAGGAGACTAAAAGAAGGGCGGTTCAGTGTTTGAAATTGACGGATAGCTGATATTTATGGTAATTGATAATAGGGGAATTCCTTTATATTTTGAGTTACTAGATCATACAGGAAACAGTAATTTTGATAACCCAAAAAGTATATTAAGCCGAGTATTACCTTTACTGAAGGAATACAAAACCTTTGTGTTAGGGGGATGAAGATTTCTAATATATAATTAGCCCCAAAGATTTAGGTTATATAAAAATTTAACGTAAATATAGGCAATTATTATTAAGTAAAGGAAAGATAAAATTACTCCAATTTGATTGATTTTTTGTTCTTCATGACCTTTAGGAAGAAGCCAGAAATTAAATAACTTTTGTACCCAAGGTACAAGAAAATACTGCATTAAAAAACAACCATAAAATGAGTTAATTAACAAGCCAATTGGGAAACCAAACCATTCATTAACAAATGGGGTAAAAACCGCTTGTGCAACTAATAATGGATAGAGAGCCATTTCTACAATAAAAGGCATTTTCCAGCCAGCAACCCCTGTTCCCTCCTCGTTTTTCATATCAAACCAGCTACCAAAACCGCTTTTAACTTGGCTAACAACTGATGATTCATATAAATCTGATCCTTCTTCAATGAGTTTAGCTCTTTCAGGAGAATCTAACCAATTTCTGAGATTTTGTGAGTTGTTAAACTGAAAATTAACAATCCAAGTTTTATTACCGTCTTTTTGTTTTATGGTTGATGGTTGTATATCAGAACCCAGAAACCCTGGAAAAGATTTCATTACATTGTAGATTTTTTCATTCCACTGTAACCACTTTTGTTCATTTTCAGGACGTAATATGGTGGTAATTAAAAAAGAGACCTGTTGATTAAAATTGGATAAAAACTGTCTTCTGTGGGTGTTAATGTAAGGTTCTATCTGAGAAATTGCTTGAGCATATTCTGAAGAATTCAGCCATTGGTTCAAAAGAGACTCATTCTCAAACTGAATTAAAGTTATCCATTCTTCTCTCAGATTAGGAATTGGAGCCAAAAGTTCCGCATTAAAACAGCCTTGAAATTTAAGAGCATTCAAAACCATTAATCTTTTATTGATCATATATTGTTGTTCACTTTCAGGTGCTACTGATTCAGAAAAAAGAACAGTGTTAACGGAACTTTGTTGACTCGTTTTTGAAAAATTTTTCATGATAATTAGATTTTTTTATGATCCCGAAAAAAACCATCTAAATAAAAGATTATGGATGGGTTTTTTCAAGCTAAGCAAAGGGATTTATATCAGCTAAAAACAACGAGATATAAAGCAAAATTTCCCATACTTAGTATACTAAAAAGATAAAATTATTAGCGTATAAAGGCTACCAAGGAATTGTAAAAATTCATGAACTAAGTGAGATTTCTATGAGAAAACCAATAGAATTAAATCGTTAATATAACTTCTGCAATAGTAGAGAAAAAGATAATGTCTACCTTACTTGTTAAGAACATTCATACTTTAGTGACAATGGATGAGGCACGGCGAGAGATTCCCAATGGAGCCTTATTCGTTCGAGATAATGTTATTGAACAGGTAGGAACCACGGCTGACTTGTCGGACACAGCAGACGAAGTGCTAGACCTGAATAACCGTTACATCGTACTACCTGGTTTGATCAATACCCATCACCACTTTTTTCAAGTCCTAACCCGAGCTGTTAAGGCAAACGGGACGCTTTTTCCTTGGTTGGAAACTCTCTATCCCATTTGGGCACAAATGAGACCAAAACATCTTTTTATAAGCTCTCAAATGGCGGCAGCAGAGCTAATACTTAGTGGTTGTACTACCGCTAGAGATCACTGTTACGTTATTCCCAATGATTGTACCCTTGATGACGATATTAAAGGTGTTCAGGAAACTGGTTTACGTTTTCATGCTTGCCGAGGTAGTATGAGCGTGGGAAAAAAAGATGGAGGACTACCACCGGATAGCGTAGTTGATACGGAAGACAATATTCTTAAAGACTGTCAAAGGTTGATTGAGACATATCACGACAGTTCTCCTTATTCAATGTTACGGATCGATCTTGGACCTTGCTCTCCCTTCAGTGTTAGTCGGGACTTGATGAGGGAGTCGGCTAAACTG
>JBFRWO010000211.1:0-21581 GCA_051439625.1 Crocosphaera sp. | reverse complement strand
TAATTCAAGCAGGGGAACCAATGTTATTAGGACTAACCATTTATGGGGATTTTGTGCCACTAAGTCTCGGAAGTGTGGATAGAAACTTTTAATTTTTAAATAGCGAGAGATCCCTAACCTATAGAGGATCAGGGATCTCTGGAGACTATAATTACTGCTTCTTTTAAGAAGAAGTAACTGTCTATTGTCAATTATCGTTTTGCCTTGGGACGGGCAGGCATTTTCGGTCCTTTAGGTGCGCTAATTTCAGATTTTAAGCCAAACCAACCAATAACACTGTAAACAATAGCCAACATTAAACTACTCAAACCAGTACTTAGACTTCGTTCCAAAGCTTCGATGGTGGTCCGATTCTCAATTTCTTTACGATTATTGAGGAGTTGAGTTTCTAATTGATTTTTTCGCTCTTCAATTCTTTTTTTGAATTCTTCAGGATTTTGCGCTAAATCTCGTAATCCTTGTAATTGGTCACGTTGTTGACGTAAACCCTCTAACTGTTGAGCATTCAACTGTCTTCCTTGAACTTGCCCAGCTTCGATCGCTTGATTGAGTTGTCGAAGCGTTGCATTGAGTTGGCCAGGGTTGTTAGATAAGTTGTTTAATTGGCTTAAGTTTTGTTCAATTTGTTCAGCCTGTTGTCCAACCCTTTCTTGAATCTGCTCTAAAGCATTGGTTTTTACATTATTAAGGTTGATGAGGTAGAAGGGAACCATTAACAAAAAAACTAATCCCCAAAGAGTGGCAAGCATATAAATCGGTAATTTTAGGTTAAATCCCGATTTTTTTAAGGGGTTAGCATTGGCTAAACCATCGATAAAATAGCCCACTAAAATAAAAGCCATACCCACCAAAGGCACAACCCCTCGATCAACAATCTGAGCGATTGAACCAACTATCCAAGATTGATTGCTAAACTGAGGAGGAAGAATAATGGTTATTTGATCCAACAGAGAAGATAGGACAAAGACTACCCCGATCAATTTTAGAGTTAAGGATGTAAATGCTGAATAATTCATTGTTTTTATCAGTTTCTAGATAGCATTCTCTTAAAGATAACAGCCAACAGAGAAATTACCCTGATCGCCAAAGGATTCAATAATTAGGTGCGGACTTTCTTATAAGGGGTTTCAGGAAATCCCTCGTTGATTGAAAGATAAATGTTAAACCCAAGATTTGAGCTTAAAAGATTTAGGGGAAATTGGCAAGGTTGACAACCGTAGTTTCTACAATATTAGTCTAAACCTTGTTAAAAGTTGCCTCGACGAGAAGACATTAGGAATGACACAAGTACAAGTATTATCTGATAAACCCGCCCTGATTGCTCATGCACTAGATTTAATCGTTGACAAAATTCATACTACTCTAGACCAACAAGCACAATTTACGATCGCTTTAGCTGGTGGTAGCACTCCTAAACCACTCTACGAAGCTTTAGCTCAAAAATCTCTACCTTTAGAAAAAATTCATATTTTTTGGGGAGATGAGCGTTATGTTCCTGGGGATCATGCTGACAGTAATCAACGCATGGCCCGTCAAGCTTGGTTAGATCAGGTCAATTTTCCTGCTGCTAATATCCATCCCATGCCGACAGGTAGTAATGATCCCTCTGTGGATGCTCAAACCCATAACCAGGAATTACAAGACTTTTTTGGGGTCACAGCAGGAGAATTGCCAACGTTTGATATTATTTTGTTGGGTATGGGAGATGATGGTCATACAGCCTCTTTATTCCCCAAAACAGAAGCCCTAACCGTGAGCGATCGCCTGATAACGGTGGGTAATAAGGATGGACAACCCCGTTTAACCTTTACCTATCCTTTGATTAATAACGCCCGTTGTGTCATCTTTTTAGTGGCAGGAGAAAACAAACGCCCTGCATTAGCTGAGATTTTTTCCCCTAATGGAGATGAAACTCTCTATCCTGCCAAGGCAGTCAAACCTCAAGGAGAACTGTTATGGTTATTAGATGAGGCAGCAGGAGCGCAATTGAAATCAAATTAAGCATTGACACTCCACGCTCTAAAAGTGCGTGGATTCTTAAGAGATAAAAATCCTTAAAGGGTTAGCCAAAAACCCCCTAGACACTCGCTCAAAACTGAGTCTGTGCTTACTTTTAACTAAAATATTAGCACTTCCATTAATATCACTAGAACAATAATGTTTATCTTTTGTCCGATACAAACCCCGTTTAATTCTTTTACCAGAAAACTTATGTTTACCGGGGTTATCGGCATTGTAAACAGGGATTTCATCTTGGTCGTAAAAACTAGCCTTGGACGAGTAAGATTCTTCTTGCTCCAAGTATTCGATACCATAGCGAGAACACAAAGCTTTCAGCTTATGTCTCAGTTGCCAGAAAGGAATTTGAACAAAGTTCTGGTTATTACAACGTCCGATATTAATCTCTTGTTTGATACCTGGATTATATCCAACTACCAGTTTGCCAATTTCATAGGTCAAACAATGGTTAATTATTATTCGAGCCGTTTTGTTCAAATAATCTCTCACACGATCATTACGCCATTGATAAAGTCTAGCCTGTTGGTTAGTAAAGCCCTTAATTCCTTGCTTATCTTTAAAAGATTGCAGTTCGGCATTGCGTTTGTTATACCACTGATTAATGCTTTTAAGTCTTTTACCATCAATCAAAAATTGATGCCCTTCAGTGTCAAAACAAGCGGCCAAATTATCAACCCCCAAATCAATAGCAATAGCTTTATCAGAAGTAACAGATGTCTCTATTTTTTCATCCTCATAAATGTACTCGATTTCAAACCAGCGAGCCGAGTATTTTGGATGTATTCGTACCTCCTTAATATCTTTATCTTTCAGTCTTTCAGGGAGTTGAATTTTAACCTCACCATATTCCTTCTTAAATTGTCGAGACATGGGAATTCTAAAGACCCCATCTTTGACTTTAATTCTCGGAATAATCAAAGGAAAATATCCGTCTTTTGGCAAGTATTTAGGAAGTTGTGGTTTTTGGTCATAGCGTCCGATACTAATAGCCTTAAGCAAACCCAAGAAAGACCTCATACTTCTATCCACCACCTTCATTGTCTGCTGAGCAAGATCGGTGTTAAGTCTCCGATAGTTCTCATTAGACTTACAAATATGGTAGTTAGATTCGTAGGTCAGCCGTTCTCTTTCTATAAAAAAATACTGCCTACATTGGTACAAGGCCACATTAAAAAGATTCTTACTCAAACGACACAAAGCACTCAGGGCGTTAAATTCCTGCTGGCTAAGTCGTCTAAGTTGATTCTTTTGAGTGGCGTACATAGTGAAAGTATTTCGCTACAAATTTTAGTGTACAGCGAAATGCTCTAATTGTAAAGCCGTCCTGAAGGGACGGGGTTTCAGACCCAATTTTTCCATGATTACTTGTCCAAATTGTGAGCATCAAAATCCAGATGGGGCAGTACAGTGTGAAGCCTGTTTTACCCCTCTTCCTCAGTGGGTTAAGTGTGGCAACTGTGGCCATCCTTTACTAAGTAATGCCACTTTTTGTGGGGAATGCGGCGCACCCTATCCTTTTGAGGGTTCTACGACATCAGAAGAAGCAACACCACCTCCGGGCAATGTTTCAGAGGAAACCTCAAAATCGGCGGCAAGTCCAGGGACACAAATACAGGTACAAGTCGCCAGTTTACTCCATGTTCAAACTGATAGCAAAATAGAACTACCTCAAGGGTTAGGAATTATTCATGTAGGTAAACCCAATGAACAAATTCCCCCGGATCTCGATGTCTCAGGATTACCGAGTGCTGATGTAGTTTCTCGTATTCATGCTGACATTCGCAACGAAGCAGGTATTTTCTATATCGAAGATGTGGGTAGTTCTAACGGAACTTATATTAATTACAGGGTTTTGCCCCCAGGAAACCGTCACCGTCTACGACCAGGCGATCGCATTTCTTTGGGTAAAGGGGATTTAGTCACCTTTATTTTTCAATTATCTTAGAATAGTAGAAAATTCAAGGTATGTTAGAGATCAATGACCCAAACCCTAGAAACCTGCTTAAAACAAATCGATGTCCCTGCTGATTGGATCGGGTTACGCCAAGTAACTGAAACTTCTACTCTACGCTATGTTAGGGATGGAAAACCCCAAAGTAATGGACGCACTCAAAGCAAAGGGGTGATGGTGGAAGTCTTAGCCAAGGGACAACTGGGTTATTGTGCTACTAACCATTTAACAGCAGAAAATATTAAATTAGCTGCGGAAATTGCCTATCAACAGGCGATAACGGCTGCTGAATGGGGAATCTATCCTTTCACGGTAGAACAACGCCCGAAGGCGGTGGGAACCTATGAATCTCCATACATTAAACCTTTTGATCTTCTGAGTCCTCAAGATATTAATGATCTGCTAATTAAGGTTAATGAAACTCTGAAAGTTAACGATAAAATTGTTAGTACCTCTGCGATCGCTCGTTTGGTGGAAACAGAAATACAACTGGTGAGTAGCAATGGTTCCGATGCTTATCAAAAGTTTCTCTTGATCACCACAAACTCCACTGCAACGGCACAAGACGGTAATATTATTCAAAAACGGACTGATAATGGATTTAGTGCGCGTTCTTATCAAGGGGGAGTAGAAGTTCTTGAGGAAACAGAAATTTTAAGCCGCGCTGAAGCGATCGCAGAACAGGCCCTAGAATTATTAGCGGCCCCCGACTGTCCTACCACTAATACTACTTTAGTGTTGGCCCCTGACCAAATGATGTTACAAATACACGAAAGTATTGGACATCCTTTGGAACTCGATCGCATTTTAGGGGACGAACGCAATTATGCAGGGTCAAGTTTTGTTAAATTAGAAGATTTTGGTAACTTGGTTTATGGTTCTCCTTTGATGAATGTTACCTTTGATCCTTCGGTGTCAGGGGAGTTTGCTAGTTATCGGTTTGATGATGGGGGAAATGTAGCTACTCGTGAGCATTTAATCAAGGAAGGGGTATTATTACGAGGATTAGGCAGTAAGGAGAGTCAAATTAGGTCAAAAGTGCCAGGAGTGGCTAATTTACGGGCCTGTTCTTGGAATCGTCCCCCTATAGATCGCATGGCTAACATTAATTTAGAACCTGGAAATACTTCTTTTGAGGAGATGATTAGTAACATTGAATCCGGGGTCTATATGGAGTCTAACCGGTCTTGGTCTATTGATGATTATCGTAATAAGTTTCAATTTGGCTGTGAATATGCCAAACTTATTGAAAATGGTAAGTTGACTAAAACCTTGAAAAATCCGAATTATCGGGGGATTACTAATCAATTTTGGCGTAGTTTATCCCAAGTGGGCGATCGTTCCACTATGGGGATGTATGGTACTCCTACTTGTGGTAAAGGAGAACCCAATCAAGCGATTCGTGTTGGTCATGCTTCTCCTGTTTGTACCTTTGATAATATTGAGGTATTTGGTGGGGTTGGGTAATTAATGGGGTGGTTTTAATGATATTAAACCCCTACAACAATAGAATAAATGATTAAAAGAATTAGCTTTTGATGGTTGTATAGCAGGAGGCAGGGGGCAGCTTTGCTGGAGGCAGGAGGCAAAAAGCTTGCTGCTACTAGGTTTGAGGTTTTTAAAATGTCCTAACTGCCTTGGCGGTTGCTATAATATCTCCGTGTGGTGTTTTGATATTATTTTTGAGACCTTGAAAACAAGTTCTTAAACCTTCTCTTGTGTCTATAATTGCTAATAATTTACCTAACATGAATATTACTGACTCAACAAAGAAACTGATCGCTAAAGTTCAACTATTGAAATCAAAGTATGATGATTTAGCATCTTTAACCTTTATTGATTTTTATTGTCAATTCCGAGAAGGGTGTGATTATCTTTTCCCTCAAAATATGAAAGATTCTGTTCGGATTTTTGACATTCTTGTTTGTTTTTTTCAATGTGTAGAAGCTGGTTCTAAGAGTATTATAATTGAGTTAATGTGGCAAGATGTTATGGGACCTACTTTGGGAGAATATTTACAAGATGAACGAACAGAAAAACAGCTTAAAAAGCTCTTAAATACTCCAGAATTGAAAGAATCTGTACGGAAATGGGATCGTAAAAGAAGACCTGATGGTGGAGTAGATTTGATTTTGAGAAACTTGTTACAAGATATTGAAAATGCTGAGGTTACTTTGAGAAAGACTGATTCAGCAATTAAAAATTAATCGTTCCTCGGAATGATGATTAACAAAACAAAATTTAGTATAATTAAATTTTGTTGACAAATTGATTGATGAGACGATGAAAACAATAAATCAAGTAAAAATCAATGGCCAAGATGACAATAAACAACTAGAATTATTTAACCCATCTAAACCATTAGAATTTACTTTTAAGCCAACAAAATTTACTTTTGTTGACTTTTTTTCAGGAATTGGAGGGTTTCGTATTCCTTTGGAAAAGTTAGGGGGAAAATGTCTAGGTTATTCAGAAATTGATAAAGAAGCTATTAAGGTTTATCAACAGAATTTTATTGGTTATTATAATGCGGAGGAACTTAATTTAGGGGATATTTCTAAGATTAATTATTTACCTAACAATATTGATCTATTTGTAGGGGGAGTTCCTTGTCAACCTTGGTCAGTTGCTGGAAAATTAAAGGGTTTTAATGATCCAAGGGGTAAACTATGGTTTGATGTAATTAGATTAGTTAAAAAATATCAGCCAAAAGCATTTATTTTTGAAAATGTTAAGGGATTAACAACAGGAAAAAATAAGGATAAATTAGAGTATTTAGTCAATCAATTTGAAGATATTAATTATGTTGTTAACTGGAAAGTTATCAATTCCTATGATTTTGGTGTTGCTCAAAATCGTGAAAGAGTATTTATTGTTGGTATTAGGAAAGATCAACAAAATTGTCATAGTTATCAATTTCCAAAACCGTTAAAAGTTCAGATAAGATTATTAGATATTTTTGATGAACTTAAACATTGTAAACTAATAAAAAAAGTTAAGTTAAGTCCAGATATTTTATTTAATGGTAATGTTCCACCCTCTAGAAATCGATTTCAAAAAAATGATGAATTGAATGACTTTTTTACTTTTTCAGATTTAAGAAATGGTCATACAACTCTCCATTCTTGGGATTTAATTAAGACAACAGCAAAAGAAAAAATGATTTGTTTAACTTTATTAAAATCTAGAAGAAGTAAGAAATATGGTGTTAAAGATGGTAATCCTTTATCTTTTGAAAATTTAAAAGAATTAATTACTGAGTTAAAAGAATCAGATTTAATTAAATTAGTTGATAAAAATATTTTGCGTGTTATTAATAATAAGTATGAATTTGTTAATTCAAAAAATAATTCAGGAATTAATGGTATTTATCGCATTTTTCTACCTAATTCTGAGACGATTGGAACATTAACTGCAACTGGTGCAAGGGACTTTTTCGCAACGGTTTCTATTAATGCTGACAACCCTGAAGAGTATAAAAAGAAATTTATTCAAAAGATTTATAAACCTCAAAAATTCCAGGCCATAATGGCTAAACATTGCTGTAAATTACAAGGTTTTCCAGATTGGTTTAAATTCCATCATAAAGATAGTATTGCTAAAAAACAGTTTGGAAATTCTGTTCCTATTCCTGTTGTTTACCATGTAGCAAAAGAACTAATAAAATTGCTTAAATTTGAGTCTTGTAAATATCACAAAAAACGCTTTGCAATGAGTTGATAAGTTTAATAAGTATCGTTACCTTGAAACAGAAAGTATGTTGTATCAATTTGAAATATAGTATGAACATCCTGCTCACTATTTTAATGCTATATTAATCAATCCTGCTTACTATTTTTATTTTAATGAATACTGCTGATTATGTTAATAGTTAATATCTGTCGTCATAAGTTCTGAATTCTCATATTTTATCTCTTGTTTGGGGCAAGGAGTCAGAAACAAAATATTAATAATCTAACTCCTGACCCCTTTATTCTATCTCTACAGAGGTTTAAATACTAGAAGAACCATCCATAAGAATGTAATCCTTTTCCTAATAAATTAACCCCTAAATAACAGACCCAAACCACTATAAAGCCACTGGCGGCCAAAATAGCTGGTTTACGACCTTGCCAACCCTTGGTAATACGCGCATGAAGATAAGCAGCAAATACCAACCAAGTAATTAAGGCCCAAGTTTCTTTGGGGTCCCAACTCCAATAAGATCCCCAAGCTTCATTAGCCCAAACTGCACCTGCAATAATACCAATAGTTAGTAAAGGAAACCCTAAACCAATGATACGATAACTAATATTATCCAAAGTATCCGCTAAACTGAGACGTTGAGGCGAGAGGGTGATGGGTTCAGACTTAATAGCAACGCTTTCTAAGACTGCTGTTCCTCCACTACCACTGCTTTGTACTACATTAACGCTAGGTTCTTCCTGGTTATCCTTAAATAAGTTGCTTTTTAACCTATCCCGATAACCGCCGGTTCCCACAGAACTGCCTTTGAGTTGAATGTCTTGGTTGCGAGTCACCACCAAAAAGGCGATCGCTAAAACAGATCCCACCATCAAAGTTGCGTAACTCAACATCATTACACTAACGTGCATCATTAACCAGTTAGATTTTAGCGCGGGAACTAAGGGTGCAGAAGTTTGCATTTCCGAGGGTAAAGTCAAAGCTGCAAAGGCCGTTATCCCCATCGCTACGGGGGTTGTGACCACTCCGACGAGGTGACTACGACTCATTTGTTCAGCTAGTAGATGAATAGCTGTTATACCCCAAGCTAAGAAGAATAAGGACTCATAGAGGTTGCTGAGTGGGAAATAACCACCTTCTAACCATCGGGCCCCTAACAAAGTGGCCATACATAAATTTGCGATCGCCACCCCTGTTGTTCCCAAAGTGGGTAACCAGGTCAAACCCCGAAAGGCGGCCCCGGCCCAATAAATGAGCATGGTTAGGAATAATAAGAGAAAAGAGCTATTATCGAGAAAATTTTCTAACGTAATTAAATCCATATTGTTGAACTTTCCAATGAGAAGTTATTTTTTGGCTTAATAGTAGGTTGGAGAAATAATAACAAAGTACCCTTCGATCTCCAAAGTGGATCTTGAGCCTTCCTTATTTTATTCTAAGACTTTTCTACGATCGCCGACTAATTCATAGTCCCAGGAATTAATCATTATCCGTTTGCTGTTCATAGTATTCAAAGAAAGACAGGGCAAAGGTTGGTCATTATGGGGTAAGATCGGTCGTATTCTAGAGCTAACTCCCTGATGAATTTTTTCGAGAAATTAACCCAACGGATCACCACCAACAATAGTTTATTGATCCTTGGTCTTGATCCTAACCCAGAAATGATGCCTCAAGATCAGGATACCCATCCAGAACAAGAACGTTTAATCATTGCCTTAGAAACTTGGTTAAAATGGGTTATTGAACAAACGGCAGACTTAGTTTGTGCTTATAAACCGACTTTAGGCTTTTATGAAGCATTGGGCAGCGAAGGATTAGACTTATTATTGAAAGTTCTTAAGACTATTCCTGATGATATTCCCATCATTTTAGACGCAAAACATGGAGATATTAATACCAGTACGGTTTTTGCTCAAGCGATTTTTGAAAAGTGGCAAGTTGATGCAGTAACGGTTAGTCCTTACGCTGGACAAGATCATATTGCTCCTTTTTTAGTTTACCCGGATCAAGGGGTTTTTATTCTCTGTCATACTTCTAATCCTGGGGCGATTATTTTACAAGAATATCCCACCAACGAGGCTCCTTTTTATTTACAAGTTATCAAAGAAGCGAAAACTTGGGCAACCCCTGAACAGTTATTTTTAGAAGTAGGAACTACTGACTTAGAGGTAATCAAAAAAATACGGTTTATTGCTCCAGAAAGACTGTTATTAATGCGTAGTGTCTGGAGTAAGGGAAACGATATTCATGAAATACTAAAAGTCTCTTTAAACCCCATGGGACAAGGTGTATTGATTCCTATTCCTCAAGATTTTTTGAAATCTCAAGACCTGAAAGAAAAAGTAATAAATCTCAATCAAGATATTAATAAATATAGAGAAAGTATTAGTCAAAGTTTACAAGACTGTGAACTCTGGAGTCCTAATGTTTGTTTACTAAATTCCCACCCCCATCAAGATTTGATTTTACAACTTTATGATATTGGCTGTTTATTATTTGGGGAATATGTCCAAGCATCGGGAGCAACTTTTTCTTATTATATTGATCTTAGAAAAATAATTTCTCAACCCCAATTATTCCATGAAGTTTTAAACGCTTATGCTGATATTTTAAAGACTTTAAATTTTGAGAGAATTGCAGGAATTCCCTATGGTTCTTTACCCACTGCCACAGGATTATCTTTAATGTTACATCACCCGATGATTTATCCTAGAAAAGAAGTCAAAGCACACGGAACCCGTCGTTTAATTGAAGGGACTTTTCAACCAGGAGAAAAAGTGGTGGTGGTTGATGATATTTTAATTACAGGAAAAAGTGTCAAGGAAGGAGCAGAAAAATTAACCTCTTCGGGATTAATTGTCGAAGATATTGTTGTCTTTATCGATCACGAACAAGGGGTTAAAGATAAGCTTAAGAAAGAAGGTTATAATGCCTATTCTGTGTTAACAATTTCTGAAATTACGGAAACTTTATACGAGGCAGGAAGAATTAATGAACAACAATATAATAGCTTTTTTAAACATTGATTTTTGCTCTTAGTATAAAAATTAGTAGAATTAATAAATAAATAAAATTTTGAGAAAATGGCTATTAAACGCAATCAAAATCCTAACCCTCAACCAAAAAAAGAAGAACGATTAACCAACACAAAAAAAAATAAAACACAAGATAATTTAGAAGAAAGTATTCGTCCGCAGTCTTTTGATGAATATATCGGACAAAAAGACCTAAAAGATGTCTTATCTATTGTCATAGAAGCAGCTAAAACCCGTAATGAACCTATCGATCATCTCTTATTATATGGACCACCTGGTTTGGGGAAAACTACCATTTCCCTCATTTTAGCCTCACAAATGGAGGTGAATTGTAAAATTACGGCTGCACCTGCTTTAGAAAGGCCGCGCGATATTACAGGATTATTAGTAAACTTAAAACCAGGGGATATCTTATTTATTGATGAAATTCATCGACTAAACCGTTTAACAGAAGAATTACTCTATCCTGCTATGGAAGATTATCGTCTTGATATTACAATTGGCAAAGGACAAGCAGCGAGAACTAGGAGTATTCCCTTACCTAAATTTACCCTAGTAGGAGCAACCACTAAAGTTGGGGCCTTAACCTCTCCTTTACGCGATCGCTTTGGACTGATTCAACGCTTAAAATTCTATGAACCGGAAGAATTAGCATTAATTATTCAACGAACAGCTAAATTATTAAATACTTCTATTACCGAAACAGGGTCCTTGGAAATTGGTCGACGTTCTCGAGGAACTCCTCGTATTGCTAATCGTTTATTACGAAGAGTTAGAGATTATATACAAGTCAAAAAATTCGACAGCATCACCCAAGAATTAGCTGCCGAAGCGTTAGATATTTATCAAGTTGACCCCCAAGGGTTAGACTGGACGGATCGCTTAATTTTAGAGACTATGATCAAACAGTTTAATGGGGGACCAGTGGGACTTGAAGCAGTAGCGGCCGCAACAGGAGAAGATGCAAAAACCATCGAAGAAGTCTATGAACCCTATTTATTACAGATCGGTTATCTGAACCGTACCCCCAGAGGACGAGTCGTTACGGCCATTGCTTATCAACATTTAGGCAAAATGGGCGAAGAACAGTTATCAATTTTCAATGAAGAGTAATCAGTAATTTCCAGTAAACTCCATCACCATAGAAAGCGATCTCGCATCAAATGGTTAGGCAAAAAACCCAAAGTCTCCAGACAAGTCTCGCCTTATTATATGTTTTTGAGTTATGCTAATAAGTTAGTCAGTGTATATTAGAGTGTTATGGGAATTGATAACAGCGAATACCGCCAACGTAGAGAAAAATTAATGCAAAAAATTGGTCAAGGGACGGCCATTTTTCGCAGCGCACCAACATCTGTAATGCACAACGATGTAGAATATATTTTCCGTCAAGATAGCGATTTTTTCTATTTAACAGGGTTTAATGAACCGGAAGCAGTGGCAGTTTTTGCTCCTCATCACGAAGAACACCATTTTATCCTCTTTGTACAACCAAAAGACCCCGAAAAAGAAGTATGGACGGGTTATCGTTGCGGTGTGGAAGGTGCCAAAGAAAAGTATGGTGCAGACATAGCTTATCCTATCACAGAATTAAACGAAAAATTACCTGACTATCTCACAAAAGCCGATCGTATCTATTACCATTTAGGACGAGATAAACATTTTAATGAGGTGATTTTATCCCATTGGCAACGATTAATGAGAACCTATCAAAAACGGGGATCTGGACCAGTTGCTATTGAAGATACCAGTCCTATTTTACACCCCATGCGCCAGATAAAAAGCGAAGCAGAATTAATGATGTTACGTCAAGCAATGGACATTTCTGCTGCTGCTCATAACCGTGCGCGAGAATTTGTTAAAGTGGGTCATTATGAGTATCAAATTCAAGCAGAAATTGAGCATACTTTTAAACTTCATGGAGGAATAGGCCCGGCTTATCCTTCTATTGTTGCTTCTGGTGATAATGCTTGTATTCTGCACTATATTGAAAATAACCGTCAAATTCAAGAGAATGATTTATTGTTAATTGATGCTGGTTGTTCCTATGGTTATTATAATGGAGATATTACCAGAACTTTCCCCGTTAATGGTAAGTTTACAGGAGAACAAAAAGTTATTTATGAGTTAGTATTAGAAGCACAATTAAAAGCTATTGAAGAAGTAAAACCAGGAAACCCTTATAACGAGTTTCATGATATTGCTGTTTGTGTTTTGGTGCAAGGATTGATTGATTTAGGGTTATTAAAAGGAGATTTAGAAGAGATAATAAAAGAGGAAAAATACAAGCCTTTTTATATGCACAGAACTGGTCATTGGTTAGGTTTAGATGTTCATGATGTTGGGGTTTATAAAAAAGATGAAGAAAACTGGTGTCCTCTGCAACCTGGTCATGTTTTAACAGTTGAACCTGGAATCTACATCGGAAAAGATATTAAACCGGCAGAAGGACAACCAGAAATACCTGAAAGATGGCGCGGTATTGGTATTAGAATTGAGGATGACATTTTAGTAACAAAAACGGGTCATGAAGTATTAACGGCCGCAGTTCCCAAAGCAATTGAAGATATGATTTGAAACCCTAGTTTAAAAATAGTATTATCTTGATCAATTAAGAATTCATAATTGATTAATTTTAGGTTACAAAGCTCACTTTTTAAGGGAACAAATTGAGGAATTTTTCTATTCTCAATCCTCTCCCTAAAAGTTATAGATCATTGTTTATTGTTCATTTTTGAGTCTTCTGACTTTCTACATATTGTGTAAACATTCGAGGATACATAATTAAAAAGTAACTCCACCAAATTGTTACTAACATTGCCATAATAATCGTTATCCAAATAATATGAAAAATTGACCAACTCCCCACACTTAATACTATTCCCGTCAATAAAATAGACCAAGGTTGACACCACCAGGGTTTATAGTCCCAAATGTTAGATGATTCTAAATGAGATAAGTCTTTCATGATTTTTTACTCAATAATATAAATATATTTTTATGCTTGAAACATTAATAAGTTACAGAGATTAGGAGTACCTCGGAATGACAATTATCAATGATCCATTGTCCATTATCCATTGTTAATTATCTTTGCTTCATTAATCCAAGTTTTGACCACATCAGGGGAAGGACATAAATCTTTTCGTTGTAAAGTAGCAACTTGTAATTTAAGAATTTGTCGATGTAGAAAACTAACAGAAGTTTGGGACAACTGATTTACTGATATGATACCTGAATGTAAAATGAGTCCACAATAATCGCATCCGACACTGGGAACCCTAGCTAAGTCAGCCAAAGCTGCCCATTTGTTAATTAATTGTAGTTGACACTTTAATTGATTAGCTAAATGTTGCTTATTTTCTTTAGTTTTAGTTATCTGGAGTAAATCTTGAGTATTATTAATTCCTAAAGATTTTAAGTGTTCTTGATTCTCTTTACTTAACCCTGGTAATTGTTCAATTGGCCAATCAGAAAATTGCATAAACCTATTAGCATCTATTTGAAGCATTTCACTATAATATAACTCATCAACAAAGAACTTCGATGTTTAATCTTTACCATGCAAAAAAATGATAATCTGGGAAAAGAAGTGGGCTGGCTTGAGATAATTAACAGTCGACTATAAAACCCAGTACAACGGGACATTCTTACCTTTTAAGGAGAATAATGATGCAAAAGCAGAATGTTTATAGCTTCATTTTGATGCTTGTCTTCTCGTTAGTTTTCAGTATTGTCAATATTGCACCAGCTAACGCAACAGAGTTAAAAGTGGCACTGTACCCTTATGTTCCAGATGTTGAACAATTTGAAACCGCTATAGAAACCAAGTGGAACGAAGTACAACCTAATGTTCCTTTAACCTTCATTGGATCTGAAGAATGGGATGGAGGATATGATAAAAATCCCCCGGCTGATGCTGATGTCTATGTATTCGATGCTATGTTCTTCGACTACTTTAAAAGTCAAAACTTTCTGGAACCCTTGAAACCCAGTGAAGTCCAGGACAAAGATGACTTTGTTGACTACGCATTAGAAGGAGTCAAGGTGGATCAGCAATATTTTGCCATTCCCCAACTCGGTTGTGCTAATGTTCTTTTCTATCATCAGGATGATTTTCAGATTGCCAATGCAACCAACCTCAGTGAAATTAATGACACATTAAATCAATGTACATACACCAGTGAGATTCCTCCTGATCGACGGGGATTAATGCTTGATATGGGCGGAGGAACCACAAATGCCGCACTCTATCTGGACATTACTCACAGTATCACTGGAAAATATCCGTTTTCTCTACCCTCCGACAGTAAGCAACTCAATCCTGAGGCCATGGATAATATGCACGAGTTGTTAGCAATGGCGAGCTATGAGAATGCAACGGATAAAGATCATTCTACTGGTGCTTATGAACGCTCAGAATGGTTTAGCAATGGATGGGGACGCGCAGTTATGGGTTACACAGAGTCCATGTCAGTTATGAGTGAGGAAACCCGTCAGGATATTGGGTTTAAGGTTATGCCCTTGTCCAAGGATGACGAATCATACCCGGCTATTTTCTACGCAGACGTGATTGCTGTTAACACTACAACTCGCGATCGCGGAACCCGTGATTTAGCTGTGCAACTTGCTAATGTGATGGCGGACTCTGAAACGATGGTGTCGAGTATTGGCCCAGATCAAGATCGTCCTTATCCTCAGTATTTGATGGCTACTCGTCCCAGCATCTTTCAAACTCTTGAAAGAAAGTTCCCACTCTATCGTGATATGTATCAATTGATTGAGGACAATGATCCCATCATGTTCAAACTGAATAGTCAATCTCGTGATTGGATCGCATCAATGAAGAATATCATTCGCCAAGAAGCGCGCCAGGATTATCCTTGTGGTTGTGATTATCCAACCGTTGAGATGATTACTAACAATAGTGCTGCACCTCCAATTTGTAATGCTACCTGTGCTGAACATGGTGGTTGGACTGGTCAATGGACTAATGAATATCCAGTAGCGCAAGAAGGATCTGTCTGTGGTTGTAATGCCTGTGAAATCTAGCTCATAGCAGTTTTTAAAGGGATTTTTGGGGAGAGAGAATGAAGAATTAGGAATGAAGAAAAAATTCAATTCTAAATTCTAAATTCCAAATTTTCCTCAATCTTCCCAAAGTCCTAATTCTTTTAAATTATTGCGTAACTTATTAGCTGCGACTTGGTTATTTTGTTCTTCATAAAGACTGATTGCTTTTTTAAAGGCTTCGGAACTTTCAGGAAGTTTATTTAACTTAAAGAAAACCACACCTAAGTTTTGATATGCAGCAGCATAATGGGGAGTTAAAGAGATTAATTTTTCATAAATGGCCACTGCATCTGCTAACCTTCCCATGGCACTCAAAGTCATAGCAAAGTTATAGTATCCTGTGGCAAAAGTAGGATCAATTTTTAGGGTAGTTTCATAAGCTTGTGCAGCATTTTTATAGTCTCCCATACTTTGTAATACTACCCCGATATTATTATGAGAACCTAATTTTAAAGGTGCCATAATCGGTTGTTCGATGGCTTTTTGATAATGTTTGATTGCCTTAGTTTTTTCGTCTTGTTTGGCGTAAAGATTGCCTAAATGATAGTGGAGTTCGTATAAAACATGGATGTCTGCTTTATTAGATTTTAAGCCCTGTTTAAACAGTTTTATTGCTTGTTTTTCTTTGCCAATTTGAGCATATAAAGCCCCTAACTTACTACAAGTATAGGGATCATTGGGATGTTTTTTGATAAAGCTTTCCATCGCCGTTTGAGCGCGATTATACTTGTTTAAAGATGCAATAGCTCCTGGTGTGTAACCATAATGAAACACACTAATTGCAGGGAGATCGACAATTTTCCAGTGATTTTCTTTCTTTAATAATTCACCCACACTATCATCAATAATTGCATGATAGGGACGAGCAAAAGTTACTTCTGGATGTTTACGAAATAAACGCGAAACTAAAGAATAAGGAGACTGTGATGAGCCAATTTCATGACGGACTAAATTGACGACTAAATTCTCTTCTTTGGCGATCGCTTCTTTAATTTGTGGGGCAACTTTTTGATTTAAAACTTCATCAGCGTCTAATACTAAAACCCAATCTCCTGTTACATATTTTAAGGCTTCATTTCTGGCCTCTGCAAAATCGTCACCCCAGGGAAATGTTGGCACAACTGCCCCAAATTTTTGGGCTATTTCCACGGTTTTATCCGTTGAACCTGTGTCCATGACTACCATTTCATCGACAACATTTTGTACACTTTCCAAACATTTTGATAGGATGACTTCTTCATTTTTAACGATCATGCAGAGGCTAAGTTTTACCATAACAACTCCTAATTTTTCTACTTCTTACGTTCAGGAAAGCGATCAATTTTCGCAATACCATAAAAGATTAATTCTTTATTACGGATACGAATGCGATCTACTTTCAACTGCGTACCATCTAGGGCAAATTTATCTAAGTCTAGCAAGTTATTCACATGAGAAATCAAAGCTTTTCCTAAATTTTTTGCTTTTTCATCTCCTTGATAGTTAACATTGGTAAATTGGATTTTTCGACGTTCCTCAACCTCTACTTCTGCTGTCATGTCTAAGTTGATGATTTCACCGCTTTTCCCTAATTTAACTTGACTTTTCAGGGTTAATGTTTTATCTTTGTTGACTAGCATTTCTGTTTTCTGGAAGTTCAAAGCCTGTCCTTCGTATTCCAGACGTTGCAACTTCTCTACCACAAAAGGAGTATTAAAAGAGGTAGTTAGGTCATCTTCGGTCAAGACAACTCGCATGGTTGCTTGCGTAGGCTGCCTTAGCTTGACCTGTCCTTTAAAGATAGCACTAAAGTCAATAGAAACGGCTTGTACATAGAGTTCCATACCTTCTATGCGCAAACCATTGTACATGAGCATTCCGTTGCCAATAAAGTCAAAACCGTCCACACTGCCTTGTAATAACTTAGCAACGGGTTCGGCCCTGACCGTAGCTTCTACTTTACCGGTTCGCTTGAATAAGGCTGCGATCGCAGCACTAACGGCCTTACTGACGATTTGATCGCCACCTTGATTGGGGAAAGGGAGGGTTCCAAACACAACTGCTGTCATTATCCATTACTGGGTTGTACGTTATTTTATCTTAACATTAAGAAATATTAAGTGCTGTTACATTTCTTAATGTTAAGATAAAAAATGAGAAACTATAGGGTTGAGTCAATTTAGACAATTGGTTTTAGTCTGGGTTAAGGTCTTGATTGTTCAGAGTTGACCCCTTGAGTTCCCATCTTAAATTTATCCTAAATTTGCTCTTTTACGACGAAAATCAAGGTTAAGCTGATGAAGTAGGGAACATTGCGAACATTGAAGCGAGAAGGTTATTAACTATGAAAAAATCAAGCTTACTTTCACCTATTATATTACTAACAACCATTTTTGTCAGTAGCAATTTTGCTTCAGATGCTCAGGCACAAGTGGATCAACAAGACGAAATTCGCTATGTTCAAGAAGCAGTTAGAATTCTTTATGTTCAAGATCCTAATAAGGCTTTTACTGTGCGAGAATTGCTAGAAGATGGTTATCAAATGTGCCAAAGAATAGCTAATGCTAATCGTGATCCATGGGGTAATTTAGCAGAAGAAATGATTAGAACTGGTTTAGGAGTTGGGGGTAGTCGTCCTCAAGATAACCCTGAAATGATGCGAATTTCTCAAAGATATCTTTGTCCTAATCGTTAAATAAAATAGTCTCTTAAATCCGAATTTAAAAAGTATGATTTTGTTGGCCAAAGATTGGTTATTCAAAATAAACTTAATTCATAGAAAAATAAGGAGAAATAAATGAGAATTGAACAAGATAGTATGGGCAAAATTGAGGTTTCATCCGAAGCTTATTGGGGCGCACAAACACAAAGATCCCTCCGTTATTTTGCCATTGGTGATGATACCATGCCTCGGGAAATGATTCGGGCGATTGCTATTCTTAAAAAATCCACTGCTATTGTTAATAAAGACTTAGGAAAATTAGTCCCAGAAAAAGCAGAATTAATTGTACAAGCAGCAGATGAAGTAATAGGAGGAAAACTAGATAAACACTTCCCCTTAAAAATTTGGCAAACAGGAAGCGGTACGCAAACTAACATGAATGCTAACGAAGTTATTGCTAACCGCGCCATAGAATTAGCCGGGGGTGTATTAGGCAGTAAAGATCCTATTCATCCCAACGATCATGTTAATATGTCTCAGTCTTCTAATGATACCTTTCCCACTGCTATGCACATCGCGGCAATAGAAGAAATACATAATAAATTATTGCCAAATCTTACTAAATTACGGGATAGTTTGGTAACTAAAACTAAAGAGTTTCAAGACATTGTAAAAATTGGCAGAACTCACTTAATGGATGCAGTTCCTTTAACCTTGGGACAAGAATTTTCAGGGTATATTTCTCAACTGGATAAAGATATAGAAAGGATACAATTAAGTTTACCTGATTTATATGAATTAGCTATTGGAGGAACAGCAGTAGGAACAGGGTTAAATACTCATCCAGAATTTGCTGAAAAAGTAGCCCAAGAAATCGCTAAAATAACTAATTTACCCTTTGTTTCAGCCGATAATAAATTCGCTGCCTTAGCTGCACACGATGCTGTTGTAATGTGTAGTGGAACCCTGAAAACTTTGGCTTGTTCATTGATGAAAATAGCCAACGATATTCGCTGGTTAGGATCGGGTCCTCGTTGTGGTATTGGCGAGCTTATTTTACCAGCAAATGAGCCAGGATCTTCCATTATGCCAGGAAAAGTTAACCCAACACAATGCGAAGCCATGACTATGGTTTGTGTGCAAGTAATGGGTTATGATGCTGCTATTAGTATTGCCGGAAGTCAAGGTAATTTTGAGTTAAATGTATTTAAACCTTTACTAATTTTTAATCTGTTAAACTCTATTAGATTATTATCAGATGCTTGTTCATCTTTTACAGATCATTTAGTTGTTGGTTTAAAAATAAATCAAGAACAAATCACAGATTATTTAAACAACTCTTTGATGTTAGTTACTGCATTAAACCCTCATATTGGTTATGATAATGCAGCCAAAGTGGCCAAAAAAGCATACACAGAAAATACAACTTTAGAAGCAGCTTGTGTTGCATTAGGGTTTCTGAGTTCTGAAGAGTTTAAAAAGATTGTTCGACCCGAAGAGATGACCTAATAAGCTGTTAAGCATCTAAATTACTATACTAGACTGACGGGGGGACGGGGAGATGGTTTGCTAATTTGTTGCTTAACTTCATGATATGTGGTTTAAATGCACAACAACTTACCAATTTTCTAAAGTTTGGCTACACATCCGGTGTAGGGGTGAACGGCCGGTGACCCCTACAATATAAACTGATGTAGTCTAAGTTCATGAAAATAGGATACAAGACAAAAGCGATCGCTTCTCCAATAAATGAAAAGGCGATCGCTTGATAATATTCAAATATCTAAACAATAGAAGTATCATTCCAGGCGATCGCTAATTTTTCGAGATCCCCTTCGCTGACATTGCTTAAGAAAGCGTCTCCTGAACCGAGAACATCATAGTTAGACATAATATCAATGAGGTCTAATAAACCCTCTTGAGTAAGTATTTCATAAGCAGTTTCTCCACTGTCGGAAACCAGTCCAGTATCAAGGACAATATTAGCTTGTTGATTGTTAAAATAGTCCTCAATGCTCAAACTTGAATTAGTTAGTTCTTCTTCTTCGTTATTAGGGGTGTTCTGCACATAAATCAAGAGATTATCTTGATCACGGTTAAACCAGAGTTGACTGTCAGCAACATCAGCAAACATTAAGAGGTCTTCGCTACTAATATCTTTAATGACTGCTTCTTGATAATTATGACTGATGATGAAACTGTCTTGTCCTTGATCACTGTAATAAATATTGTTAGAACCTCCTAAAACAAAGGTGTCATTTCCTGCATCACCTTTAATGGTATTTTCTTTTGCTTCTTGATCAACCCAGATGAGGTCATTACCTGCACCGGCAAATACTTCCCCTTGGTGTCCGATAATGCGTAAATAATCATCATCTTCTCCCGTTTTAACCGTGTTTTTATTACCAAATACTGTGACCACATCTTGACTGGCACCGGATTCTACGTCAGCATAGTTACCAATAGAAACAAGATAATCATTCCCTTCACCAGAGACAACAGCATTATAGTTCCCCACAGCAACCAAATAGTCTTCACCGTCTCCACCATTTAACCAACTATCGCTACCCAGAACATAGAGAGTATCGTCACCCTCACCCCCAGAAAGGTTAGCGTAGCTTCCTGCTGCTAAAGCGAAGTCATGACCTTCTCCCCCAAAGAAAAGATTATTAATACCGATCAAAACTGCGGTGTCATCTCCTTCATTACCGCTACCTTGATTATTTTCTCCCATCCCATAATAGAGATCATCACCATCACCTCCCCAGAAGTTGTTATTTAGTCCCATTAACCCCACTAAGTCATCACCATCACCACCCCAAGTAAAGTTATTGTTGCCTAAACTGACCAAGAGATCCCCGTCTCCAGTCATATAACCACTGTTAGCAAAGAAATCGAACATTTGCTCTTGCATGGTATCGATATCACCACCAAAACCGTTGACCAGTCCCACCATATCGTCGAGGGTTTTGGTACTAAACAGTTGAGGAATATCGAGATCAAAGACAGAAGGCTCACGGGGTGACAAGCCCTTTGAAACCTTGATTGAAAGCATTCGTGACAACTTAAGGCTGTAAATCAGATGTCAAGCCAGTTTTGCTTCACAGGTTTATTCCAGAAATCAGTCAGAAACGGAAGGAAAAAATTAGCGGATAAAATACGCTAACAAAAAACTTAA
>JBFRWO010000210.1:0-7815 GCA_051439625.1 Crocosphaera sp. | reverse complement strand
GCATCGGGTTTTATTTGCTCAAATATTGTCTGTAATTCGTCAATATTTGTAACGTCAACCTTGACATAATTAATTTTATCTGAGTTAAGTTTATGATTATAATAAGTGCCATAAACTTGCCAAGTTTTTTGAGCATATCCACAAAGATTATAACCCAGAAATCCGCTTGAACCTGTAACTAAAAGTTTTTTCATGTTATTTGTCTTCTATATTGTTATGTAGGTTGGACAAAACAAATACCTATTTTTATTTTTAAATATTCTAAAACTTGTTTATATTTTGCCCACCTATTTTTATTCTATCTTGAAATTGTAGGGTAGACACAACAAATATATATTTCTAATTGTCCTAAAAATTATTTATATTTTCACCACATAATTAACCAGTGTAATTTTAATCAACTAATAAGGTAGAAAATAGTAATTAAAGTAGCAACTTTTATATAAATATAATTCTAATATTGTCCATACTACAAAGCTTTCAGTAATTAAACTGTTTTTCATTTGATTTTTCTCATATCTTATAATATAGGGTGAGAAAAATAAATATCTATTTTAACTATTCTAAAAATTGTTGATATTTTTATAACATAATTAACCAGTGTAATTTTAATCAAATAATAAAGTAGAAAATAGTCATTAAAGTAGCAAACTTGATCTAAATCTAACTCTAGTATTCCCCACCCTACAAAGGTTTTTTAATGAACTATAATCAATTTTTTGCTCATACAATTAGCCTTTCCATTGAATCAATAATTGTATAATCTGACCTAGAGATTGGCTCATTTCTTTCTAATAAAAAAGGATTAATTCCAGCATTTTTCGCTCCATGATAATCTTCTTTTTTACTATCTCCAATATGCCAAGTTTCTTCTGGTTTGCAATCGTGTTTTTCTAAGGCTTTAATAAATATATGAGAATCAGGTTTTGCTGTTCCTGTAGTAGAAGAAATGGTTATAGTTTGGAAAAAATTAGTTAACCCAAAAATATCTAGTACCTCATAAATTCTACTATCAAAATTTGAGATAATTCCTAATGTTATACCCTGCTTTTGCCAATATTGTAAAGCTGGAAAAACATCGGTATAAAGAAACCAAGGATGAGGGGTAGCAAAATAATCATAAAGTTGTCTAAAAAAGCTATCAAAGTCATCAAATTTATCCATGACATTTGCTTCTTTATAGGTATCATAAGCCACCCGATACCACCATTGATATTCTAAGTCTGAAACCGTCATAATATCCACCCCGGGAAAAGCCAATGGAGGGGATTTTTTAAACTGTTGATAAAACACTTTTTCCAGAAGGGAAGCATCACACTCTACTCCAACCTGTGCAGCAAGATAACGATATACTTCCCCCACACTTCCTTTAACCCCAAATAAAGTGCCAACAGCGTCTAAAAAAATAACTTTTGGTTGTTTCATAAACCCTCTATTTTTTGCTTAATTTTATAACAATTATAAAAACAATTCAGTTAACGGTTTAGTCATCCAATTAAGACCAACATTAATTTGATGTTTTAGGGTTGGTAAACGATATAAATAAATTAATCTTCTGGCAATATAACCTAATGAACCATCCAAGTTAATTCCTAACCCTGATAATGTTGCATTATCTATTCCTAAAGCCATCATTTCTCCTAAAGGTTGATAAGCAAAAGGTAATAAAGGACGATTAGTAATCGAAGCCCAAATATTCCACGCACAATAATCAGACTGTTGAAAAGCAGTTTGCGCTGTTGCAGGAATTGGTTGCTGAGATTCATCATAACAAGCAGCTAAATCACCAATCGCAAAAATTTCAGGATGATCAATAGCTTGTAATTCAGGTGTTATTTTTAACAGTCCATTGGTATGCTTTTCTAAAGGTAATTCTTTGACCATTCCTATCACTTGCGTTCCCACAGTCCACAAGACTAAATCCACAGGAATTGAATCAATTTTACCTTTATAAGATAAAGAAATACTATCAGAGTTAACCTGGGTTACTTCTGTCTCAAGATCAATAAATACTTTTCTCGATTCTAAAGCGTTTTGCGCAACTTCTTGGTTAAATTCAGGAGAATTACTCAGTATTTTTTCTCCTCTTTCTATTAATCTAATGCGCCCAATATCCCCTAACCTATCTGCAAATTTACAAGCTAATTCTACACCGCTATATCCACCCCCAACGATGGCAACACGGATTTTTTCCGCTTCCTTCTCTTCTAATAAACGCAATCTTTCTTTGATACGATAAGCATCTTCTAAAGTACGAAAAGGAATCGCATAATCTTTAACACCACTAAAATTATCTAAAGGTGTTTTTCCCCCCATTGCTAACACTAAACGGTCATAATGTAGACTATTAAGATTATCTAATTCTAGTTGTTTATTTTCGATATCAATGCCAGTTACACACCCCTGATGAAAGCGAATCGGTGTATCTGCTAAAAGTTCCTCATAAGGGGGAGCTATTTCCCAAGTTTGCATCTCTTCTGTTATTAACTCATAGAGAAGGGGAGTAAATAAGAAGCGATCGCTTTTATCAATTAAGATAATTTCGGGAGTCTGATCGTCTTCCCAAGTAAACTGGGTGAGACGTAAAGCGGTGTATAGTCCCCCAAACCCTCCCCCGACAATGCAAATGCGTAATGGTTGTTCACTCATAAATTGCCTTTATGATACGGTTCATAATATATCTTAACATTTTAGAGAACTAGACCCCGTCCTTAACGACGGGGTTTAAGATAAAACAAGAAAAAAGGGGAATAAATCATTTTATCCCCCTAAAAATTTGCTCTAGATCATCTTGCGAAGCCCTAATTAATTACGCACTTGTGTTATCATTCTCATTGGGTTCACGGGGTTGTATAACACCAAAACCACCATGATTTCTCATATAGATAACATTAATCTCCTCGGTTTCTTGATTACGAAACATAAAGAAATCATGATCTACTAATTCTAGTTGGTGTTTTGCTTCTTCAATGGACATGGCCGGCATAGCAAAATATTTCATGCGAATCACTTCGGGTGGTAATTCTGCTTCACGACTGCCAATTAAATCCCCTGATACTTCTTTTTCTGGCAAAACTTCTGGCATTTTCACAGAAGATTGAGGCTTATGATTGCTGACTTTCTCTTTATATTTACGAAGCTGACGGGCAATTTTATCGGAAACTAAATCAATACTTGCATAAAGATTTTCACTGCCCTCTTGCGCCCGAATCACAGTACCATTAGCATAAACTGTGACCTCTGCTTTATGCTTATCATTAATACGGGCATTTTTAGCAACAGATAAGTGAACATCAACTTTTGTAGTAAAAGTTTGATAATGTTTGACTGCTTTTTCTAGTTTTTGTTTGACGTAATCATTGATCGATTCGGTTACATCAATATTATTGCCTTGAATTAAAAGCTTCATACTCAATACTCCATTCTTTGTTTCGCTGTTGTAGAATTAAAAGAGAAAACTGAGGATAGTTCCTCTCCTTTTTGCTGAGATATACTAATGCCTATCATCGGATTAATTCAATAACAATGGAGTCGGATACCTTGGTTGATTCATAAATTCCTTGACCTCTTTTCTACTCTCTTAATCAGGTTTGCTTGATTGCTTAATTTAACCCGAATTAAGATATTCTGATGATAGAAGGGCGAGAGTTCAATAATAGCTTGAATAGTCTTATTTCTCTCCCTGATACCAGTCCCCAATCTTCACCCTAAACAATTCGTTAGTTGGCTAGGGGAAGAATTGCTGAGAAAAACCTCTTTTGGTGGCGTTTCTTTCAATGCCTTTCTCCAAGACAAACTCTGTATACTTTTAGCCTAGCACTTTGTATTGTTCTAAACATAGGTCTTTGTTTTCTTTTTATGTTCCTTTGCATCTCTTCATCTTTCTTCAATATTTTTTCTCAAAACTTTGTCAATAGTCATGTCAATTGCAAATTTATTTGAACCCAGACGGTGTATACTGCAAAAGTTAGGTAAAATGTCCTACGAAGCGGCCTGGGATATGCAGCGATCGCTGGTTAAGCAACGTCTAGACGATCCTAGCTTAGAAGATACCTTATTATTATTAGAACATCCCCCTGTTTATACGTTAGGGACAGGTTCTAATACCAAGTTTATTAAATTTGACCCGAAACAGAGTAAAATTCCAGTTTATCGCACAGAAAGAGGAGGAGAAGTCACCTATCATTGTCCGGGTCAATTAGTGGGTTATCCTATTCTTAATTTACGATATTATAAACAGGATTTACACTGGTATTTAAGACAACTGGAAGAAGTAATTATTCAAGTTTTAAACTATTATCAACTGCCAGGAAAAAGAATACCAGGTTTAACAGGTGTTTGGATTAATAATTGCAAAGTAGCAGCTATTGGTATTAAAGTTAAACGCTGGATTACTATGCACGGATTTTCGATTAATGTTTGTCCTGATTTACAAGGATTTGAAAAGATTATTCCTTGTGGTATTGAAGATAAAGCTGTAGGTAGTTTACAACAATTTATACCTGGAATTACTTTAGAAGAAATAGAAGCAAAAGTTATTGAAATATTTGCACAAGTTTTTACTATTGAAATAATTTAGTTATATCTTACTAGAGCAATCAGTAATTATATATTCTTCCTTGTAGGGGTTTAACACTGTTAAACCCAGAAAGCTAATTTGATCGCAACTGAAACCTGATTGCTATAACAATATTCTTCGATGTCTTTTAATCCTAGAAAAAGCATAATATAAGGGAATAATAATATTATTCCCCTACAAGTTATTTTATTTAATGGATTTTTGACGTTTTGCTAATAAACCAGCACCACCCATTAATAATAATCCTAAAATACTGCTGGGTTCGGGAACTGTTTCTGTTACCTCAGATCCCTCGAAAATAACCTCTCCAATGCCAAACCTAGGAGCACCAACACCGCCATTGACAGTGAGAACATTTAAACGGATAAACTGAGCATTTGTCGGGGCAAAACTAAATACTTCAAGAGATGAGGGAGTCAAAGTAGCGGGAACAGTAGCAGTGAAAGATCCTAAAGAAGTTGAACTGCTAAAATCTGAGGTTAAGGAAACTTCTAAACTAAAGTCTACAATTGACAATAAATTATTGCCAGAAAAGTTCCACAACCCGAAACTTTCCAAGGTACTCACTGAACCAAAATCAAAGGTAATTGAACCAGTGGGGTTGCCGCTTAAGGATCTTGCATCAGTTGTAGGATTAGAATTATGGGTAGGACTCCCTGCTAAGTAAGCATCAAAATCATCCCCTTCAGTATAGCCAACGGATAAGCCACTTTGATCAAATGTTCGGGTGATGGGGCTGGATGATTCAAATGGCACACTAGCTGTGGCAGAGTCAGGCACAATAATGGTTCCTGCTTGTGCAGTACCCATCATCCCTAATGATAAGGCTGTGGTTGCGATCGCTGTTAAAGTGTATTTTTGAGTCATTTTCACTCCTCATTGAGAAAATTTTGACAATAATCCTCGCACTATAGCACGGGGGGGGGATAAGTCAAGTATTTTGATTAAAATTAATATTAAACAGAGATTATTGAAAGATTAAGGCAGAAAATTCAATATTTGTCCGTTTCTAAAATAGAAGATATTCTATTGCGCAACAGTAATTTTTAGAGTTAACCGTTTCGGAAACTATATTTTCTGGGGTGGTAATGAGTATTTGTTCTATTGCGCAACAGTAATTTTTAGAGTTAAGGGTTTCGGAAACTATATTTTTGGGACTGGTAGTGAACATTTGTTCTGTTGCGCAACAGTAGTTTTTAGACTTAACTGTTTGGGAAACTATATTTTCTGGGGTGGTAATGAGTATTTGTTCTATTGCGCAACAGTAATTTTTAGAGTTAACTGCTTCGGAAACTATATTTTCTGGACTGGTAGCGAACTTATGTATTTATTTTGACCAATCCTCTACTTGTAGCTGATAGATTGGCCTAAAATCTGAAATATTACGAGTCAATAAAGTTGCTTTATTTGTTAACGTTATAGCTGCTATTTTTAAGTCCATCTTTCCTAGACGGGGATAAGATTTTCTTAACTGTTGATATTCCAACACAGCTATCTGATCGAAAGGTACAATTACTATAAATTGATAGTCAAGGACTAACTTTTGTAATCCTTGATAAGCTAAGACTTGTTGTTCCACAGTTTTTGCCTTAGATAAAAACAAAAGTCTTCCTCTAACTTGTTCTTCGTAAGTAATTATTGTAACTGCTACTTGAGGATTATCGAGAGTTGCTAACCTTGTTAATATCTGCTTTCCTTCTTTTCCATTGCGTTGAATAAAGCTAAGATGATCGGTGTCAAGAATATACATGATAAAACAGAGAATAGCTACTAGATTGATTTACGCCATTCTTGTCCTAGTTTAACAACTTCATCAAAGGTAGGATCTTCTTCAAAACTTCCTGTCACTTCTAACCACCAAGGAGACTTTGACTGAGGTGATTTGTCCAATATTTGTTTGATTTCTGATAGTTCTGTTTCTAAGATACTAACTCTTTGTTCAAGTTCTGAGTTATTATCTTGAATGGGTTGAGTTTTCATGGATAGTTTTAACTATTTTAAATGTCAATGCCATTCTAACAGATAATATTAATAGCAATTACATTGATGTAGCGCAAGCCTTACTTGCTAAATTTCTACTGATAAATAGATTAGTTTTGTTGTCAAAATAATCAGGTAGGCAAATCAGAAACTTATCTGGCATACTCATCTTGTACAAGACTTTGCCCACCCTATAAAGGTAAAGTAACAACTTTTAACGTCACATTCACGGTATGATGATAAGTTGGGTTATTCAGTATCAGTGAGGAGGCGACAAATTGGATAACATCAACCAAACATATCTAAATTTAGCTTAATTGAAGACAGTATTATGGCAGATCAGATTCGTATTTTAATGTGCGCCCCCGACCACTATGATGTAGATTATGTGATCAATCCTTGGATGGAAGGGAATATACATAAATCAGCCCGCGATCGCTCCGTAGAACAATGGAACCAACTACATCACGCCATCAAAGAACGGGCGATCGTAGAATTAGTAGAACCCCAAAAAGGCTGGCCTGACATGGTATTTACTGCCAACGCCGGACTCGTATTAGGAGATAATGCCATTGTCAGTCGTTTTTATCACAAAGAAAGACAAGGAGAAGAACCCTACTTCAAAGAATGGTTTGCCAACAATGGGTTCAACGTATTTGAACTGCCCAAAGACTTACCCTTTGAAGGTGCCGGCGACGCTTTATTTGACAGAGAAGGCCGCTGGTTATGGGCCGGATATGGGTTTAGATCAGAGTTAGACTCCCATCCTTATATTGCGCAATGGTTAGACACAGAAGTATTATCCCTACGCCTCATCGATGAACGCTTCTATCATCTCGATACTTGTTTCTGTCCCCTCACCGGCGGTTATTTACTCTACTATCCCCCCGCTTTTGATGCTTATTCCAACCGCTTAATAGAACTGCGTATCCCCCAAGAAAAGCGTATTGTTGTCGAAGAACCAGACGCAGTAAAATTCGCTTGTAACGCGGTTAACATTAACCACACCATCATCATGAACCAAATAAGCGAAAGCTTACAACAACGGTTAAATGATGCCGGTTTTGAAGTAGTCCAAACCCCCTTATCCGAGTTTCTTAAAGCAGGTGGGGCAGCCAAATGTTTAACCCTACGAGTTAATGAACCCGTTTTAGAAGATGTTCATGCTAGTACCCCCGTTGAAACTCGAACTATTCAAATCACCGGACACCTTTTAGATGCCGGTATCATGAATAAGGCCCTAGATAACATTGTGG
>JBFRWO010000209.1:0-4234 GCA_051439625.1 Crocosphaera sp. | reverse complement strand
AGACAGGTCAATGGGGAGAAATGCTCCTAAATAATTGAATGTTAGGGGAAGTTGTGTCACTATAGTCATAGATTATAATTTAAGGATTAAAAACGATCCTATTTTGTCTTACTTTACTACAAATTTTGCTTTTTTCAAGGTAGAATAACCGAGCAAAAGTGATATGTCAAGCTTTATCTCTCGATTTTATCTAATTTTTATCCCAAAAGACAACTAGAAACTATCTTAAAAGTTTAACAATTATTATGGCATCAGATCCTAACCGAATTTTACGATTAATTCCTCTTTTTGCCGGTGGTTTAGGAGGAATACTCTTATTACTAAATCGCTTAACCACAGTACAATTAACTGAGTCTCAGGCAAGATCCGATGTTGTGGGTGTAATTTTAAGTGGTGTCTTAATTTTAGTAGGATTAATTTGGCAACAAATTCAACCGCGATCGCCTGATGCTGTTACTTTGATCGGAGAGGAAGGTATAGAATTTAACCCTAACTTATCTGATTCTATCAAAACTGAATTAGCTTGGGCTTCTGTGATGCTTTTAAAGAATACTGTAACTCAATCTTTGGTTGTTTATTATCAGGATCAAGTTTTGTTGCGTCGAGGTATTTTAGGGGCAAATTCTCAAGTAACTCCTGGGAAAATCTTAAAAAGAGTGTTAGAAAACCAAAAACCTGTTTATCTGGTTAATTTAACTTTGTATCCAGGGAAAATTGAGTTTGATTATTTACCCCATAACACACAAGGGGTAATTTGTCAACCTTTGGGGAACAATGGGGCGATAATTTTAGGGGCGAATGTTCCTCGTAGTTATACAAAACAAGATGAGAATTGGATTGAAGGAATTGCCGATAAATTAACTTTAACATTAGAAAGCGAGTTAAACCAAGCTAACCTAAAATAGTTCGTTATTTGTCAAAAGTTATCAAAGTTATTAAGAGCTAAAAAATCTGAATAATTGACGATAATAGTCTGATTAAATTTTTCTAAAATTAATAAATCTTGATCTCCTGTAATTAAAAAATCTGCTTGACTATCTTGAGCCAAAGCTAAAAGATAATTATCCTTAGCATCTCGACATAATAAAACTTGGGAATTACTCTCTATAAATAAACCAATAATTTTGAGAAAATCGATTAGTTCTTTAACTTTTTGAGTAGGAAAATATTTCCGTAACTTAGGTTTTTGAGTAACTCGACTAATTTCTTCTAGTAATTGTTCAGAAAATACAGGTTGAATGATTCCAGAGACTAATAAAGGTTTGAGACTAGCTAACTGCTTTCCAATCAAAAAACTAATCCAGAGATTAGTATCTATAATAACTTTAAGTGGTTTCGTGTTCTTCATACATTTCAGTTCTGACAGCTTCTACTTCTGACCAAATAGTATCTAAAGAAAGTTCTTCACTTTTAAAAGTTTCTAAAAAATCAGTTAATTTGTTACTGATAGTATCTTTCTCTAATTCTTTACTTAATTTAAGTTTATCTTCAACAGATAATTGTTTTACTAGCTTCAGAACATCCTCATAACTAGGTTGTCTGGGTTGGGTTTGTTGAGTCATTGTTGATATTCATTGTAACTAATTTTTAATTTATTATATCAAATACATTAAAATATGGTAGCTTTTTTCATGAGGCAATCTTTTTTAAATCTTTATTTTAAGGTTTCAATTTTCATAATAATTACGTTCTTGAAAACATATCTAATAATAAACAATTATACGGTTTTCATTATTTACTGCTTTAGTTTGTAACTTATTTTCAATATTATGTTACGACTACTCATATAGATTTAAGTTTCGGTCAATATCGTAACATTCTTCGCAGCAACATGGTATTATTTCTTTAATGAAAAATCTCTGGGTAATCGTAAAAATTTCCCATTCAATCGAAAAAGAAATCCGAAACCCACGTATTTTATTGAGTCTATTAGTTCTAAATTATTGACTATTGGAGATACTTCTAGTAGCTCAAGTAAAACAGGAACTACTAGCTCAAATAAAATCAAAAAAGTCATATTTTTTAAGGTAAAAATAACATTGATATTCAACCAAAAATTTCAAAATTATGATGATTTACTCGTTAATCTTACAAATAATATGATAACAGTCTTATATAACTACAAACATTCAAATCTTCCGGAGGATTACGGTCTTGTTGAAAAAATACAGTTACCTTATGAGATAGACTTAGACAAGTCAAAACATGAAATTACTTATGATGAAATTCCTGATGATAAGAGTACCAAGTCTGTTTTAACCTGAGACCTTGTTTTACAATCGTAACAACTTGTAATTAGCTATTTAGTACATCAAATAAGTCATAAAAAAATACCGCCCATTATTATTAATAGGCGGTTATTGAGAAATCATGCTGAAATTTGATAATTGACTTCTACATCGAAGATCCTAAACCAGCATAAGCGCCGTAGAAGAAAAGGCCGAGAACGGAAATAGCTCCGATACCAGCGATTAAACCTACAAGCCAAAGGGGAATTCTACCATCTGCAAACATGATTTACCTCCTAGATATTGCCAAATAAAAATGAATTAGTTAAAGAAATAGCTGGAAAAGAGAATGCCGAGAACTGCGATTAAAAGTAATCCTAAATAAAGGGATGTACGGTTTAATTCTACAGGTTGACGGTTAGGGTTTTGATTTCTATCCATGAATAAACTCCTAGCGTTGAATAAACTGCATAGCGGCGATCGCACCGACAAAGAAAACAGAAGGAACGGCTAAAGTATGAACCGCTAACCATCTGACGGTAAAAATAGGATAAGTAACGGGTTGATTCGGACTGCTGTTTGCCATTGTTTTAAACCTCTTGTAAAATCGAACTACTTAGTGACATACCCACAAACTCGGCTATACTTCGTTTGCGGTTTCCTCTTTCATTGGCCGAAGCCTCTACAAGACAAGTCCTGTTTTGGTCTGACTCAGCCTCCCCAGGTTTTACTCACTTTCATGGCACTAACTGGCGTACAGTTTTTTCTGTACCGAGGCAGACTCCCTGTGTCCCAAGGAGTATAAAATTTTGTTAGACAAATCACCCTTTGGACTTACGTTATTACTGCCGAATTTTTGATTACTTATTAAATTCTGTGATCTGGTCTTTTGCTTCAAAACGGTCTTGAATAATGGGTAATTCTTGACGTTCTTGAGTAAAATACTGATCAGGACGAGGGGTCCCAAAAGCATCATAAGCTAACCCAGTGCTAACAAACAACCAACCGGCGATGAATAACATGGGGATGGTGATGCTATGAATAACCCAGTAACGAATACTGGTAACAATATCTGAAAACGGACGTTCTCCGGTAACACCTGACATTTTAACTTTCTCCTCTGAAAATTAATTACGAATGGTAAGGTCTAGTCTACTACGATTTGCGAAACAGTACGATAGACTTCTTTAAAATAAGAAGGTTTTAAGCTGTTTCTGATGTGGGTTCATATTTGAGTAAGACACCATCTTGTCCCAAAATAAAACCTTTTTCGGCATTAACAAAAACGATTTTATAAAGGTTAGAAGGTACGCTTTCGATCGCCCGATCTTTCTCCCAGGTTTCCCCATTATCAAAGCTTACCAATAAGTTACCGCTACCGCCAGCCACCCAAAGCTCTTCGGGGGTACGATAGGCTAAATCTAGTAAACCCCAACTGGTGGAAGGTTCAGGATAAACCACGTCTTGCCAGTCTTCTAAGTCTTCTGGGGAAGTAAATTGAAGTTGTCCACCTCTGGCCAATAACCAGAGACCCCCTTCTTCACTGTAACCCATCGATTGCAATCTTCGGGATGAGTTACGGTTATGGGGAGTCCATTCGCTTTGTCCGGGTTCCCAGGTGGAATAGAAGTTACCCCGCGCAGAAACGGCCACATAACGACCATCGGGCGATCGCTCAATATTACGAGCAACACCCACAGCACCTTCAACTAGGGCGTTCCAGGTTTTCCCTCCGTTGTCGGTTTTGTAAATAGCACCTAAGTTGGTGACCATTTCGGCGGTTTCGGGAGCGAGAGCAATCACCCCATCTGGTGCGCCGGGAAGTTTCTCACTAAGGGGAATACGTGACCAGTTTTCGCCACCATCTTCTGTATGTAACAGGATAGCAGGTTTTCCGGTGATCCAGCCTTCTTCGCCGTTGAAACTAACTCCGGAGAAGCTTATTTTTTCGTCACCGAGTTCCAGTTTACGTTCTTCCCAGGAGTCTCCTCCATCCTTGGTTTCAA
>JBFRWO010000208.1:0-10455 GCA_051439625.1 Crocosphaera sp. | reverse complement strand
TGTTTAGTCAATTCTTTGGGGCTTCATTGTCAATCTAGTGAGGTTTCAACGGATTTTTATTTAGGGGTGGAATGGGTTAGGGGAGAGGATTTTTTGGCTATTTATGAGGGGGAACATAGTCGTCAGGAATTAGATGTAGATAAGGCGGTACAAGGAATTTTACAACGGTTAGCATGGGCGAAAACAACGGTTTCCCCAAAAACAGGACGCAGGCCGGTGTTATTTACCCCCAATGGGGCAACTTTGTTATGGGATACGGTAGTTGATGCTCTCAATAGTAAAATGGTCTTAGAAAAGGCTTCTCCTTGGAGTGAGAAACTAGGGGAAAAGATCATTTCTGAGCAATTAAATTTGTCACAACAACCGAATTTTGAACCCTATAGTTGTCCTTTTGATGATGAGGGGACAATCACGCAGTCATTATCATTAATTACAGAAGGAAGATTAAGACAATTTTATAGCGATCGCACGAGAGCAAGATTGTTAGGAACCGAGAGTACAGGGAACGGTTTTCGTTCGAGTTTGGGGAGTTATCCTAGTCCTGGTTTGGTTAATTTAATTGTAGAAGGGGGAAATAGTAATTTTGAGCAGTTAGTTAAGCAATTAGATAACGGTATTATTGTGGAGCAAATTTTAGGAGGTGGTGCCGATATTTCTGGAGATTTTTCTATTAATATTGATTTGGGTTATGCTGTGGAAAATGGAGTTATTACTGGACGGGTGAAGGATACAATGGTGAGTGGGAATGTTTATCAAGTTTTACAAGAAATTATTGCACTAGGAAATGACTCCCGTTGGATAGACTCTTGTTTTACTCCTTCTTTATTAGTAGAAGGGTTATCAATTAACAATTAAAAGTTAACAAATTGATTAATTGTTGACTTTTAAACAACAAGTTGGCACCAAAGGATTAACAATGTTTGAGGTTTGAAATAACTAAACGTACTAAATCTCTGAAAAATTAACTAAAAATATTCATTTGCAAAGGAATATCCGGCTCAATATCGAACCATAGTGTTGCGCCACAGTTTTTTGGATAGTCTGGATCATATACAAACCGACCAACACCAGGAATTTTCACCTCGTGACAAAGAATAGTTTTCTGCCCCATTTTCACAGAAATAACAGGATTACGGGTCTCATTGTTCCGATTAGAACTGAGTTTACCCTGATTTACATGGATATAGGTCATTATTTCTTGTTGCCTAATGCGCCAGGTACCTTTTGGCCCTTTCTTTTTTCGGCTTATTTTCGGCATTCCACTAGCAGAGACAGGGATTCTCCACTGACCTCTCTCTTTAAAAGCCCCTCTAATGCGACCATCGATCGCTAGTTTTCTCACACGCTGAACCGACAAATGCAGACGACTAGCTGCTTGTTTAGTTCCAATGTACGTTTCAGAAGTTTCAGTTTTAGACATTATACTGTTGCGCTATAGTTAGCTTCAGATTTCATTATACTTCTCACTCATGCAGTTGTGGGAAATAGAGAAGTTGTTGGTTAAATTAAGACTGAGAAAGAATAAAAAATTTGCGATCGCAATAATTATCCCGAAAACAAAGCTACTGTCAATTAGCGTTAATTATTTAAAAAATCGATAGACAAGCATTGTTACCCAAATCATTCCAGATGCTAAAAAGATAGCGAAAAGAGAAGGATTAAAACCATTTACAAACATTATTCCTCCCACAATTCCCAATTCAATTGTTAGTAATAAATTAGTAATAGTAAATCTTTTTTTAATTCCTCTTTGTTCAAAGCCCAAAAATGTCGAGTAGATAGTGTAAATAGTCGCAAACAAAACGCAAGCAAACCCTAAAGGGTAAAGGTAAACAAAATTTATCGGTATACAAAAACCATTAAATAAAGTTGAAAATATCCGAAAATATGGAGGTTTATTCGGATAAATTTTACAGCCAACAATATCAACATGACCTTTATTTTGGTTCCGTAATCCTGCTAAAGTATTTCCTTGAATTTTGGAATATTCTAATCTTCCTTGTCCACTTTTGTTCACTCGTAATCCATAAGAACGATTATCATATATTCGACAAGAACGAATAGTAGGATTACTTCCTTGATAAATATCTATTCCTGACGAATTATTACGATAAATCTCACAATATTCAATCAATCCTAAGCTCTTTTCTTTGAACAAAATTCCGTCTTCTTTATTTTCATAAATTGAACAAGAGCGAATAGTGGGATTACTTTTTTCTTTGATGTATATTCCTGAACAAATATTACGATAAATCTTGCATTCTTCTATAATTCCTTGGGCTTTGTTGTAAATCCAAATTCCATCCGATTTTCCATCATAAATACGACAAGAACGAATCGTAGCATTACTTGATCCTGCCATCCAAATTCCACTACAACTATTATTATAAATATCACAATCGCTTATGATTCCTTGTGCGTTGTGCTTAATCAAAATACCCTCTAATTTTCCATCATAAATACGACAAAAACTAATACTAGGATTGCTTTCTTGATTTATGTAAATTCCCGCTTCTGCATTTCCATAAATATCACAGTCTTCTATGTTTCCTTGTGCTTTTTCTGTAATCCAAATTCCATTACTTTTACCATCATAAATACGACAGGAGTGAATAGTAGGATTACTCTCTTTTTCGAGACAAATTCCTTGATAAGTATTTCCATAAATACGACAGGAGCGAATAGTAGGATTACTTTCAGTAGTGATAGCAATCCCAAGGTAAGCATTATTATAAATCTCACAATCTTCTATGGTTCCTTGTGCCTTTTCTTGAATCCAAATTCCATTACTTTTCCCATCATAAATACGACAGGAGCGAATAGTAGGATTACTTTCTTTAGTAATACAAATTCCGACAGAAGAATTATTATAAATCTCACAATTTTCTACAAGTCCTTTCCCATTTTCATTAATCAAAACCCCATTATTTTTTCCATTATAAATACGACAAGAGAGAACAGTAGGATTACTTTCTTTTTCGATCTGAATTCCTGAATACTGATTGCTATAAATCTGACAGTCTTCTATGACTCCTTTTCCATTTTCTGTAATCCAAATTCCTGTCATTTTGCTATCATAAATATGACAAAAACGCACAGTGGGATTACTCTCTTCTTTAATCCAAATTCCTGGACCATCATTTCCATAAATCTGACAATCTTCTATGATTCCCTGACCATTTTCTGTAATACAAATTCCTACCATTTTACCATCATAAATATGACAAGAACGCACAGTGGGCTGACTCTCTTTTTTAATCCAAATTCCTGGATCATCATTTCCATAAATCTGACAATCTTCTATGATTCCCTGACCATTTTCTGTAATACAAACTCCTACCATTTTACCATCATAAATACGACAAGAATGTATCGTAGGATTACTTTTTTTGTCTATGTAAATTCCCGAACGAGCATTTCCATAAATTTCACAATTTTCTATGATTCCTTGAGCATTTTCTGTAATGCAAATACCATTACTTTTTCCATCATGAATGCGACAAGAACGAATAGTAGGATTACTTTGTTGGTCTATGTAAATTCCTTGAGAATCATTCCCATAAATATCACAATCTTTCACTATTCCTTGTGCCTTCTCATTTATGTAAATACCATTACTTTTTCCATCATAAATACGACAAGAACAGATGATAGGATTACTTTCTTGATTAATATAAACACCTGGATAAGCATTACCATAAATGTCACAATTTTCTATGATTGCTTGGCTATTTTCTTTGATCGAAATGCCATTACCTTTTCCATCAAAAATACGACAGGAGCGAATGGCGGTATTACTTTCTTTATTAATGCAAATTCCTGGATAAGCATTACCATAAATGTCACAATCTTCTATGATTCCTTGTGCATTTTCTGTTACATAAATGCCATTCTGTTGATTATCATAAATATAACAGGAGCGAATGGTGGGATCACTTTCTTTATTGATGTAAATACCTGGATGAGTATTGCCATAAATATGACAGTTTTCTATGATTCCTTTTGCATTTCCTTTAATCGAAATGCCATTAGTGCCATCATGAATGTGACAAGAACGAATGGTAGGATTACTTTTCTTATTGATATAAATACCTGAATAAGTATTAGCATAGATTTTACAATTTTCTATGATTGATTGACTATTTTCTGTGATAAAAATCCCATTACTTTTACCATCATAAATCTTACAATCGCGAATAGTAGGATTACTTTCTTTAGTGATCCAAATTCCGACAGAAGCATTATTATAAATCTCACAGTTTTCGATAGTAGCTTGTGCCTTATCTGTAATGGTAATTCCCACAGAAACACTATCATGAATTTTACACCGGCGAATCACTGGATTAGTTTGAGAACCCTTAATAAAAATAGAAGTAATATCGCAATCTTCTAAAACTAAATTACCTTGAAAAATATTAACAGTTGAATATTGCTCACTGTCTAACAACTTTCTCAAAGTTAAACCACGAACAATGGTATAATCTGTTTCCATTGAAAGACAGTAATCAGCAGAACTTTCAATAATAATTTCCCCCTCTCCCTCACCCATAAGTTTGAGTGGTTTATCAATAATAATAGTTTCTCGATATAACCCTGGACGGATAATAATTTCAGTGTCAGGTAAAGCATTATTAATCGCTTCCGAAATCGAAGTAAAGTCACCATTTCCTAATAAATCAACAATCATCAACCCTCCCATTAAATTGCTCATTTCAAGCACAAAAACACCGTAATCTTGCAGAAATTCCAGTTTAACTCAATTATCTACTGTTCAACTTGTCACCTCAACATGATATTATTACCACTGGTTTGCTATAAAACGTTTTATAGCCCCTTCGTTGTGACTGTATGCCATTGACTGATACCCCATCCCAAACTGCCGAAGCAACATCAGCCAAAACCGATTCGATGCAAGACTACTATCGTCTGCAACGTAACCTATTACTGGTCAGTTTAGTCTTCACCGCAATTATTTTTGTGTCTGTGTGGAACTTCTATACTCTCAATTTAGCCCTCAACTACCTGTTAGGGGCTTGTGTTGGCATTGTTTATTTAAAATTGCTGGCAGGAGAAGTAGAAAAAATCGGCACATCTGAACAGAAAGTTGGCACCAAAGGATTAGCAATCTTTGCTGCCATGATCATTGTCGCCAGTCAATGGCAACAACTGCACATTCTCCCAGTTTTCCTGGGATTTTTGACTTATAAAGTCGCCATAATCGCCTACACAATTCAAAGTGTTATGGACCTAGAGTTAAAGTAGGGATTAAACCTTGATTTCGTAACCAGGTTCGGTACTCTACCCATTCACCAACCCTGCACTTTTAGAGTAGGGATTGTCTAGACCAATCTAAACACTAAGTGGTGAATACCGCATTGAGACACAGCTTGGCACACACTTCCAGATACTTCCCTAGTCTGGACTATCTGTAAACCTCATTGGTGAGGTGCTTTTAGACAGGACATCTTAGCTTGTGTTGCGGGAAGGGACTTAAACGAGTTTGCGAGTCTCGGCCTTATCGGCACTTCAAAACTCGCTTCCCGAAAAGGAATTGTCGAGCCGTTTTACAAACACGGGGTTTCAAACCCAAAAAGACTGATGACAATGTTAAATGGTTTACGCATTATAGATACCTTACCCCTTGCTGTCTTAGAAGTGGGTAAGCACTGGTATTGGGAGATCGGCAACCTCAAACTACACGGACAGGTATTTATGGCCTCCTGGGTAGTGATTGCCTTACTGATTATCGCCTCTTTACTAGCAACCCGTAATATTCAAATGGTTCCTAGTGGAATGCAAAACTTCATGGAATATGTCCTGGAATTTTTGCGAGATTTAGCGAGAACTCAGTTAGGAGAAAAACACTATCGTCCTTGGTTGCCCTTTATCGGGACCCTATTTTTATTCATTTTCGTCTCCAACTGGTCAGGATCTTTGGTCCCTTGGAGACTAATAGAAATTCCCGAAGGAGAATTAGCTGCTCCCACCAACGACATTAACACCACTGTAGCCTTAGCCTTATTAACCTCCCTAGCTTATTTTTACGCTGGTTTGAGTAAAAAAGGATTAGGATACTTTGCCAATTATGTCCAGCCTATTCCCGTTCTCCTGCCCATCAAAATTCTAGAAGATTTTACCAAGCCTCTCTCCCTAAGTTTCCGTCTATTTGGAAACATTTTGGCCGATGAATTAGTGGTAGCGGTGCTTGTATTTTTAGTCCCCTTATTTGTGCCATTACCCTTAATGGCCTTAGGATTATTCACCAGCGCCATCCAAGCCTTAGTATTTGCCACCTTAGCCGGTGCTTATATCCATGAGGCCATTGAGTCAGAAGAAGAAGAAGAAGAACACGCTTAAAAGTAAAATCTTTTGGAATAAACAAGGGACAGACCAATATCTCTTGTTCAAAAGTGACCAAAACGTAAGACAATAACAGAGAAGTCCAAGAGAGAAAAATTAAATTAATCTTTTCTCTGACATCTCAAGTCCTTACCGATTGGGATTACCCCATACTTCGTCACCCAAAAGGGAAACGTCTCGCTCCTAAACGTTTAAGCTAATCATTAGCTTGCAACTTATACTGTCAATAAAATCGAGGAAGAATTAACATGAATCCCACCGTTGCTGCTGCTTCTGTTATCGCTGCTGCTTTAGCTGTTGGTTTAGGTTCCATTGGACCTGGACTTGGTCAAGGAAACGCTTCAGGCCAAGCTGTATCTGGTATCGCGCGTCAGCCCGAAGCAGAAGGAAAAATTCGCGGAACTTTACTATTAACCTTAGCGTTCATGGAATCCTTAACCATCTATGGTCTGGTTATTGCCTTAGTTCTTTTATTCGCTAACCCCTTCGCTTAAAACCGAAGCAATGGTAGAGACGGCAGCCATGCTGTCTCTGCATCAAAAAAAGCGTTAAACCAACCGAGACATAGATGGGTGAACCATGTTTGATTTTGATGCAACTTTGCCCTTGATGGCATTGCAATTTGTTTTATTGGCGATTATTCTCAACGCCATTTTTTACAAGCCCTTGAATAAAGTATTAGATGAAAGGGCAGACTATATCCGCCAAAAACAAAGCGGTGGACAAAAAGAGTTAGTTCAGGCCAAAGAACTTGCGGCTCAGTATGAGCAACAATTGGCCGACGCTCGTAAACAATCTCAAGAAATTGTCGCCCAGGCTCAAAACGAAGCCAAGCAACTGGCTAATGAAGCTGTAGCTGAGGCGCAAAGAGAGGCCATCGCCAAAAAAGAAGCCGCTGCCCAAGAAATTGAGCAGCAACGCGAAGAGGCTCTAAAAACCCTAGAACAACAGGTTGATACCTTGAGTCGTCAAATTCTAGAAAAACTCTTAGGGCCAGAATTAGTCAAATAACGATGCTGTCCGTTGACTTCAATAACAGGTATGATCGATTCTTTTTTATTATTAGCCACCGAAAGTCAAGCTGAAGGGGAAGCCCTGATTAGTTTCCACTTTGACTTCTTAGAAAGTAACATACTCAATTTAGCCATTCTAGTTGGGGTTTTGTTCTTTTACGGTCGCAAAGTTGTGGGCAATATCCTCAGCGAACGACGTAATCAAATTACCCAAGCTATCCAAGAGGCTGAAGAAAAACAACGTACCGCCGCTGCTGCTTTAGCTAAAGAACAAGAAAACTTAGCTCAAGCCAAAAAACAAGCCGAAGGTATTCTTCAAGCTGCCTCAGAAAGAGCGAAAACCATTACAGCAGAAATTAAGGCACAATCGGAACGAGATATCGCTCGTCTCAAAGAAACCGCCGCTGCTGATCTTTCCTCCGAGCAAGAACGGGTAATGGCGCAATTGAAAAAACAAATTGCTGAACAAGCCATTGCTCAAGCAGAAAGTCAACTCAAAGCACAAGTTGATAACAATGCTCAGCAGCGACTGATAGATCGCAGTATCGCTAAGCTAGGAGGTTAAGGGTGAAAGGATCAATGTTTAGTTCAGAAATTGCTGAGCCTTACGCTCAAGCACTGATGTCCCTGGCACAATCCCAAGATATTACCCGCTCCGTTGGGGAAGACTGCCGCAGTATCTTAGAACTATTAGAAGAATCTGCGGATTTACGGTCTTTTATCAGCTCTCCTGTCATGAAGGATGAGGATAAACGAGCGGTTTTAAATAAGCTACTAGGAGACGATATCCATCAGTATTTACGCAACTTTATCATGTTGTTGGTGGATAAAAGACGCATTATTTTCCTAGAAGCTATTTGTCAACAATACTTGGCTTTGCTGCGTAAATTAACCAATACGGTTCTGGCAGAAGTCACCGCTTCAACAGAGTTGAGCGATAGCCAACGCCGCGACGTGATCGAGAAAATTAAGACCTTGACCGGCGCAGAATCTGTAGAACTGAAAACCGATAATGACCCCGAATTAATTGGCGGTGTCATCATCAAAGTCGGCTCCCAAGTATTTGATGCCAGTTTGCGAGGACAACTACGCCGCATTAGCATCAGTCTCGCCGGAGCTTGATCGGCTTAACCCATTGTTATTTATTCAATTGCGAAACAAATCCCACTATGGTTAGTATCAGACCTGACGAAATCAGCAGCATTATTCGCCAACAAATCGAGTCCTACGACCAAAGCGTTCAAGTTTCTAATGTGGGAACCGTTCTCCAAGTTGGGGACGGAACCGCCCGTATTTATGGCTTAGAACAGTGCATGGCGGGGGAATTATTGGACTTTGAAGACGGAACCGTTGGTATTGCTCTCAACTTAGAAGAAGATAACGTTGGGGCGGTATTGATGGGAACCGGTTTAGATATTCAAGAAGGAAGTACCGTTAAAGCTACCGGAAAAATTGCTCAGGTTCCCGTAGGGGAAGCTATGGTTGGTCGGGTGGTAGACTCCCTCGGTCGTCCCATCGATGGTAAAGGAGACATTGCCACCACCGAAACCCGTTTAATCGAATCCTCTGCCCCTGGTATTATCGCTCGTAAATCTGTGTGTGAACCCATGCAAACAGGGATCACCGCTATCGATGCTATGATTCCCATCGGTAGAGGACAACGGGAATTAATTATTGGTGATCGTAAGACAGGAAAAACAGCGATCGCCATCGATACCATCATTAACCAGAAAACAGAAGATGTGATTTGTGTTTATGTTGCTATCGGTCAAAAAGCTTCTACTGTAGCTCAGGTAATCGGAACCTTGGAAGAAAAAGGCGCAATGGACTACACCATTGTGGTGGCTGCTAACGCTAACGATCCTGCTACTTTACAGTATCTTGCTCCTTACACCGGTGCAACCTTAGCAGAATACTTTATGTACAACGGTAAGGCTACTTTGGTGATCTACGATGATTTATCCAAGCAAGCTCAAGCTTACCGTCAATTATCCTTGTTACTGAAACGTCCCCCCGGACGCGAAGCTTATCCTGGAGACGTTTTCTACATCCACTCTCGTTTATTAGAACGGGCAGCTAAATTGAGTGATGCTCTCGGTGCTGGTAGTATGACGGCTTTACCTGTGATCGAAACCCAAGCAGGTGACGTATCTGCGTACATTCCCACCAACGTTATTTCTATCACCGACGGACAAATCTTCTTATCCAGTGACCTCTTTAACGCTGGTTTCCGTCCCGCTATTAATGCAGGTGTTTCTGTAAGTCGGGTGGGTTCTGCTGCACAAACCAAAGCCATGAAACAGGTGGCAGGGAAGTTAAAATTAGAATTAGCTCAGTTTGCTGAACTAGAAGCGTTCTCTCAGTTTGCTTCCGACTTAGACGCAGCCACCCAAGCACAGTTAGCACGGGGTCAACGGTTACGTCAAATCCTCAAACAGCCGGAAAACTCTCCTTTAGCGGTTTGGGAACAGGTAGCTATCTCTTACGCCGGACTGAACGGTTATATTGATGAAGTTCCTGTGGATCAAGCCACCGAGTTTGCTGCTGGACTTCGGGAATATATCGCTACCAGTAAGCCCAAATATCCTGAAATCATCAAGAGTGAGAAAAAACTCACCGATGAAGCAGAAAGCTTGCTCAAAGAAGCGATTACAGAATACAAACAAGCCTTTAGTGCTTAATAATGTCGAGTTATTGTGTCAGTGGTTCTATCATGGATCACTGACTCAGGCATATAAGCTAATTATTAATCAAAAATCACTCTCACATTATGCCTAACCTAAAAGCCATTCGCGATCGCATTCAGTCGGTCAAGAATACAAAAAAAATTACTGAAGCCATGCGGTTAGTAGCCGCCGCTAAGGTACGTCGGGCCCAAGAACAAGTTATCTCAACTCGTCCCTTTGCTGACTCTTTAGCAAACGTCCTTTTTAACTTACTCAACCGTTTAAGATCCGGGGATGTTAGTTTACCTTTGCTACAACAAAGAGAAGTAAAAACCGTTGCGATCGTCGTTGTTTCCGGCGATCGGGGATTATGTGGCGGTTACAATAGTTATGTCATCCGTCGTACTGAACAACGG
>JBFRWO010000207.1:0-6009 GCA_051439625.1 Crocosphaera sp. | reverse complement strand
GGGATGTCCGATTCGGTTTAAAATTTCTTCAGGAGTTAGCCCTAATTTATACCAAGAAACAAGGCGGCGCACTGTAACACCTGTTCCTGCAATAATTGGTCTTCCCCCTCGGATTTCAGGGGAGCGACTAATTAAACTACCAATTTCAATAATTGCTGTAGTCATTATCTAAATTTAGCCGTTATTCAATCAATTTCAGTTATTATAGCACAGTGCCTGATTCAATAACTGAACAAGCAAAGGCGATCGCATTTTGCTTTATCATGATTAATGATCTTGGCTGTGATGGGTTACGGCGCAAATCATTTATCTATAAGGTTTCCCGAAAAATTATCCCTGCGCCTAACCCATCCTACGAATAATAAGTTTTGCTTATCTGGGGAGTTTGGCGTAGTTTAGAGTTACAGATAATCTAAATTTGATATAAGATCAACAGGTAGACCTATAATTTATCGGGAAAATTGTTCATTATGGATACTGCCATTACTCAATTAGTTTTTCAAACCCTCGGCGCATTTCTGAATATCTATTTAGTATTAATCTTTGTTCGTATTCTTTTGTCCTGGTTTCAAACCGCAGAATGGGCTTTAAGTGCCATGTCTTTTTTAAGCCCCATTACTGACCCCTATCTTAACATCTTTCGTTCCGTTATTCCCCCGTTAGGTGGTATCGATTTCTCAGCAATTTTAGCAATTTTCGCTTTACAATTTCTGACAAGAATAGTAAGCAGTCTTACCCCTGTTTCTACTGGTTTTTAAGGTTTTGAAAAATAAGACCCCATTATTATTTGGGGTCTCGAACTATTTAGAAAATAGGTGTTACTTTTGTGGTAAACCCAGAAGCTTTAAACTTCTTCAATTTTAAGGGAGTTGGTTGATTAGCTGGAACCGTAATTCTTATTTCAAAATCGCTCACTCCCGGGGGTACTTCTGCAATAGAACCTACACGATTTCTGTTTTGTAAAGCAGGTTCATTGTTAGCATCTAAAATGCGCCCAAAAACATCAGCATCATAAAGAGTTTTACCTGATGTATTTTTAGCTTTTCCTGTGATAATATAACAGGCAGCAGGAAGACTAGAACCCCCACTGGTAACATTTCCTTCTGCTAATTCTGCGGGGCAATCTTTATAAGAGACATCCAATAGTTTAATATTAGTTAAAGCTAATGCTGGTGAACTCCATAAGCTGGTAAATAGGGATAATACACACCCCATTATTATCGCGATCGCATAATTTTTTATAGACTGTAACATTAATCATTTCCTCAAGTTTTAGTGTGAAGGTAATCTAGGTTTCTTAATTATAACCAAACACGGTAGCGCGAAGGGAATCCATAGAGAAAAATATAGTGGCAAATCATTAAATTAACCACTATAATGAGAAGAAATAGGCGATTAGATTCTTGACTAAAAAATCTAACCAAAATGATCTTAGCTTACAAATATAAGTTAAAGGCAAGTGCATCTCAAGAAATAAAAATGACTAACTGGCTATCAATGCTGAGGAGCCATTACAATTTTTGCTTGAGAGATAGGATTGAGGCTTATGAGCAAGTTAAATTCCCCAAGTTAGGCAACTATTCCGACTTAAAAACGAAAGCTCCTTGTTGTCCGTTAACCTGTTCAATTTCTAACAAATCGCAACTAGGAGGGGCTTTCAAAAAATCAGGGAAAAAACGCAATGCTCTTGAAATGCAATCATCAGAATTACCCTCTTTGAAAAAGGCTAGACCTTGGTATAAAAAAATCCATTCTACAGTTCTACAACAAAATTTAAGAAGGCTTGAGACGGTTTTTGAAAACTTCTTTGATGGTAGAGGATATCCACAGTTTAAGACTCGTCAAAGGTTTAAGAGTTTTAGCTATCCCCCTGGACAGATTAAACTCAAAGACAATAAAATATATCTTCCTTCTATTGGTTGGATGAGATTTTTTTACTCTCGAAGTATACCTGATGGATTTCAGTTAAAAACTGTAACAGTTCGCAAAAAAGCTGATGGTTGGTATGTCTCAATAAGAATAGAGAACGAAGACGTTACCCCATCAAAACCGAAAGATTTAGAAAAAGTCAGAACTGTCATTGGCTGTGACTTAGGGATCAAGAAATTGTTAGCTTTGAGTAATGGCGATTTAATAGAAAACCCTCAATTTGAGAAACGACTATCTAAAAGAAAAACCATTAGAGGGACATAATAGGATTATGTCCTGATATATTCTCAATGACAACTAATTTTTGTACTGCTATATTTATGCTAAAAACTCCACTAAAGAGGTCAACTTATCCCAAGCAGCCCCACTTTTAAGGATATCTTGAGCCTTTTCTACCGCTTGTTGATGATCACACCAAGGAACAACATCACCCACTTGCAAAGCTAAAGCAGCATTAACAGCCACCGCATCCCGTTGTGCAGAAGTACCTTTTCCCTGTAAAACATCCGTCAAAATAGTGGCATTTTCCTGCACATTTCCCCCTTTTAAAGCAGTTAAAGGTGCAACAGTTAAACCCAAACTTTGAGGGTTGATTTCCCCTAAACTCACCTCACCGTCTTTTAAAAATGCCACATCAGTAACGTCTCCTAAACCTGCTTCGTCTAGGGTTTCTCTGCCATGTAAAACCATTCCTTGAGCAATACCTAATTGATTTAAAGCTTCAGCCATAGGACGAATAAACTGAGGATTATAAACCCCAATAATTTGACCTGTGGGACGTAAAGGGTTAACCAAAGGCCCCAATAAATTAAAAATAGTGCGAACTTTGAGAGTTTTCCGCAATGGTGCAACGTACTTCATAGCAGGGTGCCAACCTGGGGCAAATAAAAAGGTAATACCCACCGTTTCCAACGCTTCGGCCACTTTTTCGGGGGTAGCTGCTAGTTTAACCCCTAAATACTCTAAAACATCAGCAGAACCAACTTTACTGGAAGCGGAACGATTTCCATGTTTAGCCACTTTCACCCCGGCAGCGGCCGCAACAAAAGCTACCGCCGTAGAAATATTAAAAGTTGAGGCCCCATCCCCTCCAGTGCCACAAGTATCGATCACAGGAACATTATGAACTATTGCCGTTTCTTGGAGAGACTGTTGTTGTAACACTCGGGCCATTCCTGCGAGTTCATCCCCTGAAACCCCTTTGCCTTGAAGCGTCACTAAAATAGCCCCGGATAACACAGGGGGAATAGTCTCATCTAACCACCCTTGCATCAGTTGACCTGCTTGAGTCTGAGAAAGGGACTCACCATCAAGGAGTTGTTGTAATAAACTTTGGGTAAATTCTAAAGAATCTTGAGTAATCATTACTGGTAACTGATAACTAATAACTAATAACTGATAACTGAATTTGACAATATTAGCGAACTAAATGGGAATACTAACCATAGAGAGTCAATATTGATCTTTATGACATCAGCGCACAAGTCCCGAAGAAGTATTGCAGTCACAGAGACTGGCAAAAATAAACTTAGAGAAGCCCAAAACCGAAGCGGTGGTAAACGTATCACCTATGAAGACATCGAGGAAACCCTAAACTGTCGGGTATCTCGTAGCACGATTGAACGATTTTTTCGGGGCAAAGCCGTGGATATTGAGAATGCCATTAGCATTGTAGAAGTATTGGGCTTAGACTTGGAAGAAGTGGTTGATGTTGCCATTTACGACAAAATTAGGCTAAGGTAGCCAGGGATATTGCCGAAAATCAGGGGGACGCTTCTCTAAAAAGGCTTGTTTCCCTTCTGCTCCTTCTTCTGTCATATAGTAGAGTAATGTGGCATTTCCGGCCAACTCTTGTAAACCGGCTTGTCCATCGCAGTCGGCATTAAAAGCAGCTTTGAGACAACGAATGGCGATAGGACTCTTAGCTAAAATTTCTGTTGCCCATTGCACCCCTTCTGCTTCTAATTGTTCCACAGGAACCACACAATTAACTAAACCCATATCTAAAGCCTGTTGTGCGTTATATTGACGACAGAGAAACCAGATTTCTCTAGCTTTTTTCTGCCCCACAATGCGGGCTAAATAACTAGCCCCAAAACCACCGTCAAAACTACCCACTTTTGGACCAGTTTGCCCAAAAATAGCATTATCAGCAGCGATGGTAAGGTCGCAAATTAAATGTAAAACATGACCTCCACCTATGGCATAACCTGCTACTAAGGCAATGACTACTTTAGGGAGCGATCGGATCAATCGCTGTAAGTCTAGCACATTTAAACGGGGAACCCCTGCATTATCGACATAACCGGCGTGGCCACGCACACTTTGATCTCCACCGGAACAAAAGGCGTATTTTCCATCGGTGTGAGGTCCGGTCCCAGTCAGTAAGATGACCCCAATGTTACTATCTTCTCTAGCATCACAAAAGGCATCGTATAACTCAAAGACGGTTTTAGGGCGAAAAGCGTTGCGTTTGTGGGGACGGTTAATGGTTATTTTCGCTATACCATCCGCTTTATGATACAAGATATCTTCGTAAGTTTTGGCAATTTGCCAGGTTGTTTCCATCAGCTAAGAAAAAATAAGCTTCAACCCTCTATTAAACCATGATTTGAGTTAGAAAATTGGGAATGACATTAAGATAATTTGTCAATCTAAATTTACAAAAATTAAATTAGAAGATAAACCTAATAAATATTTGAATTATAAAAAAACTATTAAGAAATGGTATCCTCGATATTATACTTCTAACAAAACTATATATATAATAATGACAAGAAAAATCAGCGAACAAAACCTAAAGCTTATTCAAGCAGCGCAACTGACTAAACAAGCATCAATATTATACCAACAAGAAAACTATTCAAAAGCTATACTCAAGACAAAAGAAGCATTAGAAATACGAAAAACTATTTTAGGAAATGAGCATATAGATGTGGCAGTTAGCCTTAATAATCTAGCCACATTATATAATGCTCAAGGGAACTATTCTGAAGTGGAAATTCTGCTAAAACAAGCAATTAAACTTTATAAAAAAAACCTGGGAGAAGAACATCCTTCTGTGGCAACTGGACTTAACAATTTAGCTCTTTTATACAATGCTCAAGGGAAATATTATCAAGCAGAATTCGGCTTTAAACAGGCTCTTGAAATCACAAAAAAAAGCCAAGGAGAAGAACATCTAGATGTAGCAACTGCACTCAATAACTTGGCTCTTTTATATAATGCTCAAAAAAGATATACTCAAGCAGAACCTCTTTTTAAACAGTCACTTGAAATCAGGAAAAAGCTACAAGGAGAAGGAGATATAGAGGTAGCAACTGCACTCAACAATTTAGGACTTTTATATAATTATCAACGCCGATATTCAGAAGCAGAATGTCTTTTTAAAGAGGCACTTGAATTTAGCAAGAAACTACTAGGAGAAGAAAATCATTACGTAGCAGGTAGCCTCAATAATCTAGGGACATTATATAATGAAGAAAAACGATATTCAGAAGCAGAAACCTTTTTGAAACAGGCACTTATGATTTATAAAAAAATACTAGGAGAAAATCATCCCTATCTGATACAAACCTTTTCTAATTTAGCAACATTATACAATAATCAAGATAAATATGCTCAAGCAGAAAACTTTTATCAACAAGCAATTAACCTCAGTAAAGAACTATTAGGAGAAAATAATCCGAATACAAAAAAAATTATGCAAAATTATCTATCAATGAAATATCGCATGAGTTAAATTATTAATAATAATCTTGTTCAGCTACCCTTAATAATCTAGCCACATTATTGAGTAATTTTTGACCCAAGCAATAAACGAAGACCACTTATAGTTACCAAAACTGTAGAGCCTTCATGCCCGATTACCCCTAAAGGCATATTAATATTACCTGTAAAGTTGGCTATCAATAAGAGGAGAATAAAAGACAAAGCAAAAGTAATGTTTTGTTTGATAATACCATTGGCACGACGACCAAGGCTAATTGCCTGAGATATTTTTTCTAGGCGATCGCTCATCAAGATTACATCGGCAGTTTCCAAAGCGACATCATTCCCAGCACCACCCATAGCTATACC
>JBFRWO010000206.1:0-8321 GCA_051439625.1 Crocosphaera sp. | reverse complement strand
TTGGCCTTTTTTTGTAGATGTGTTATGATAGCAAAGCGTGAGTTAGGGCGATTAGCTCAGCGGTAGAGCTCCTGCCTTACAAGCAGGCTGTCACTGGTTCAAATCCAGTATCGCCCATTTGAAATTCTCAAAAGTGAAACTTATCCTTGTTATAGTTGGATAATTCTTGTCTAGTTGGTTGTACCTCTGTATTTCAACAGTGCTTTTCCGTGAATTATAGGTTAATTTTTATTTTTAATGATGAATAGAGATTATTGAAAGATTAAGGCAGTAAATCTAGGGTGGGCACATATTATGATCTTGAATCCAAAATAAATATTGAGGGTTTTTTGCCCACCACTTTCCTCTGTTGCGCTTTAGTTATGGTGGGCAAACTCACAGATATTTGATGATCAATTATCTATTTAGTTTATTTTGCCCACCCTACGATTTGCTACTGTATTTTATGGTTTGTTGCTGAATCTATTTTCTATTGCGCAACAGTAACAATTAGCTATTTCTGAGGAATTTTCTGCTCTGAATTGGTTACTTCTCAAACTTGATCTTATGGTTTGCGGGTGAACATTTGTATTTGTTTTTCCTCAATGGTTAACGAACGCGATGGCCAATATCACGACGATAATATATCCCAGGAAAATCAATAGCTTCGATACAACCATAAACCTTTTCGATCGCAGTTTGAAAATCTTTCCCCGTAGACGTAACTCCTAATACTCGTCCTCCGTCAGTCAAGAGTTTATCGCCCTCTAACTTAGTTCCTGCTTGAAATACTGTTGATCCTAAGTTTTCCGCTTCGGTTATACCTGTAATTACGTTTCCCTTCTCATAACTTCCAGGATATCCTTCAGAAGCAGCTACCACACATACAGCACTACCGTCATACCATTGTAACGGGGGAAAGTCTCCTAAACGGCCTTCGATACAGGCCATCAATAACTCATCCAAAGGCGTTTCTAATAGAGGTAACACCGCTTGAGTTTCCGGATCACCAAAGCGACAATTATATTCTAGAACCTTGGGATCACCCTCTGGAGTCACCATCAACCCCGCATAGAGTACCCCACAATAATGAATACCCTGTTGACGCAAAGCAGACACAGTAGGTTCTAAAATCTCAGTTTGTACCCTTTCTAATAACTCAGGAGTAGCGATTGGTGCCGGTGCATAAACCCCCATTCCCCCCGTATTCGGGCCAGTATCTCCTTCTCCAATGCGTTTATGGTCCTGTGCAGGAAGTAAAGGCCGTACCGTTTTCCCATCGGTAACAGCTAAAATAGACACCTCTTCCCCTTCTAAAAATTCTTCGACCACCAGGGAAGAAAAACCTGTTTCTATCAACTCATCTACCGCAGCTTGCGCTTCTTCTACCGTTTGAGCAACAATAACCCCTTTTCCTGCGGCTAACTTATCTGCTTTGACCACAATCGGGGCCCCTTGTTTAGCAATATAAGCTTTAGCTGCATCTGCATCTTTAAAAGTTTTCCCTTCGGCGATCGCAATACCAGCAGAGGCCATCAATTTTTTTGCCCAAGACTTACTCGACTCGATTTGCGCGCCATCCTGAGTTGGTCCAAACACCTTAACATTGTGGCGTTGTAAATAATCAGTGATCCCTTTGGCCAAGGGAACTTCTGGCCCCACCACCACCAGATCAATGTTATGTTTCTGCACAGACTCAGCAATCTTAGCAAAGTCATCCACGGAATAAGGGAGATTTTCGCATCTTTGTAACAAAGCAGTGCCTCCATTGCCAGGAGTACAAAAACACTGCTCAACTTGAGGGGACTGAAGTAGTTTCCAAACTAGGGCGTGTTCGCGCCCTCCATTGCCAACAACTAAGACTTTCACGCTTCAATAATGGATAATTGATAATGGATAATTGATAATGGATAATTAACCCATCTCTCAATTGCATAACCTATCAATATAATAAATCTGTGAGTGCTATTATTGCAATCTTCATCAAGAAGAAGAAAGTGTCAACAACTAAAAACTGCTCACCGATCACTGATCACTGATAACTAAAAAAACTGATGTTTCGCATATATACGAATCAATTACTAGGACAAAAATGGGTTAAAAACTATCAAGGATATTCACCAATTTTTGCTTGTATTTTAGGCTTTACTGATACTGGTTTAATTCCTGGTATTTCAGCAGCAGGGGCGACTCCAGAAGCCAGAAAATATACTGCGATCGCTGATGCAGAATTTTTAATTAACGGGGTAAAATCTGCTTATCAATATTCTTTACCTCCTTTATCTAAAGGAGTTTCTCCTGTGTTTATTACTCGTGCTGTTATAGAAGATTGCAATATCCCCATTCATTTATTTAATGCTGGTTTGCCTACACCTCCTGCTGTTCCTTATATTGATTTAAAAGGACAAACTGCACAATGTTTAACCACAGGAAAAGCTTTACCAATATCCTTAGTTTATGATTTATTTCAAAAAGGATTAAACTGGGGACAAAAATTATCCAAAAATGCAACAAAAAATTATTTAATTCTAAGTGAATGTGTAGTTGGGGGAACAACAACAGCCTTAGCAATTTTAACAGGATTAGGAATTAATGCCAGAGGAAAAGTTAATAGCAGTCATCCTCATTGTAATCATGAACAAAAAGAAATAATTGTAAAAGAAGGATTGACAAACGCTGGATATTATGATTATTTTAAACCTATTAAACCTTTTCAATTAGTCGCTGCTGTAGGTGATCCAATGCAAATTGTAGTAGCAGGAATGGCAATTAGTGCGAGTATAAAAACAGGGATAATGTTAGCAGGTGGAACCCAAATGTTAGCGGTTTATGCTTTAATCAAAGCCATTATTAATACATCTCAATATAAGGCTAATTTAGATAATATTATTGTGGGAACAACTCGCTGGGTAGCAGAAGATTTGACAGGTGATACTGTTGGTTTAGCTGACTCTATTGGGACAGTTCCTTTATTAGCAAGTAAACTCAATTTTTCTAATTCTTCTTATCAACAATTGAAAATGTATGAACAGGGTTATGTTAAAGAAGGTGTGGGTGCTGGAGGATGTGCGATCGCTGCTTCTTTATCTTTTAATTGTACACAAGAAAAGTTATTAAATAGTATTGAAAATCTTGTTAATAATTATCATACAATAAGAAATTAGGTGCATTTTAATTAGCCAATTCAACACTATTATTATCAAGATACGCTATAATTGTTAAGTATGACGTTTACTAATTAAAGTGATCGCTGAACTTATATATAAATTAAACGATTATGACCATCACACTAAATCTTTCACCAGACTTAGAAGCAAAATTACAAGATAAAGCTTTACAACAAGGAAAGGAAATTAATCAGGTAATTACTGAATTACTAATCGCACTCCTTGAATGGGAAACAGAAGATACAAAAGAAGCAATTAAAGGTATTCAAGAAGGATTAACTGATTTTGAATTAGGAAATTATCGTTCTTTTGATGATTTTGCTGAAGAACAATAAGGACGGATTTATGTGAATGGAACAACAAAATGGACAGGAAGACTTGAGGGGAGAATGGTTGTTTATATTTAAAGTGCGGTGCGCTGATTTTGTAGGGTGCATTACACTGAGGTTCATACACCTTATTGATAGAATAGAGATAAAAGATTATAATTCAGCAATGACTATTAAAGTAACCATTCCTCAAGCAAATCAACAATTCTCACAACTCATAGAGTCTGTCCTTCAAGGAGAAGAAATTATTATTTGTGAAGATAATGATCAAAGTGTACCCATTGCACGAATAACTGGAATTCATCCCACGAAAAAAAACAGAATCCCTGGACAAGATCGAGGTAAAATTATAATTTCCCCAGACTTTAATGAACCTTTACCTGATGACATTTTAAGCGATTTCATCAATTAATTACCATGAAATTATTATTAGATACCCATGCTTTTTTATGGTGGGTTGCAGATGATCCTCAACTGTCACCAACGGCAAAAAATATGATTGCTAATTCAGATAACACTGTTTATTTAAGTGTTGTTAGTGCATGGGAAATTATTATTAAAGTAGGAACAGGAAAACTTTATTTACCCGAAAACCCAGAAATTTATATACCCAGTCGTCTGATCTCTAATCAATTTGAAACATTCGCCAAACAGTAAACCCAATACTGCTTTAAAAAAAGCTCAAAAATTAGGAATTATCATCGTATCCCCTGCTACTTGGCAAGAACTAGAAACCTTCTTATTTCGTTCAAAATTTGACCAATATGTTACCCTTGAAGAACGTAAACAATTTTTATTAGATTTATCCCAAACGGTTGAATTAATTCTGGAAATGAGCTTTTGGACCGATATTTGTCGAGATTCTAAAGACAATAAATATCTAGAATTAGCGGTTAATGGTCAAGCATAATCTATCATTACAGGGGATCAAGACTTATTAATTTTACACCCGTTTGAATCAGTTAATATTGTTACATTTCATGATTTTTTACTGGACAATTAAGCGACTGCACTAAAATTTTAGGAGAATCAAACTATCGATGTTTCAATTATTTTTAAATTCCTTGATATTACTATCTTTAAATATTGATAATCAATTATCAAATAATCCACCAGAAAGTCCTATTGAAGTGACTAAATATGTTCAATTAATTGCTCAAAATAGCGAAAAAAATCAACAATTTAATCAATTAAAACAAGAATTAGAAACAGCAGGATTTGAGGTTATTTTAGCCTTACCACCGAAAAGAGGTGCTTATGGACTCTTACAAGTTAGCACAAAAAAAATATGGATCAATCCCGTTGTTTTCGATCTACATATTGCCCTACCAACTCTTATCCACGAATCCGTTCATGCGTCACAAGTTTGTGCAGGAAACGGACAAATAACAACATTAGGATTAACCCTAAAACCAATGAATCAAGCGCGTCCATTTTTTCAAGGCTATACTGATACTCATCGAAGAGACTTAGAAAGAGAGGCGTATACTGTGCAAACACAACCAAATAGTTTTGAACTAGCCTTATCTTTACTCAGAGAACATTGTAAACTCAACTGATAGCTTATAACTGCTTCAATTTTCCCCCAATACTTCCTGGAAATTAAACTCAGGTGCAGCCAAAACAAAGACAGTAGTTGGTAAATCTTGAGTCCATTGTTGTAGTCTTTCGTAGTTAGTAACAAACAACTTATCATCACTAGGAGAAGGCATTCCCAAAAAGATAAAATCGGCCCCTTCTGATGACTGTTTAAGAATAGTAGCAAAAGTGCGGCCATTAGCCAAAATAATCTCAGATACAGCATCAATACGTAAATCTTCGACCAATTTATCTAAATTATTTTGTGCTTCATTAACAGCACTCTCATCCATTACCACTAACTTCAGATGAATCTCTCCCTTTTGCCATTTAGGATTAGAATGGAGCAAATAAGCCAAAATTAACATTAAACTGCCATTACCTTGTATTCCCCCACCCCACCAAACATCGATGCGAAAGCGACGACTTTTCGACTCATTCCAGGGATCATAAGGTAAATCAGGATTTTCTCGCAAAACAATCACATTGCGTTTTGCCTTATAAAGATTAGCGATCATTTGACAATAGCGATCGCGGTGAATCATTTGTTGAGAATCTCCCAATAAGATAGTATTAGGAACAATGGATCCTAACCCATAAGTTTCCACCAGTCTTTCTGCCCCATCAAAAGGATCAGGGGCCGTAATTAATCTTACTAAAGCTTCTACCCCATGACGTTGTAAATAGTCGCGAATGCGCCTTTCTAAAACAGCTTGACTAGCAACATCTCGTGATCCTTGGGGCAAAACACTCGACACCGTAATTAACCCTCGGTTATGGGTTAAAGCTTGTGCTAACTGGATCAACGGCCAACGTTTGCGTGGGGCCCCAGACAACACCAAAAATTGAGGCCGCCAATTTTTCGTATCATCAGTCTGACGATCCATTTGTAGAACGGCCATACGTAATAAAGCCATCCAAATACCCCGTCTAACATCCCCCCACGTCACCATCAACTCCCGTTGACGGACCCAGAAATAGATAGCAATAACAACAATTCCTGCTACACAGGTTGCTAGAGGATCGATGAGAAACATCACCCCTAAACAACCGATCGCCCCTAACCAAGATAAAGCCCAATGTACTCGGAAAGAGGGACGAAAAGAAGGACTATTTAGCAACCCTTCTAACCCGGCCGAAACATTTAAGACAAGATAAGTGGTTAAGAAAAACATGGTCAATACTGGGGCAATTAAATTTAAGTCCCCAATAAAAACAGCCGCGATCGCCACAGTAAAGGTCACTAAAGTGCCTATTCTCGGTTCATCCTTAAACCCACTCCCTTGGCCTAAAAAACGCATCCAGGGGGGTAAAATACCGTCTCTGGCCAACGCTTGCAGAATACGCGGGGCCCCTAAAATACTGCCAATGGCACTACTAAGAGTTGCCCCCCAAACCCCTAAAGAAATAGCTGGCCCCCAAACCGCCATCTTTTCCATGATGAAAGGTTCTGCGATCAAGGTGCTAGTATCAGCCCGCATCGCTAAAAAAAGAGGTAAAGTAATATAAATAACAAATCCCGTACCAACAGCGGCTAAAGTTCCCGTAGGTAAGGCTTTAATGGGATCACGTAGATCACCCGACATATTCACCCCGGCCATGATCCCTGTTACCGCCGGAAAAAACACAGCAAACACTGTCCAAAAGGGTTCTTTATCTGTTACCCCCCAAAGTTCGATGGAAGTCTCTTCTACAGGATGTCCAAAATAGAATGATAATAACGAGAGAATAATCGCTCCCATGATAAAGTATTGCGCTTTGATGGCGATATCTGCCGAAGCAAAGGCTAATATTCCTACACCAACGGTAACTATTAAGGCAATATAGAGTTGATTGAGGTTATTTTGGGGAAAAGCTTTTACCACACTTTCCGCAAAACCGATAGTATATAGGGCTACAGATAAAGCTTGAGCAAAATAGAGAGGGATACCTACTGCCCCTCCAGTTTCCACACCGAGAGAACGACTAATCATATAATAAGCTCCTCCTGTCCTGACCACACGGTCCGTAGCGATCGCACAAACAGAAAGAGCGGTTAAAAAGGTGATAGCATTAGCTAAAATAACAATTAAGGCGGTTCCGATTAAACCGGCATTCCCCACTACCCAACCAAAGCGTAAGTACATGATTACGCCCAGGATGGTAAGAATGGAAGGTGTGTAAACGCCCCCGAAGGTTCCTAAACCCGGTGTAGGGTCTTTGAGGGTTGGTTTGGAGAAGAAAGGCAATTTCACAGATGACTCTAACCATATCTAGTTGCTCACCGTTAATTATGCCAGATTTTTTTTGATTGGGAATTGCCAAGAGGTTATAAGTCAACCACCCCTAACTTTTGAGATATAGGGGAGACGGGGAGACGGGGAGACGGGGAGACGGGGAGATGGGGAGACTAGGGGAGAAAAATATTAATGTTGTTTTTATTCTTCCCAAACTTCCCATACTCCTCACCCAGGAGGGAATTAGCCGTTTTTTTAACTGCTAGTTTCTGATTCTTGAGTTTCTGGAGTTTCTTTTTTCTCAAGAAGTTCTGCTGTTTTTTCTGCTTCAGTTGAAGCGCGTTTTTTGCGATCAGCTTCTAAGGTATCTTCTATAACCGTTAATAACTGCTGCATTTTGTCGAGGTTACCACGATAGATATCGAGATCCTTTTGTAGTTTTTCTGAGGAAAATTTGAGACCTTCGGAAATCTGTGTAATGGTTTCAGTGCGTTTTTCCTCATCTTTGACGAGATCAGCGTCAATTTCCATCAATAAGGTGTATAAACCGATGGCAAATAAACGACTATACTTAAATTTGGGGTTAGCTGCGATCGACCCAAAAGTTCCCCATAAAATACCTTCTCCTGCTTGGACATCGGTAACATGGGTGAGTTTGTCTTTAAAATCAGCAATAGGCAGTCCTTTAGCTTCGTTTAAGATAGCCTCAGCTTCTTGATGATACTTATCACTACTATCATCAACTGCTTGACATAGGCCGTTAAAAATAGAAGCTTTATCGCTTTCGGGACTGTACCCCTGCATAAAACGTTGAAAAGAGGTAACAACACCTAAAGCATAGATGGGATCGTAGCGAAAATCGATGTTGACGGACAGGAGGTGCATTTCTACCAGCAATTCTTCTACAAACCGCCGATAAATGGAGTTTATGGGCCGGGTGTGATAGCCATAAAATTTACGCTTGGTATCAGAAACAGTACGAATATTATCCACGAAGTAGAAATAAATAAATTTTCAATAGTCACTGTTATCTATTGTCCCCTGTAAGGAGT
>JBFRWO010000205.1:0-3257 GCA_051439625.1 Crocosphaera sp. | reverse complement strand
CATAGCGGCAAGGAGTTTTCTATTTCGTGAGCGCATTCCTTATTGCGAATAGCATCGCTTTAACAGAAGTATAATTATAGTATCAGGTATTGAGGATTGAAATTCTTCAGGCTATGATGGCAAACGGAACGTTGAACAGATTAAATGGAGAAATTGGAAAAAGCCATTGCGGATTTCGGAGCTGCTATAGTCGCTATCGCGGCTGAACATCCTGATGAGCCTTGCTTGAGTTATCTTGCTGAAGTGTACGGTGACAACGAGTATCTTTACGATGAGATTGTTGAGGTGCTGAAATCCGCTGCCTGCGCAGATGAGCTTGACTTCAATGTTGTTAATAGTCGAAGACAGTAATTATGGTAGGCGGTAATTAAATCCATTACATAGTAGCCAAATTGACATTTCTGGAAATAACTACGGATGTATCATGAATAGTGCCAAACTTAATTTTAATTGCTCCAATCCCTTATTCTTCAGAGTTAAGGGACTTTTTCTATCTGCAATCGTATCCCTTATTGCGAATAACCTTGATCTAATAGTAAAACTTCTCAATAGTTCCAATCTCCCACGGGTTCCCAATGGTTTGAACCCGCTAGATTATCTTTTCGGTTTTACGGAAGACTAACTCAAGTTTCTGATTATTCAAGATTATATAAATAAACAAATGCGCCTTTAGTTTCAAAACGATCTTCTCTAATTCCAATTGTCTTTAAATAATTTCTAATCGCTTTATTTTCTGCTCTAACATGTGCATGAGAAAATAAGAGCCAAACTCGGGAATTTCCTTTTAAATTATCTAAATCAGCTTTATATCTTTGCCATTCTGGTTCTGACAAACTTTTGCCATCAATATGATCTAAATCATCTACCCCAATAATGTAATCTGACTCATCATATTCATATTTATTAGCATAGTATTGAAACTGATAGATACCTCGTTGAAAAACATATAAGACATCTCCTGGTTGTCGATTATCTTGTATATATTGTAGAACTTCTTTGATTTCTTCTTTGCGTTGAGGCTTAAAGATTTTTTCGGCTGTTTCTAAGAAAGGAAAGCTTAAAAATAGTAAAGTTAATAATTTGGTGATGAGCACTTTAATTTTCTGCTGTTTTTGAGCAGATTTTCCCCATTCCATAACAGACAAGGTTCCTTGTGCGATCGCAATAATCAAGAAAGGAGTCAGAAATAAAACTAAGCGACTGCGAAAAGGATAAAGGTGTAATGTGGCTGCAATTAAGGTAATTATTAAAGGGGATAATAGACAGAGTAATTTTAATTTATCCTTGTAGAAATAAGCAACACAGCCTATTAGAAAAAAAATAATTGCTATTCCATCTAAGATGGTGTCAAATCCTAAAGGTTTATGGAAAAATTTTCCTAATGTATCGAGATACCAGATAAGATCAAACCCAGAATCAGGAAACGCGCTTCCCCAAGAATCTTGTAAGTTTTCGTTATTACTAGCTGGTTGAATAAATAAAAAATAGCAAACTATAAAACTACACAAACTTACCGAGTATATAAATAGTTTTTTTAGGGTATTTTGTAAGTATTTTGGGGGATTTTTTTGAGATAATAAAATAATTATTTCTACAGTAACCATGGCGACAACAACTAAAATTGCTGGATGGGATAGCCATAATGTTATAGAAACGATAACAGAAATAATAATAGTTGGGAATAGGTTTAAATCTTTAGTTCGACAAGGAAATAAAACTATAAATATTAATAAGGATATAGTGACATCATTAGAATATTGTTTAACTTCTGAAGCATAATATACTAAGTAATATAAGCTAGTAAATAAAGTTAAGGCCAGGAATTTACCTTGAGAATTTAGATACCAAGAAGCGATTTTGGCAAATAGTAAAATACTAATAATACCTGAGATTAAAGGAAATAGTCGTAAGGCATATTCATTATTACCAAATATGTCAATAGCTAACTTTTCCAACCATAAAAAACCAATTGGCGCAGCTTGATCGTAATCTAAAGGTTGACCTAATTCACTATAGGAACGATTAACTATATTTAGAGCTAATGCTGCTTCGTCTGCCCATAAAGAACGATTAGATAAATATTGAACCAGACGAACTATAATACCAAACACAATAATCAACCAAGAAAGAATATTGATAGGCAGGGCAATGCTTTCTTTTGTTTTTGAAAATAAAATCTTTTTTAGCATTTACATAGCTTTGTAAGATCAGGGCTAAGGCATCATCAACCAGCCAATTGTGGATAAGTAGCTGTGCCAAATATATTACCTTAATTTCTCTCGATTTTTGTTCAAAAGTTCCGACACAGTTTAAAATCGGAACTACGTTAAGTTTCTTAACAGCGATCGAGACTATAAGACTTGGGTGAATTAGCTCACAGTTTCGTCTATTGAGTAATCTTCTGTATAGCTATTTAAGCATCCTATTCGCGACTACATTCTCTTTCTGAGTAGTTTCATCATGAAAAGTTTTTTGGGCGTGTTATAGCTCATTTTCGAAGGGCTCAAATAAACTCTTGACGATTTCTGAAAATAACTTATTCTGTAAACGCGCAAATACGTAAAATCGTAAATACGATGATTATTGCAGTCCAAAACCAGAAAGGAGGCGTAGGAAAGACAACCTTAGCTATTCATATTAGCTATGTCCTATCCTCATTCAAGAATCGAGTGTTATTAATTGATGCAGATCCTCAAGGTTCCTCCCGTGATTGGGCGGCAGCTAGAGAAGAACAACCGCCTTTTTCCTTAGTGGGTTTAGATCGACCTACTATTCACAGAGATCTACCTAATTTAGCCGAGGGTTACGATCATGTGGTTATCGATGGACCGCCAAGAGTAACGGACTTAGCTAGATCGGCAATTGTAGCGGCCGATCTGGTAGTAATTCCCATACAACCTTCGCCCTATGATGTTTGGGCTGCTGTTGAAGTAATTAATCTGATCAAAGAAGCTTCCGTATTTAAAGAATCTCTTAAATCTGTATTTGTAATTAATCGTAAAATCGTAAATACTGCTATTGGCAGAGATGTGGTGGAAGCACTTGCTGAGTACTCTATACCTGTTGCCAAGGCAGGAGTATGCCAGAGGGTAGCTTTTGCCGAATCAGCAGCCAGTGGTCAAACAGTAATGGAGCTAGATCGTAAATCCTCGGCATCAAAGGAAATCAAAGCATTAGTTAAGGAGTTATTGAGCTATGGCAGCCAAGAAAGTAGGGTTTAAACCCAAACCTCAAAATAATCAATCGGGCGATTTAGA
>JBFRWO010000204.1:0-3826 GCA_051439625.1 Crocosphaera sp. | reverse complement strand
AAGACAAGAAGATATTAAAGCATTAATTCGTTTAGTTCAGATTAGTTATCCCTGGCAATATAATCAAGATATTTTACAAAAAAGATTATGGAGTATTAACTTTTTTCTTCGTTTAATTTTGAGTCGTGTCTTGCCTTTTGTATTTATTCCTCATTCTTTGTTATTAATTCAAAATCATGAATTATCCTACTCAGAAATTCTGGCTAAAAGTAATAGAACTACAAAAATAATACTGAGTCCTGGGGTTGTAGTAATTATTTTAATTGTATTATCTTTATTACTTAATAGATGATTGATTTAAGTTTTTCAGGTGTGCAAAAATTTATAGTCTTAGAAGAGACTTAGATAAGTTTTGTATTTGCCTAGCCTACGATGTTGATTTTTCTTGATTAAAATACGGTATAATCAGGAGAAAAACATAATAGTTTATTATTCTATGTTTAAAATTACAGCACAAGGAAAAACAATCACCTGTAATCAAGGGGAAAATTTACGCCGTGTTCTTCTTAAGAACAATATTGATCTCTATAATGGTCAAGCGAAAATAATCAATTGTCGGGGTATTGGAAGCTGTGGTACTTGTTCTTTAGAAATAGAAGGTTCAGTTTCCGAAGCTAACTGGAAAGATAAAGCAAGACGTTCTCTCCCTCCCCATTCTTTAGAAAAAAATCTTCGTTTAGCTTGTCAAACTAAAGTGTATGGAGACTTAAAATTAACTAAATATGACGGTTTCTGGGGACAGGGTAATAATGTGGTTTGGACTGCTGAAAACTCGGTCACTAAAGACGAAGTTTAAATAGTTTTCTAGGGATAATTGCTAAATTATCCCTAATAGTTAAAAACCAGAAAAGATTAAATAGAATTAGCCCAATTTTTTGCCCAGTTTAAGGTTTGATGAACTTGTTTCATAGTCAAAGATTCGCAGTATAATCTTAAAACAGGTTCCGTTCCACTAAAGCGAATTAGTAACCAACTTCCATCGGTTAAACGATGTTTATAACCATCTTTTGTATCACAACTTTCTACAGTTTGACCAGCAATTTCGGTTAATGGTTCTGTCTCTAAACGGTGCAATAATTTTGCACGAACTTCCATATTAGCTAAGGGCAAATCGATGCGATCATAAGCATTAAAAAAGTCTGTTTTTTCTTGCAGTTTACTGTAGTATTGTCCTAAATCTTGACCGCTTTCTACAACCGCTTCCAAAACGTATAATCCAGATAAAAGGGCATCCCGTTCAGGAATATGTGTTCCGTAACCGATTCCTCCTGATTCTTCACCACCAATTAAAACCTCAGCATTTAACATCCGATCAGCGATATACTTATAACCAATAGGAGTCTCATAAATAGGCAAATTATAAACGTCAGCTAAACGGGGAATTAAATCAGAACCACTGAGGGTTTTAATAATTTCTCCCGTGAACCCTTTCCGCTTAGCTAAATGATCGATTAAGATGGGAATTAAAATCTGAGAACTAAGGAAGTTTCCCTGTCCGTCCACCGCAGCAATGCGATCGCTATCTCCATCAAAAACTAACCCCACTCTTAAACTATTATCCCCTTGACTTATAGCCGTTTTTATGCTGGTAAATAACTTACTGAGATAACGAGGTAAAGGTTCCGGCGCACCCCCTTCAAACAAGGGATCGCGATCGCCATTAATCTCTTCGATAGGGCAACCCAACAGCCTTTCTAAACCACTGGCCGCAGCCCCGTGCATCACATCGGCAAAAACCCTTAATTTCCCTGCTTTAATTGCCCCTTGAATGGCGTTGATATCCACTTTTTGGCGTAGACCTTGACAGTAGCTTTCCCAGGGGTCAAAATGGCTTAAACTGCCAGGAGAGGCGGAAAATTGAGGAGGGTTAGGAAGCAATGCCTCGATTTGTTGGGTAATTGCCGGCGCAACTGAGCCTCCGAAAGCCCCTTTAACCTTTAACCCTAGATACTTGGCCGGGTTATGACTAGCTGTTAAAACGATCGCCCCTAATGCGTTTTGCACTTTGGCTGCCCAACTAAAAGCCGGAGTAGGGGCATAAGACTCGGATAAAATGACATCGTAACCAGCTTCGATGATTGCGTTGGCTGTCACCTCAGCAAACTCTTCTGCTAAAAAACGGCGATCATAACCAACAATAATTTTGCGGTCGCTGGTAGAAGTGCCGTAATTTTCTTCTAAAATCTTAGCGCACAAAGGGGCGAGCAGTGCAACTCTTTCAAAGGTAAAATCGGCTGCTATTACCCCACGCCAGCCATCGGTTCCAAACTTGATCGGATTTTGAGTAAAAGCCATACTAATGATGATAATTTTTCACCCTATATTATCAGTTATTGGTTATCAGTTATCAGTTACCAGTTAAATTGATTAATTAATACTCAATGTTTTTAAGATTAGCATTGATAAGAGGACGAATTTCTTGAAAAATATCGCTTTCATCTTTTGGTATTTCAGCAAATTTTGTAGTTTCCTCAAATTGCTCTAAAATCTTTTCTCCTGACTCGCTTGCATTCATTTCTAAAAGAATTTTTTTCAGCTTAGTTATTTTATTTTTAGATAAAGTAGGAGAAATAACAACCATATGACGAGGAACTGATCTTGTTTCGCCAATAATGATAAATTGTTCGCGGGTTTCTGCCGGTAATTTTTCAAAATCAACTGAACCCATAGCGATTGCAGCAACACGGCCACTAACTAACCATTGCAAAGAATTATTATCATTGCCACTAAAAACATAACGAATTTCATTTTCAGAAATCGATTGACTATCAGAGGTTTTTTCTATCAAACTTAACCCTTGTTGTTTTAAATAACTATAGGGAAGCATATACCCTGATGTGGAAAAATTTTCTTCAAAAGCAATAGTTTTCCCCCGTAGATCATTGATCTCTTTCATCCCTTGATCACAAAGGGTAATAATCACACTATTATAAGTAGAAACCCTTCCTTTCCAGCGACTTAAAATTACTTCAGCATCGGATGCTTCACTAACTAAAAAAGCAGGATAAGGACTATCAAAATATAATTCTACTTTGCCAGACTTTAGCCATTTTGCCATAGTCTCCATATTCGGAGCAACTTCAACTTTTGCGGTTATATTTTCCTCTCCACTTAATTGTTTAGTTAGATAATCAGCTAACGGTTGAAAGCTTTCAAAAACTTCCGTCGGATCATCAGAAATTTCTCCTAAAATAACAGAACTAGAGTAAGGTTTAAAAGCAACATTTATAGGAGGATTATCAAGAGATTTTTGCTGACAACTAATCAGTATTGGTACTATTAATAAGCTAATGGCTTTACCGAGATATCGAGGGAAGGAAATCATCACTTTTCCAAGCTAAAGAAGCAGATTCAAATAAAGAGTAAAGGGTTTGTTCAACCGAGTTAACATTTAGAGGTTTAGAAAATAGATATCCTTGAGCATAATTAACTCCTAAAGATTTAATTAAGTTAGATTGCTCTAAAGTTTAAATCCCTTCTGCTAAGGTTTCCATCCCTAATATATTACCGAGTTTAATAATAGCTTCAATGATCTGAAACTCAGTAGGATCTGATTCTAGTCTACTCATAAAAATACGATCTATTTTTAAAATATCTATAGGTAATTGTTGGAGATAATTAAGGGAAGAATAACCCGTACCAAAATCATCAATAGATATTTTAACCCCGAGTTTTTGTAAGCACTGTAACTTAAAACAAGCAGATTCAATATTATCCATAATTACAGTTTCAGTGATTTCTAAATTTAATTGACTAGCTTTAATTTCAGTCTCTTTTAAAACTCTTTGTACTTGTTCGACAAACTCAGGTTGATTAAGTTGATAAC
>JBFRWO010000203.1:0-6708 GCA_051439625.1 Crocosphaera sp. | reverse complement strand
GTGGCCCATAACATAAATAATACGGCACCTCGACTGTCGGGGTTGGTTTGACGATCCCATTTTTCTAGGACTTCTGCTGCTTCTATTCCGATGGGGTTTGCTAATGCTTTGGCGGTAGAAATAAGGATATCTAAAATGCGATCTGTAATCAATAATTTAGATGAGAATTTTTTATTAATCACGTCTTCTAAACTGAGTTTATCTGACTTGCTTAGCAACTTAATGGAACGCTGCGATCGCAAAATATCTGTTACTTTTCCTAAGTCTTGGGGAGCAAAATAAGGGGGAAAGTCTTCTGCTTTTAAATTAGCAGGATTTGTGCTAGTCCAAGGGGGATCATTTGTGTTTTGTAACCAGCCATTTTCGGGATTAATTATACGCGGTAATTCTTCGTATTTATGATAATCTTTCCAGAGTATTTCTGCTCTATCTCCTGCTATAATACCTTGCCAATCTTGCCAATTTCCTTGTGAACGAACGGGAATTAATCCGTTAAAAAGATACATAATATTATCTTGTTTGTCGGCATAAATTATGTTAAATAATGGCAGTTGTAATTGTTGTAAACTTGTTTCAAATTCCTGCAAGTTTTTAGTATGTCCCATCTTCCACAATTGTTCTAAACTTTGGGGACGATCTAAACCGGCTAATCTCAAAGCATAACTAATATCTTTTTTTTGTTCAATTATTACACCATGAATTGATTTTTTTATTCCTATTTGTAACTCGGTAATACTTCCATTACTTTGACGAATTTTAATGTTTTCTATTTCTTTTTCTAAGGGTTTTAACTGTCCATCAAATATATAACTATCTTCTTGTAATTTTAGTTGATAAATGTCTGCTCCATCGATAGGGTTAACGGTTAAAGTCCACCCTAAATTATCATTAAATGCAATGGCTAAAACTGGCATTCCTACTAGGGTAGCACCATATAAATTGGTTCCAGGGGCGGTTAATTGTGCTTCATACCAAAGATAAAAATCGGACCAAGGTAAGTGAGGATTAGCTAATAAAATTGAATTATTGTTTACTGTTTTTTGCCCCGCGATCGCCCAAGCATTTGATCCTGCTTCAGAAGGAAGATTTTGTAATGCTTTAATATTCTTGGGGTTGGTTAAAAAATGGAAATAAATAACCCGTTGAAAATGGGCTAAAATATCAGTGCCTGTGATGGGTAAAACTATCTTTAATTCTTCTGCTATTTCATCAGGATGTTGTTGAACATAATCATTAATTCCCTGTGCAAAACTATCTAAATATTGCTGCATTTCTGGTGTTTGTTCTTCATACCATATTTTAGCTCTTTTGGGAATACCCATTGTTCTCACATATTGATCTGATTCTAAATAATTAATTCCCCAATATTCTGCTGCTTTTCCTCTTGCTTGTGCATATAATTTTAAAAGCAAATTACCATGACTTTTTGTTTGTGACCAACCAAATGCTTTAAATAAACTCGTATTATTTTCAGCATAAATATGAGGTACTCCCCAAGTATCCCAAAGAATTTCTGGAGAATTTTTACTAAAACTAGGAACAGTAAATATCAATAATATTCCTAAAATTGTTATTAAAAAAACAGCAATAAATTTCTTCATTTTTTCCACATTATTTACTTAATTAACATAATATCAGAGCAACTTCTAACTTCCCCTACTATTCCTATTCTCCTCCTGGGAGGGGTTAGGGGTGGGTGAATTTATAACTTAATTAAGCTCCCATTCCTGAATATTGTTTTAATCCTTTTCTCCATAACCAACGATTGAGTACAAAAAAGATGATAATCCAGGTTAACATAATGATGAAGCTCAAAGTAACATTTACGGAACGATTAATAAATAAAGATGCAGGGAAATAGACAGTGTAAGGAAAAGGAGTTAATAAAACAATCTCTTTAATGCCGGAAGGAAAAACATCTAAAGGGGCAGTTATTCCTGATAAAAATATATCAAATAAAAACCAAAATTGTTGAATAGAACTAGCTCTTTCTATCCAAAAACAAAACATGGCCAAAGTGTATTGAATAATGAAACTTAGTGTAAAAGCTAAAACAATGGAAATTAATCCTAAGATAATATTGAGCAACTTAGGCATAAAAATAGCTTCAGGGTACAACCAAAAGAACAATAAAGTAATCAAAATAGCAATAGGAAAACGAGTCATTTTTTCAGCAATATGTCTAGCAACATGATACCAAGCCGGATCGACAGGATATAATAATTTAAAAGATAATTGACCTTCAAGAACTTCTCGTTCAAAATCCCAAATCACCCAAACATTAGTAAATTGACGTACTTGAAAAACCGAGAAAAAATAACGAGCAAATTCTACAGAACTTAAAGCAAAATCTCCTCCTTGAGAAGCTTTTATCCACACCCCCATTAAAATAATTGGCAGGGAACCAGATAACACCCAAAAAAAGACTTCTGCTCGATACTCTAACATATGAGCATAATACACAGAAAGAAAAGAGGCAACTTTGTTAATTAACCAACGCATCAATAGACAACAACCGAATTATTCTTAACTTAATTTACCAGTAAGACACCTCAAAAATCTATAGCGTTTGTCGGACTAATAAGACAATAAACTTTAAGTCCTATCTACATTAGGATTATTCTGGAATCTCAACCTGATATTAAATATCGTTAAAGTCTCAATAATTTCTGCTAATTTCTTGGTGAGAGACTATTTTATTAATTTCCTTGAATTAGAGGCACAAATCGGATACAATAATGACAGGTAGATAAAATAATAAAGTAGTCAAATATACAGTTTACTCTTGCTGATCACCTTTGTGTTGCACCAAGATAGCAAATTTCTAAGAATAGTCAAAAAAGTAGTAAACTTAACCCGTAAGTTATCTTTATGAATCCTTTTAGATTATCCCTTAAACCCACCTTAACAAATGAAATCATACCTACTTCCCCCTACAAGTAATGACAATGGACAAAATTGCTTACCATCGACTTTTGGTCAAATCGACCGTAACATAGGCGTAGATATAGCATTAGAAAGAGAAAAAGGGAGTAAATACCTGTCAAAAGGAAAGTTAGCCCAGAAACTAGAGCAAACCCTAGAAGATCATCGTGGAGAACGTCATATTGTCGTCATTCAAGATTTTCCTGATCCTGATGCTCTTTCCAGTGCTTGGGCTTATCAATTAATTGCTCAACCCTACGAGATAGAATGTGATATTGTCTATGCAGGTACTCTTTCCCATCAAGAAAATATTGCCCTGGTCAAACTAACTGGCCTACCAGCAACAAAATGGAGTACAAGCACTCTCAAAGATCGGGATCTTTCCATTTATCAAGGGTGTGTTTTGGTGGACTCTCAGGGTAACACCAGTCAACTGATGCCTTATGTTAAGCAGGCAAGAATTCCTGTTTTGATTGTTGTTGATCATCATAGTGAACAAGGAGGTATCCAAGCGGAATTTGTCGATCTCAGACCGCAAATTCGCGCAACGGCAACTATTCTTACCCAGTATATACAAGCAGGGTTACTGGATCTCAACAGCGGTAATATTACTCATGTTAAATGCGCTACAGCCTTAATGCACGGTCTTCGTTCTGATACCAATGGGTTACGACAGGCCCAAGAAGAAGATTTACTGGCGGCCGCTTATTTATCCCGTGTGTATGATCCCCAGTTACTCAACGCCGTTTTACAGTCGGCGCGATCGCATCATGTCATGGATGTTATCGAGCGATCGCTGAAAAATCGCCTGATTAAAAATAGTTTTTCCATTGCTGGTGTGGGTTATTTACGTTACGAAGATCGAGATGCTATTCCCCAAGCAGCAGACTTTTTAGTAACAGAAGACAATATACACACTGCCCTTGTTTATGGCATTATTCATGATGAAACCCACGAACTTGAAGTTGTAATCGGTTCTTTACGCACCAATAAATTAACCCTTGATCCCGATGAATTTATTAAAGAAGCGTTAGGAAAAAATCCGCAAGGCCGTTATTATGGAGGTGGCCGAGAAATGGCCGGTGGTTTTGAAATTCCCATGGGATTTTTTGCAGGTAGTAACGATGATAGCAACTACACTAAATTGAAATGGGAATTAGCGGATAAACAAATCAAACACAAACTCTTAAAGTTAGTTAATCCTAAAAATAAAGTGGTTCATGCTTAAGTTTTTGCTTAATGATCACCGAACAGCTTAGTTTAATACTATCTTACATTATTTAAACTCCTGATTAATAATGGTTTCAACTTCGGACTTAAGGGGAATTATTTTTGTTTGTATGATGTCCCAAATAGTTTCATCTTCTAAACTAAAATAGGCATGAGCTAAAATATCCCTTAAACCAGCAATTTTACGCCATTCAACCTGTGGATATTTAGCTCTCATTTTTCCGGGGACTTGTTTAACCGCTTCCCCAATAATTTGTAGATTCCTCAGAGTAGCATCAACCCTTAATTCGTCTGCCATAAATTTTTTATAATCAAGTCCTTTACTATAGCGTAGAATCTTATCACAACTTACTAATATATCATCAAAATAAAGCCTTAAACTACGAGACATAAATGGCATCCTTTTCTACTGACTTGAGCAGTTGAGGCTTTAACATTTTCCGACTGACTAAATCAACTGATAACCCTAAACTATCTTCTAAAAAAAACTTTAAATCCATATAGTTGTCAAAGGTAACTACTGCTTCAAATTCTACCAATAAATCAAGATCACTACTACTGTTTGCCTCATCTCTAGCAAAAGATCCAAATAACGCTAATGAGGTTACTCCATAACTTTTAATTGCCGTTAAATTTTGCTTTAAGAACTTAATTAAACTTTCTTTATCCATCTTTTTGACTACTCCTTTAAAATCTTAAAAATCAACTGAACAATTAGTAAATTTAATCTTTAATATCTTTTGATTGTGCTATTAAAGAAGTAATAATTTTGACTGTTTTTTGTGCCGAGAATATTTTTCTTAGAATATCTGTAAAGTCTTCTTCTGATTCTATTTTTATCTCTGGGTTTCTAGGGGATAAAGAGAGTTCATTTGCTATAGAAGCATCAGGAATAATTCTGACGGGATACATTTCTATCGGAAATACAAAATCAAATAATTTATACTCATAATTAATTGTAGAACAAACAAGAATAAATCCATAGGCAAATGGAAATTCAGTTGAGTGCATAAGTTTTACTTCGCCAACAACAATATTATTTGTTTTTTGTCCTAAAATTTTACCTTGTTCTTTAATAATAGTTACAGGGGAAATGATTTCCGTAGTTTTAATTTCATCTGGCCATAAATCTTGTTTGTAATCTACCATTTTTGTAATCTCCTTGAATAAACGATCTAATTTAGAGAGCTAATGTAAACTTAATAGGAAGATGATCGGAGTATTGTCTTTTATTCGGATAACCTTGAGAAGTTAAGAAAGAAACATTGCCATCAAAATCAACAATTTCTAAATCTTCTACCCTAAAATTATCCAAAAGTTCGGGACGAATTAATACTTGATCTAAGATATTCCAAAAATAAACTTTGTGCTGTGATTGACGCAAATAATAAGTTCCTGGAACTCCTGGAGAATTATCCCCCAATAAATTCCACATTGGATTATAAAAGAATTTATAATCTTTTTTTTGAACTGTTCTAGACATTGATGATGCAATTTTTTTACTCATTACTGCGTGTAACCCATTGGCCATAATAACTCCTGCTTGAAACGGGTTCATATTCAAATCACCTACCAAAACAGTACGACTATGACCGTTTTTCTGTTCTTCTTCTTTTATCTTAGCAGCTAATTCAATACATTCTGCATTTTGGCTGTCTTCATCCCAGTTATATTTATCAACAAAATGAATCACTGCTAATAAGATACTTTCACTTCCTGGTAAGGTAATATGACGAATAGTTAAACGATCTGACTCAAAAACAGGTTTAATAAACTCGTTAGGAAATTTAGTAAAAATTTTAATCTTTTCACAATTACCAGGTATATAGTAATAACTGCCTTGTCCATCAGCATTTAAAGCATTTAGGAGATCAGCAATAGCAATATTCCACTCACAAAACATCAAAACATCAACATCATATAATTGAGTCAAAGATACAATGTTATCAATGAGTGGTTTCTTATTCAGGTTCCAAAATAAAAAGGTTTTCATCAATTCAAAAGAAAAAATCCCGCAATTGCAGGACTTTTATTATGTTACATCATATACCGCTAGGGTTGAATTTAACCACCAGCAACTGCAGGAACGATACTGACTTCATCGCCATCGTTTAATGCAGTTTCAGTATTGTCTAAAAAGCGAATATCTTCGCTATTAACATAAAAATTCAAGAAGCGACGAGGCTTACCATCATCATCGCATAAACGATCTTTAATACCGGGAAAATCGCTTTCCAACTTTTCGATTAACGCACCTACATTTCCTGCGCTACATTCTAAAGTAGCTTGGTTGTTAGTGAATTTTTGCAGAGGAGTGGGAATTAATACTTTAACAGCCATAGTTGTTGAAAAATGAACCAATGATCAATAATGATGGCGAAAAATTGCCAAAAAAACAGCCGCCAAGGATACAAGAAGAGAAACCATGACGGCTATAAAGGGAACTAAACGAGGACTTGTTGCCAATCTAGACGCTCTAAGGTGCGAGAACGTTCCAATGCACGCTCAAAACTGTCTAATTTTGGCTCAATGGTTAAGGGTTCACCAATATAC
>JBFRWO010000202.1:0-12097 GCA_051439625.1 Crocosphaera sp. | reverse complement strand
AAATTTATTAATACAAGCTAATAAGTGAGATAAAAATCATTCTTTGTTGGGAATATAAGTGAATAAAATAACTGAAAAATAATCAAGCATCTTACCTAATAAAAGATTGAGAAAAAGAATTAGGACTGGTCGGTTATTTTCGTTATTTTGTAGTATATGCGTAACCTAAAAATCAGAAGAAAAAGAGCAAAGGGAAAACAGGAATTTCAGCAAATTCTCTTGTTCAGATGGAGATCTGAGTCGTTCTATTCTTCAAAATGAGAATTGCTGAAGAAAGCCCGTGCAAGAAGCCATTCAGGCCAGGTTAATGCGAGCTACTTTATCTCGAAGTCAGTTAGAAGAGGTAATGGTAGATTTCTGGTTCAATCATTTCAACGTCTTTGCTGGGAAAGGACGAACAGGCATCTGGGTGGGAGCCTACGAGGAACAGGCTATTCGTCCTCATGTATTAGGGAAGTTTAGGGACTTACTCTTTTCGACAGCACGCCATCCAGCCATGCTGTTTTATCTGGATAACTGGCAGAATACTGCTCCTGAAAGTTCTCGGAGCAGAGGACGATTTAAGGGACTCAACGAAAACTATGCCCGTGAATTGATAGAATTGCACACATTGGGAGTCGATGGGGGCTATAGCCAGGATGATGTGATTGCCCTGGCTAAGATTTTGACGGGATGGGGTTTAGCCGGACCTCGCCGCTTAGGAGATGGTAGTGGCTTCTTCTTTGATGAAGCTCGTCATGACTATAGTGACAAGGTTTTCTTAGGCACTCTGATTCGGGGTAGTGGCATGGATGAAGTGGAACAGGCACTGGAACTTCTGGCTCGGCATCCGGCTACAGCAGAACACATCAGCTATAAAATAGCCCAGTATTTTGTGGCGGATCAACCACCACCGAGTTTGGTGGTGTTTCTAGCCCAACGTTTCCTGGAAACAGATGGTGACATTCGAGCAATACTCACTAGCCTATTTAGCAGTGCCGAGTTTTGGGCAAACGAGTATAGGGGAAACAAATTCAAAACCCCTTACCAGTACGTAATTTCTGCTTTACGAGCAGTTGATAGCTCCCAACCAAATTTAGTAGCTCTCGCTGGCACCCTGAATCAGCTTAATATGTTGCCTTATCACTGTCTCACCCCTGATGGTTATGCCAACACTCAAGAAGCATGGCTAAATTCTGATGCCATGTTGCGTCGGATTAGTATTGCTACTGCCCTTGCCCAAGGTCGCTGGAGCGGTAAGTCAAAGGTCAATCCTGAACAACTGCGCCAAACTCTAGGCAATCCCTTTTCTGACCACAGTCAAGAGGTAATCGCCTCTAGTCCCCGGCAAATACAAGCGGCGCTCATGCTAGGTGCTCCAGAAATGATGTATCGGTAAAAGCTAAATCTCCTACTCTCATGAAAAGAAGAAAACTCCTTCAAAATACCGCTCTTTTAACTCTTTGTAGTCTTCTTCCCCTGGGAATCCAAGGGTGGGCGGCGAGAAGCCAAGATTCGTCGAGTAATCTCCCACGACTAGTGGTGATTTTCCTGCGGGGTGGAGTGGATGGTCTGAGTTTGCTGGTACCCTACCGTGATAGGGCATATTACGAGGCTCGTCCTACCATCGCCCTTAGCCCACCAGGGGAAGTAGGAGGAGTGATAGATTTAGATGGTGAATTTGGTTTGCATCCAGCACTAGAAGATTTACTTCCCCTTTGGCAAGATGGAAGTCTGGCGTTTATTCATGCGGCTGGTTCTCCAGATTCGAGTCGGTCACACTTCGAGGCTCAAGAGTACATGGAGACTGGAACCCCAGGGATTAAAACCACTGTAGATGGCTGGCTGAATCGGTTATTAGCCCTATTGCTGACAGACTACCCCATCCAGGCTGTCAACTTGGGAGTAATAACCCCTCGTATTTTGGCTGGCAGCCAGAGTGTAGTCAATGTCCCCACAGGCCATCGTGATCGCCGTAAAATGCCAGTAGATCGTCCTCTGATTCAGAAAGCTTTCTCTCGTCTCTATAATGGGACTGACCGGCTAAGTTTAGCTTATCAAGAAGGAATAGAGGCTAGAGAAATTTTGAGATCGGAACTGGAGCAAGAAATGATTGCTGCCAACCGAGGAGCCGCTAATGCCTTGGGATTTACAGAGTCCGCTCGGAAGCTGGCTCAATTGATGGTAGGTGATACCAGAACTCAGTTAGCTTTTATGGCTATTGGTGGTTGGGATACTCATGTACAACAAGAGAATCTCCTCAATCGACGGCTCAAACCTCTAGGAGAAGCCATTGCTACCCTAGCAACAGAGTTAGGAGATTTATACAATCAGACAGCGATTGTAGTTCTATCTGAGTTTGGGCGCACAGTTCGCGAGAATGGCAATCAGGGAACCGACCACGGATATGGAAACGCCCTCTGGGTTCTGGGGGGTAAAATTCGAGGACAACAGTTCTATGGAGACTGGCCAGGTTTGGATAAGACTCAACTCCATGAAGGAAGGGACTTGCCAGTAACCACAGATTTTCGAGAAGTTTTGAGCAATATCTTGCTACAGCACCTGCACATCTCATCAGTAGAGCTATCAACTGTCTTTCCTGGATATCACGTTGATGGGGATGCACTTAATTTGGTTTGGTCAAGTTAAATTAGTTTCTCTGTGCCGCCCTCGTTTTTTGGGCTTTGGTAGTAATGGTTCAATTATTTCCCATTTTGTCTGGAGGACAAAAACAACGAGTTGCGATCGCTTGCGCTTTAGTAGCTCATCCGGCAATTGTTTTAGCCTATGAATCAACCGCATTGATTGAGAAACTTTCTAAGACAGAAATAATCGATTTTGGGTTAAGAACAGATTATGTCGTTTTTACGTCACTTTTAAATCTGGCAGCATTTTCACGTTCAACCGCTTCGATATCTCCTTTGCCAAAAAATGCCCAATAAGGCTTCGGAATAGACAAGGCGCGCTGAGTTGCTTCTCGTTTATCAATACGGTCAAACCAAGCTTGAAGATGAGGTAAACCCTCTACAGAAACCTTTGCCCAGTAATAAGCCCTTGCCCAAGGATAGGTAGCTATATCGGCGATGGTGAATTCATCGTTGACCAAGTATTGACGATCTTGAAGATGAGTATTTAACACTTCTAACAAACGACGACTCTCATCTACATAACGTCTGATAGCAAATTCGTCTTCATGACCTTGTTTGGCAGCGATACGCTGAAAATACATCGCTTGTCCCATCATTGGACCAATGCCAGCCATTTGAAACATTAACCACTGTAAGGTGCGGGATTTTTCATTCGCATCCGAAGGTAAAAACTTGCCATATTTTTCAGCTAAATACCATAAAATTGCACCAGACTCAAAGACAACAAAATCATTATTGGAACGATCCACAATTGTGGGAATACGTCCATTAGGATTGAGTTTGAGATACTCTGGAGTCTTTTGTTCTTTCTTAGAAAAGTCGATATAAGTAAGGTCATATTCGACACCAGCTTCTTCAAGGAAAATAACGGGTTTCCAGCCGTTCATTGTCGAAGCAGTATAGAGATGAATGTCTTTGAATGTCATTTTCGCGCTCTCCTATGAAACAGTATTTTTATTTTTGCCTTGAGCTTGTTCAAAGGATGTCTCCATCTCCCAAAGACTGTTTTGGTATTGTTTGACATCTTCAATAAATCTTTCGGGATAAACATTGCGAAATTTATGTTTATCTTGAGGAATAACCTGTATCATAAAGTCAATCATTGATTGAGGATCTAGCTGAAGTTCTTCTCCCTCGAAAAGTGATTGTATCTCACGGATAGGCTTTTCTGGTGTAAAGTTTTTATTGGGGTCATACCATTGATCCAAAGTATCGTACATACGGTCATTAAAACCAGTGCGAAAAGGAGCCGGATTGATGGTAGCAATTTGAACCCCTGTCCCCTCCATTTCCTGACGCATAAGCTGAACGATCGCTTCTAAAGCGTGTTTCGAGGACACATAAGGGGCTAGAAATGGGAATGTTGAAAATCCTACAATGGAAGAAGTGAAGAATATTTTGCCATAACCTCGCTTGGCGAAAATAGCAGCAAATTTTTGGGCAAGCTCTAAGGTACTAAATACATTTACCTCAAAAACATGACGGATGCGTTCAACTGGAATTTCTGCAATGGGACCCGTTTCTCCTGTCGCTGCATTAGAAACGAAAATATCCACCTGTTGACCATATTTTTTGATAATATGATCCTGATCATTTTTATTGAGATAATCTAGTTTTTCAACAATTAATTCTACATCTATTTGCAGGGCATCTGCTTTTAATTGGGTTGCCTGTGGCCAATTTTCTACGGTGGCAATCACTTTGTGTCCATTTCTGGCTAGACCTAATGCTGTACCATGACCTAAACCAGAACCGGCTCCTGTAATTAAAATGGTTTTACTCATTTTAAAGCTCCTAATAAGAGTATTAATGATTAAATGACTTTGAATCCTTTATGAATAATTGGATCTCCATCTAGAATGTCTTTCATTGTTTCTAGTGCTTTTTTTAAATGGGGTGTTTGCCAATGCTTTGCCTCTTCTTCCGCATTTTGCCATTTTTCATAAGACACTATGGTATTCGGATCGTGGTGGCTATCCTGCACAAAAAAATATTCAATAGCACCCGACTCTTTTCGGGTTTCTGTTGCCAGGGCAGATAGGATATTTTTTAAATCATCTAAACATCCTTCTTTGGCTTTTAAAAGCGCAATTGTGTAAATCGTTTCACTCATGACTCACTTGCCTTTTCTAAAATTTATGGATGGCCAAATTGGTTTTCTAGATGGGCTTCAAACCGTTTGAAATCATTTTCAACATCAGGATTTTTCATGACATCATAACAAGCAAAGGTAGAGAGTGCTTCCATCCCAAAAAAGCGAAAATTCATGTGCATGGCAAAAAATAAATCGTCAACGCCTTTACCTTGAAATAAATATTCATCAGCAGCATCAAAAGCTTCCTTTGGTGCATTGAAGGTTAAGGAGAGCATATATTTCTTGCCTCTTAATGTCCCTCCATTGCCATAGTTTTTTTTCGGTGCGTCTGAGGTGCGCCCGTCACCCTCACACAAAGCTCCTCTCATACCTGCTGTATAGACTTCATCCATATACTTTTTAAAGCTCCACGATACCATCATCCAGTTGACAGGGGTTTGCAGAATAATGATATCTGCCCACTTATGCTTTTCCAATTCTTCTGAGACATCATAGGTATCTTGAGAACTAGTGATACGCACGTTATATCCCTTTTTTGTGAGTAACCCTTGAGCTTGATTGACCAAACTTTTGTTGAGGTTCCCTTCGGCAAAAGGGTAATACTGATGACCATTGATAATTAGAACATTTCTCATAGCTGTGAGCGTCAGATTTGATTGGCAAAAACATCTTAGCGATTTTAGGTTACTATAAACAACCAGTTACTTTTTAGTAACCTACTTTTTCAGTTGTCAATCTCGGAAGCCAATTTAAAACTTATGCTGATTAAAAAGCTTGCTTGAAAGGGATTTCGGGATTTTCACCTGTCCACTACAATGAGGTACATTTTTTAGAATGGGACAAATAAATATTCAAACAAACGAAAAAGGTCAAAAAAAAGCTGTAGAACCTTGTTTTCAGCCTTGCAGCATTGAGCGAGGTATGCGGATTATTGGTGGCAAATGGACTGGGTCAATTTTATGGCATCTTAAGGATGAACCCGTGCGTTTTAATGACTTGGCACGTCAACTTAGTGGAGCAAGTAAAAAGGTTATTGCTGATCGCCTCAAAGAAATGGAGAACAATCAACTCATTGCGCGAACTGTTATCAGCACTCGTCCAGTGGCTGTAACTTATGAGATTACTGATTTTGGTCGTACCGCCCTCGAATTTTTGGAAAAATTGAAAGAATGGGTAGAAAAACACGATAACTTAATTTGTTAAAAAAAGCCGAACTTATTTTGGCCATATTTTGACACCAGCAGGGCCGATTTTCTGAATTGTCGATTTTCTAAGCCATCATGTGCAGTTAATTGTGTGTATTGACTTAACAAAGAATCATCAGAGATATTGAAGCCAAGACTTTATTCTGGCAATATCAACATTAGATAATAAAAGACGTGGTTTTAGGCACAATATCCAACTCTGGGAGTAATAAAGAAGAATTCTTTGTGATAAATTGGGTCACAGGCTGAACATAGATTTCAATAGGAAGTTGAGCCGTTTTTTGATAAGTAATGATAGGATTAATGTTCAGTTGATAGTTTCCTCTTAATAAGGAATCTTGGAAATATTGGGAGCAATCTTTTGGGAAAGAGTGGAAATAGTTGATTTTTTATGTTATTTTATCCATTGGTATTAAAAGTTTTAAAAACACCATGTAAGTAAATTTATGCCAAAAAATCAGAGAAAATCATCACTAACAAATTTAGGAATTGTTGCTGGTTTATTGACCATAATAACATCGGGCTGTCAACAGATAAAAATCTCGAACCGTTTTAACGCACAATCTGCGGTGTCTTCTCAGGAAAGTTTTACTGTTGTGGCTAAAAGTGCTGAACGTCAATGGACAGGGGTTGCTATCTCAGATTCGTCAGAGATTTTTGTCAATTTTCCGAAATGGGTTGAAGGAGAGCAGTTTGGAGATTCAGTAACTAAACTGGTTTCAGGAGAGCCAGTTCCATTTCCAAACCAAACTTGGAATCAATTTTGGACGAATGGCAAAAGAACCAATCCCAAAAAGCAATTTGTCTCTGTTCAAGCGGTTTATGTTGATGATAGCAATTATCTCTGGATTTTAGATACGGGAAACCCAAACTTTGAAGGTATTATCCCTGGAGCAACTAAATTAGTTAGAGTTAATCTTTCTGATAATAGCCTACAAGTTATTCCTGTTGATCAAAGAGTGCTTATTACTGATGACGAAGATGGCCGAGATTCATACATAAATGATATTAGAGTCGATGTAGACGAAGAAATCGCTTATATATCAGATTCTGAACAAGCTGGGTTGATTATTGTTGAAAACATTTATAGTTCTCAACCAAGTTTCCGCAGAGTGCTTGACGATGACCCTTCGACAACAGCTACTGAAATCAATATCACCATCAATGGCGAAATTTGGGGGGGAAATGAAGGAAGTCCTCGTGTCCATTCGGATGGTGTAGCTTTGCACCCATCTGGCTCTTATTTGTGCTATCAAGCTTTAACTGCAACAACTGTTTATTGTGCAAAGACCAAAGACCTTCGAGACCCAAAACTCAGCGATTCTGAACTGGGAGAACGAGTTTTTCCCGTCGGAGTTTTTGGACCTGCTGATGGGCTTCTATTTGATGAACAGGGTCGTTTTTATCATAGTTCACTTGAACTTAATGCAGTACGTCGAGTTTCACTGACTAAAGAACAGCTTGATGCTTTAGCAGAAGGAGTCAATTCCTCAGTGGCTCCGTCCTCAATTGAGGTTATTGCTCAAGATCAGGAATTTTTAGCCTGGCCAGATAGTTTTTCAGAGGGTCCTGATGGTTCTGTATATGTCACAGCATCACGAATTCACCAAGCACCTCGTCCGCCCTATTATATAGTTAAATTATTAAATTAATCATTATCTAATTGGGATAATTCAAAGTCAACGGCAGAAAGATAAAGATTATTATTGAGGATTTCGGAAGATAAACGTCCTGCTTCAATAGCAGTTTTAACTAAAGTTTCTGCATCAATTTGACCTGATTTGACAGCTAAACTTAAGCGAATATAACCGGGGATTCCTTGTTCACTGAAAGTACCACCTCTAGCATGATTAACTAAGTTGACAGGAGACACATAAGACATTCTATTTTCTTCAATATTAGAGTTAACGGCGACAATTTCAGTGGCGTTTACAGGAGTGAGAAAACTACCGAGAACAAGACTAGATAAACCAGTAATAATAAAACCTTTCATGTTGGGGTAACTCCTTTGATTGATTTGTTTCGTTATTGTTAGTATGGAGGAGTAATATGAAAGGTTTATGACTAAATTCTGAGGATTAAATAAGAGTTTCTCAAATTATCTGATAATTCCATGAGAAACAATTATTAACTAATCACAAAAAGTTCTCTGAGCTAAAGTATCATCAAGGATGAAGGGGTTATAATTCCCTTGTACTTCCTCTTCATTTAGGTTCATCTCTGCTGTACCTTCTGCGATCGCTTGATTTCGTTCTCGTTCTCGCTCATCAACGGGATCTAATTGATTCCATTGACAAAAAGTGTCTTGCTGTAAATTAAAGAAGCTTTGATCCGCATCATTAGGATAAATAGCCAAAAAGTAGAACATAGCTCTTGCTACATCGCCTTTACGGTCTTCTCTTGGTTCAAATCTGTCTGAGGTAGATTCACTATATTCGTCAATAACATCAGGGAATGGAATATTTAATTGCTGTTGATTGTCCAAATACCAACGCATTGTTTGCTCATCAGGTATTTCTCCAAAAGCTTTATTCCCACGAGAGCTATTAACTCTGGGATAAGAAGGGAATAAATTATGCTGGTCATCTTTAGCAATACCACTGGCACCTTTACTTTGCGGCCAGATATGTTCAGCATTGATTCCATTACCATTGCGATAAACGGTTTGACTGGGATCTGAAGGGGATAAAGGATCAAAAGCAAGGGTAAAGTTAGTGTAAATACCTGAAACTTCACCGTCTTGATTATCTATATAACGATAAAGAATATCTCGACTGTCGCCATAACCAAGATGTCTTTGGGGTTGATAATTTTGATTGATTTCTTCTAGTAAGTCCGCTCCAGTTTGACCAGGAAAAAGAACATCGGCTAAACTGGGAGCAGTCCCAATAAATAAGTTTAAACAGAGGAACAAACCAACTAAAAAATGTTTGGGTTTCATGAGCTTTCTTCTCATATTGTGTTAGTTTATTATCTTAAGCTTACTAATGATTTCATTAAGTTAATTTTTAGTTAATATTTGATAAAAAATAGGTTATAACTTAAGAAAATTGAAGTGATTAAAGCTAAACTAATAGCAAATATTTCTACAATAAAACAGAGAAGCATGATAGTGATTCATCATAATCCAGACTGTGGAACATCCCGAAACGTTCTTAGATTGATTGAAACTGCCGGTTACAACCCCATTGTTATTGAATATTTAAAAGAAGGCTGGACAAAACCTCAATTATTGGCCTTGTTTGCTGCTGCTGAGTTAACTCCTTCTACTGCCTTACGTAAAACCAAATCACCTGCGGCTGAATTGGGATTATTAGAGTCTAATGTAAAAGATGAAACTATCTTTGAGGCCATGTTAGAGTACCCCATTCTCGTCAATCGTCCCATCGTTTGCACCAAAAAAGGGGTTAAACTGTGTCGTCCAAGTGAAGTCGTTCTGGATCTTCTTGAACAATGGCCGGCTGGACAGTTTGCCAAGGAAGATGGAGAACTGATTATTGATAGTAATGGTCAGCGCGTTCTCTAAACATTAAATGTTTCAACTATCTCACAATAAAAAGGTATCATAAGTTAAAGCAGTATCGGCCCCTGAAATGAGACTGCCAGCTACTCCTGTTAAAAATTCAGCTAAAATAAACCATAGAAAAGTCTGTTGAGTACAATAAATTAACCAACTAATCACCCAAATTCCACTACCTGTGACAAGACAGAATTTTCTCCCCCGTCGATCTGCTACATATCCAGAGGGTATTTCCCATAGAAAAAATGAAATAGAGAGAACTGTTTTTAGGAAAATTGATTGCTCAATTGATAACCCATGAGATTGATAAAATAGCATGATAGTGGGAATGGGAAACCAAGCAAAAGATAAACCTTTTAAAATTAAAAGTCTGCTCAGATTGGTTTGTACAGAAATAAGAGGGTTTATTGTCATTCTCGTAGAAAATACTCAAATTTAGGGATTCCCATAATAATAATCACCAGTTATGAGATACAAGAGATACCTATTTTCCACCAGTTCATAACATAGCTTCAGAACCGGTGATTATTTACTTGGATATTACTTATCCTTGAAAGGAGAGGTCAAATAAATACTTGTACAAGGAAATAATATCGAAAATAGGTTGTTTATACTTGTTTATTTAGAATCTAGAGGACTGTCTTCTAAGTCTTGTAAAATATCCGCTATTTTTTTAGTATAGTTTTTTATCCGTTGCCATTTTTTTCGATCTTTCTCCCAAGGTTTTAGTTGGCGTATTTTTTGAGCAATGTCTTTTACTTGTTGCCCAGGGTTCTCAGAAGACGTAGATGAATTTTTATGAACATTAACTTGAGCTTTTATCTCAGAAAGGGAGAGATTAGCTGAAATTGCTTCAGTTAAAAGTTGTTTGCGGGTTTCAACTTGTTTAATTTGAGCAATAACCTTAGCCTTCGTATATGCAATTTGACCACTTTGTAGCGCCGCTAAAATCTCTTCGGGTAAGTTAAGTAAAGGTAAACGATTTTTGACAAAAGATTCCCAAGTTTGTCGCCCCAATTGTTTAAATAGCAAGACAACTTCGTTAGCAGTTTCTTGCTCAAAAATTTCTGGATTTGACTGACTATCATTAGCCCGTTTCATTTGATAAAGGAGAGACTTTACCTCATCAATAGAAGCATAATCAAGTTTTAGCTTCAGAAGAGTCAAAATCCCTTGTGTTTCTTCAACAGGATTAAGGTCTTCTCTTTGAAGATTCTCAATCAAGGCAACTTGTAAAGCTTCTTCATCGTTTAAATCACGGATAATAACAGGAACCTCAGCAAAATCCGCTTTTGTGGCTGCTTGATAGCGTCTTTCTCCTGCTACTAATTCATAGTTACCTATCTCTTTTGGACGAACCAGTAAGGGTTGTAAAATGCCGTGCTGTTTGATAGAAGTTACTAAATCTTCTAAACCTTGAGAATCAAAGTAACGGCGTGGTTGAGAATCTGGAAGAATGATAGAATCAAGTGACAGCGTTTTTACTGGGGAGGATTCAGAGGAATCTAAAGACGTGGCTGCTGTATCAATAAAGCTAGTGATAGAAGAACGCATTTGAAAAGATGCTGGTTTTTTGGTTGGCATAATATTAATTTAATTAAATGTCGAAGCACGCTAATTTTTGACTTATATCTTTAAGGGTTTTTACAACAGGGTTTTTTCGCTCATAAACAGCTAAAGGCTCATGAGCTTGTGACGCATTAGCAAAGGCAATAGTTCGCTTAATGGGGGGATAAACTGTTCCAAAAGAGGATAATTGATTTTTAATTTGTTTTAGACTCTCCTTATCTTGCCAGGTTCTAGCGTCGTATAAAGTGGGAACAAAGCCAGCGATTTTCAGTTGAGGATAAATTTTTTGCGTTTTCAAGATAGTTTCGAGAAGCCATTGTGTTCCCCAAAGACTTTTATATTGAGTCTGTACTGGGACAAGAATATGGGTGGCACTCATTAAACAGACATAACTCAAAAAACCTAAACTGGGAAGACAATCAATTAAGATAAAATCATACTTATCCTTAATATCCTCCAGAGGGTGACGAAGACGAAAATCTCGTAAAGGGACACTAACCAGTTCCATTTCAGCTTTACTAAGGTTGAGGTTAGTTGGGGCAAAATCGACTCCATGAATTCCCGACAAAATAGGAAGAGGAGCTTGATTGATTAAGGTATCATAGGTAGTTTTTTCGAGACTCATGACATCAACCCCCATAAAATCAGTTAATGATGACTGAGGGTCCATATCAATCAATAAAACCCGATGTTTTTCTCCTAAATGATATCCCAAATTCATGGTAAGAGTCGTTTTTCCAACTCCTCCAGATTGATTATATAAAGCGATTATTTTGGTCATTAGATAAAGGGTTGTCTCTAGGTTAAGGCTTTTTAAATTAACAGATAATTGATAATTTATTCTGTTAAAAACCTCTGTTTTACTGGAGAAAAAAGGATAAAATTTCATTGGTTTCAATCCTCTTCCTTTTTAGTCCTGAACATAGCCAAAGGGCTGACACCGAGTGTCGTCGAGCATTCGTGACAACTTAAGAAAATTAAGCAGATGTCAAGAGAACTCAAAGAGTGATTGGGGACGTATGGGAAAGGAAAGACTAACTTTGTCCTAAAATAAGAAGGGATAAACCATAATTAGCTTTCA
>JBFRWO010000201.1:0-12809 GCA_051439625.1 Crocosphaera sp. | reverse complement strand
CGTTGGGTTTTTATTAGTTGTTAATTATTGTTCTCTTTCTAATTTAGAGAACTAAGGATAACCCCCGTCAGATAAGGATTTCGGGCATCGCTTCTCATATCAACTTTTCTTGGTGCAAGATGTGAGTTTTAGGCTTAACGGCACTTTTCTCTCAGTTGCTACTCAAACGCCTATTCTTAGTATTCTTAAGGATAAAAATAACGCAAATAATCAATAAATGTCAATTTATTAACTTAATTTTAATGAAAGTAGGTTGCGAGTAAGTGTGTCAGGTTCTCCATCGGAAGCAAAAATATTAAATATTAGCATCAAAGAGAAAAATATTAGAATACAAAAAATAGGTAGAGTGAAATATTAATGTGACTCTACCTATATCATTAATACTCATAATTCAATTATAAACATATTAACTGAATTATAAAAAACTATCTTTTAAAAATCAACTGATTCTGCTCTTAACTCATCAATTAATTGAGCTAGTTGCTCGCTATCTGCTTGATAAACTTCTCCACAAAATTCGCAAGTTGCCTCAGCCCCATCATCTTTTTCAATCATATCTTGTAATTCATCTTCTCCTAATAATTTCAAAGCACCTAAAACCCTACTAAAAGAGCAAGGACAATCAAACCTTAACATTTGAACATCGGGAAAAATAACTAACCCTAAATCTCCCAATAACTCCTCTAAAATATCCGGTAAAGTCTTCCCTTGTCGTAATAAAGGGGTAAACCCGGAAAGTTTAGAAATACGAGATTCTAAAGTAGCAACTAACTGCTCATCTCTAGCTGCTTTAGGCATTACTTGTAACAATAAACCGCCGGCCGCTGTCACCCCTTGCGCCCCCACAAACACTCCTAATAATAAAGCCGAAGGAGTTTGTTCAGAAGTGGCTAAATAATGGGTTATATCGTCCCCTATTTCCCCGGATACCAATTCTACGGTACTAGAATAAGGATAACCATAGCCTATATCTCGTACCACATAGAGGAACCCTTGCGAACCAACCGCGCCCCCCACATCTAACTTACCAAGGGAGTTGGGAGGCAGTTCGATACTAGGGTTGGCAACATAACCCCTCACCGTTCCGTCCAACCCTGCATCCACTAATAAACCTTTTAATGGACCATTTCCTTTGACACGAATATTGACACGGGAACCCTCTTTTTTCATGCTAGAAGCTAGTAATAAACCGGCTGACATGGTGCGTCCTAAGGCTGCTGTAGCAACATAAGACAGTTGATGTCGTTGTCTTGCTTCTTCTGTGAGTCGGGTAGATATGAGACTAACCGCCCGAATACCCCCATCTGCTGCTGTTGCCCGTATAAGTTGATCCGCCATGAAATTCCTTACATTTCTTGATATATTTTTTCTTATCTTAATCAAACTATACAATATGAAACAAACAATTCTGGTGTATTATTGACCTAGAAATAACTCTCCGTCTTCATAAACTTTTCAAGCTTATCCGAGTAGGATTGAGTCAGGAGTGATTTAACTGTTTACTGATCCAATATTTGCGTTAAAATGGTAGTAGAACGGACTATCTAGAAGCAATCAAATGCAGTTTATCGATCGCGCAGAAATAGAAGTAGAAGGGGGAAAAGGAGGAGATGGGATGGTTGCCTTCCGACGGGAAAAATATGTCCCAGCAGGAGGCCCAGCAGGAGGGAACGGAGGTAAGGGAGGATCGGTTATCCTACAAGCAGAAGGAAACCTACAAACTTTGTTAGACTTTCGTTATGCTCGTCGTTTCAAAGCAGATGATGGCAAACGGGGTGGTCCCAATAATTGCACCGGGGCTATGGGTAAAGATACAATAATTGAGGTTCCCTGTGGCACAGTAATTTATGACCTGGAAACAGGGGAAATGTTAGGAGACTTAGTGGAACAAGGACAAACTCTCTGCGTTGCTGAGGGAGGAAAAGGAGGGTTAGGGAATAAACACTTTTTGAGCAACAAAAATCGCGCCCCTGAACACGCTTTACCCGGTTTAGAAGGGGAGTTGCGTAACCTCAGATTAGAATTAAAGTTACTGGCAGAGGTAGGCATTATTGGTTTACCCAACGCGGGAAAATCGACGTTAATCGCCTCTTTATCCGCTGCCCGTCCTAAAATAGCTGACTATCCTTTTACGACTTTGGTTCCCAACTTAGGAGTGGTTAGAAAACCTACAGGGGACGGAACAGTATTTGCAGATATTCCTGGTTTGATCGCCGGGGCCCACGAAGGTGTAGGGTTAGGCCACGAATTTTTACGCCATATCGAACGGACTCGTCTATTGTTACACTTAGTGGATGTGACAGCCGATGATCCCATCCAAGATTATAAAGTGATTCAACAAGAATTAAAAGCTTATGGTCGGGGATTATGCGATCGTCCCCAGATAATTGCTTTAAATAAAGTTGATGCTTGTGAACAAGAAACGTTAGAATTGATTAAAGAGGAGTTACAAACGTTGAGTGAGTCTCCAATTTTTGCTATTTCTGCTGTGACGAAAACCGGTGTTGAGGAACTGTTACAAACTATTTGGTATCGTTTAGAAAAAGCAAGCACTAATGCAGAAAATAGCTCCTTTCCGTTAGTCGATTCCAGAAGAGAGCTATCATTTTAACACTGATATAACACTGATATAACACACACATCGCCCCATGACGAGCTAGTTATTGGTAGAGTAAAAAATCTACTAAAAAGGTTCCTGCTAAGATCAAAAAGAGGGAAATAAGTTCCATGGGGTTGCTCCTACTCAAACTAAACGAAAGACATTTATTATTTTTGTGAGCAGCTAGTGCGATCTCACTTATACACCCCATATTATAAAAATTTTAACTTCCGTGCTTCCCCCAGGTAGCTCACCCATTTGGGTTATTTGTTTTACGGGTAATTACTGAAAGATTATGATGAAAAGTAACACCGTCACTTTATCTGCACCTCTCAATTTAGATATTGATTTAACTGATGAGCAGTTTTTTGAGCTTTGTCAAAATAACCGTGATTTAAGATTTGAACGCACCGCAACCGGACAATTAATTATAATGCCACCCACAGGAAGCGAAACCAGCGACCGCAATGCTGAGTTAACCTATCAATTAAGAGCTTGGAATCGTCAAAGTAAGTTAGGGAAATCTTTTGATTCTTCCGGGGGATTTAAACTTCCTAATGGTGCAGAGCGATCGCCGGATGCGTCTTGGATACATAAAGATCAGTGGAATGGTTTAACTCCTGCTGAAAAAGAAAAATTTGCCCCTTTATGTCCTGATTTTGTGGTTGAATTAATGTCTCCTAGCGACTCTCTGGAAAAAACACGCCTTAAAATGCAAGAATATATGGAGAATGGTGCAAGGTTAGGATGGTTAATTAATCGAAGACAAAAACAAGTAGAGATTTATCGCCCTGATCAGGAAGTAGAAATTTTACAAAATCCACAATTTTTATCAGGAGAAACGGTTTTACCTGATTTTAGTTTAGATTTGACAGATATTTGGTAAAGGAACTACTCTGACTACAGTAGGTTGGGTTGAGAAACGAAACCCAACACGCAGAAGATCAGTATCTAAATATTAGGGGGATAAAAAATAATGGAACCTGGTTTGCGTCAAGGGAAACTCATTAAATGGAAAGATGAGCGAGGATTTGGCTTTATTCAACCCACCAATGAAAGTGTAGAGGTTTTTCTTCACATTTCTGAACTTAAAAATGCAACTCGCCGACCAAAAGTAGGGGATATAATTTGTTATTATACTGTCACTGAAAAGGGAAAAACCCGTGCTTGCAATGCTTTTATATTAGGAGCAAGGATTAAGTCAAATTCTTCATCTAGCTATAATAATATTCGTAAATATCCTTTTCCCTTCTTAGAATTTTTCCTGTTATCAAGTCTGCCTTTAATTGGCTCAATTCATTTTACTTGGATAACGGCTAATCCTACCCCACTGCTTCTTTATCCTCTCATGAGTTTACTAACTTTTGCCTTATATGCTAGTGATAAGTCTCGTGCAAAACGTGGAGACTGGAGAATCCCAGAGCAAACTTTACATTTATGTGAACTAGCTGGTGGATGGTTAGGGGGTTTTATTGCTCAAAGAAGATTACGACACAAAAATATTAAGTCTTCTTATCAGGTTGTTTTTTGGGTAATCGTTATATTACATATTATATTTTGGATAGATTGGTTGTTTTTAAATAGCACAATCATGAAAATATTTCTTAATAATAAGATTGGAAGATGATTTTCTAAACAATTAAAAATATAAAATTATCTTCTCTGCTCAAAACTATAGTATAATTAAGTTTGAGAATTCGTTGAAAATATCTCAGAAACAGTTAAAGTGAGTTCCTGAAAAATAGGAGATTCAATAAGATCATCTTGACTAAAATTACCTACTTCTTGGTAACTATTCTCTTTCAGTTCTAAGACTAAAATAGTTTGTGTTTGAGGATCAACAATCCAATATTCAGGAACACAACAATCTTGGTATTGTACTCTTTTGGCAATATAATCTCTTTCCCTTTGAATGTCACCAGGACTAACCACTTCAACCACTAATAAAGGAGGGGACATAAACAGACGAATAGTGTTTCTTTTTGATAGTTGTTGTATATGTTCTTCTCTAATAATAGTTAAGTCGGGATAGCGATTTTTGGGTTCTCCTCTTACTTCTAATTCTAACCCATGACCCCTAACTCTACGGTGTCCTACCAGTGAAGCAAATTTAAGAAAAAGAAAATTAGCAATTTCTATATTTAAACCTGATTCTGGTGGCATTTCTATCAGTTCCCCATTGAATAATTCATAGAGTTTTTCTGAATTATCGTCATATTTTAAATACTCTTCAAAGATTTGAAAACGAGGTTTAGTGGTTAACATTTTGATAAGAGGAATTAATGGGCAGAGGGGGACTCGAACCCCCATGACCGAAGCCGCCACATTTTGAGTGTGGTGCGTCTACCAATTTCGCCATCCGCCCTTGGTCGTAGCTTTTTGATTATACTCTGTTTTGCCTATTTCTAACAAGTGGTGATAATCTTGGGAACTGGCCCAGCGATCGATCTCCTTAGCCCGCAAAACAGGCACAGGATGGGTCAATTGTTCGGTTTGCGCCTGTTTTAACATTTCTCCTAAAACAGTGTCGCTCATGGCTTCATAATCCCTCGCCTGTTCAATAAATGCCTCTAGGTTCAACTGGGGTGCAATAGTGGGGGAACCGCCAGCTAATTTCATTAAAATAGACATGACAACTTTGGGATCTTGTGCCACCAATAAAGCAGCGCGATCGCAACTAAACTCAGCACAACGCACCCATTGTAACATTTGCGCCTGCAAAGATTGAGCGAGGGCTGCCCCCCAGTTAGGTAATAAACTGGCACCCAAAACCATAATATTAGCTAAAGTTAGGTAAACCCCGTGTTCACATTTGAGGTGTCCCAACTCGTGGGCCATCACCCCTTGTATTTCCTCTGGGGTCAACATTTCCACCAAGGAGGTATGCAACACCATAAAGGGTTTTTTCCCTTGCATCGCGAAAGTATAGGCGTTGGGTACGGGGTTTTGTTGTAAATAGAGTTGTGGGGGTTCGAGATCGAGAATGCGACAAGCTTCTACTAAAGACTGATGAAGATGGGGTAATTGTTTTTCACTGACTAACACAGAGGAAGCAATGTTATTGAGATAGAAAAACTGTTCCGCCACCGAACCCAGTAAACTCCTCACAATCATATCCAAGCCAGGGAGTTGTTTTAAAGTGGTAGTGGCTTCTAAATCTAAAGGATGACGAAAATCGTCTGCTTTTAAGCCTATTAACTGGGTTTTTGTCAATTGCATTGTTATTAAGGGGATATTAACCATTTTTTCACACGCTCCAGACTTTTCCAGTCTGGTTTACGGCTTAATCCATCTTCGATGTTTTCCATGATATCCTTACGGATATCTTCATCTAGGGAGATTATTTGTTGGGCCGCTTCGATGTGATCCCGCACTCCTTTTGCGCCGGTGTCTAACATAGCTAAAGCCAAGTTAATTCGGGCTTGGGGCGGTCTATGATCGATTTTAACGCTTTTTCTGGCTGCTTTGAGGGCTGACTCTGGTTTATCTGCTAACAGGTATAACCAAGCTAAACAGGCCCAAGCGGTGGGGTTTTTGGGGGAGCGATCGCAGATATCTTTGAAATGAGGGATTAAGGTATCAATAGATTCCCCATCTTTATAACGTTCTAACCCTTGTTCAAAGGCGTTTTCAACAGTTTCAGTCATTTTTAGTGATGGAATTAACACAGAATGGGACAGAAAGCCGAATTTCTGCCCCGATTATTTAGAATACAATATATTTTTTAAACACCAAAGGACTTACCGCAGCCACAAGTTTGGTTAGCATTGGGGTTAGTAAACTCAAAACCACCTCCGATCATGGCGGTACTATAATCTAGGACGAGGCCGTAGAGGTAGAGAAGACTTTTACGATCGCAAACAATTTTGAAGCCATCGTAGTCATAGACTTCATCTTCTTCACCAATATTGCTAACGTCTTCAAAGTCCATCATATAGGACATTCCGGAACATCCTCCCTGACGAACCCCAACACGCAAACAGAGATCTTTTCCTTCTTGTTCCCGTAACATTAGAACCTGTTTAAGAGCTGTTTCGGTCAATTGAATTCCTTTTGTGGGGGTTTGAGTGGCTTGTGTCATCGGTAATGGTGACTCCTTGAGGGCTAGAATGATTGTCAAACTTTTTCTATTCTAGAATAACTTTAGGATTATTAACGTTTTATTTAAAGAATTATTACTTTGCATTCTTATCTATACTTACCATAGAATTACCTTTTAGTCAAATTGTAACAACATCTATTTAATTAAGAATTAAATGAACAAAGAAATTTTATTTATGAGTAACGGCCATGGAGAGGACTTAAATGCTAGTTTAATTCTCCAAGAATTGTCAAAAATTGACGCGAATATAAACATTACAGGAATGCCTTTAGTAGGGGAAGGAAATGCTTACCGTTCTCTTAATTTACCTTTGATTGGTCAGCCGAAAAGTTTACCTTCTGGGGGCATTTTTTATATGAATCCTCTGACATTATTAAAAGATGTTAGTGCGGGATTGATTGGGTTAACTTTATATCAAATTCGTACTTTGCTTAAATGCTGTTCTCGGTATGATTTAATTGTTGCTGTTGGTGACATTTTTCCTGTTACTATGGCTTATATAACTAATCGTCCTTTTGTGACTTTTTTGGTTTCTACTTCTAGTTATTATGAAGGGAAATTAAATCTACCTTGGTTAACCCGTTGGTGTTTGCGATCGCCTCGTTGTTTAGCTATTTTTACAAGGGATTCTTTTACGGCAGAAGATTTACAGCAACAGGGATTTAAACAAGCTAATTTTTCGGGCTATCCTATCATGGATATTTTAACACCAACGGGAAAAGATTTACATCTTAATGATAATATTCCCACCATTGCTTTATTACCAGGAAGTCGTCTACCTGAAGCTCTTAATAATTTAGAATTATTGTTGAAAGTATGCGAATCTCTAGCTAGTTTAGAAAAAGTACAATTTCGGGTTGCTTTAGTTAAAGCTATACAAGAAACGGACTTAGAAAATTTAGCTCAAAATTTGGGATGGCAATATCAATCTACTGGTATTTTAATAAAACAAAAACAAAACAATATTATTAGAGTTGAATGTTATTATCAAGCATTTTCTGATATTATAAATCATTGTGATCTAGCCTTGGGAATGGCAGGAACTGCTGTAGAACAAGTAGTAGGTTTAGGTAAACCAGTAATTCAATTACCAGGAAAAGGTCCCCAGTTTACATACCCTTTTGCCGAAGCACAAATGAGATTATTAGGACTATCGGTAAAAACCATCAGAAACAGTTATAAAAATACTCATATTTTTGTTGAAGCAGCAAAAACAATTCAAACTATTTTACAAGATAAAGATTATTTAGAAACATGTCAAAAAAATGGACAGGAAAGAGTCGGGAAACCAGGAGGATCTCTGAATATTGCTCAGGCGATCGCAAACTTGCTTTAAACATTTTTCCTAGTTTTAAACTCCAAACTGTTATAATATAGAGGAAGTGTTTAATTTTTACTAATAATTGAAACCATGAGCGACACATCTAAACCAACAACAGGAACCTTAAAAGAACGTATCAGCGAAGATATTAAAACAGCTATGAAAGCTAGAGATAAAGTTCGTCTAGAAACAGTTAGAAGTATCAAAAAAGTGATTATAGAAAAAGAAACAGAAGTGCGTCCCAAAGGACAAGATGAATTAACTCCTGAACAAGAATTAGAGTTATTAGCGCAACAAGCTAAACAACGGAGAGATTCTATTGAACAATATCGTCAAGGTGGTAGAGATGATTTAGCTGATAAAGAAGCTCAAGAATTAGCCATTATAGAAACTTATTTACCGGCTCAACTTTCTACTGAAGAAATAGAAGCAGTTATCGATAAAATTATAGCTTCTGTTGGCGCAAGTTCCCCTAAAGATATGGGGAAAGTTATGGGTCCAGCTATGAAAGAACTTAAAGGGAAAGCTGATGGAAAACAAGTTCAAGGAATAGTTAAAGCTAAACTAGCTTAACTTGTTTTATATCAAGTAAATCAACGATTAATAATGAATAATTTACGGATTATTCATTCCTAAATCTATTATTTTTTAAAGAGAATACTAGAGATGAAAATAGAAACTCTTGACTTAAACACACTCTACGAAAAGGAATATGATCAGTGGTTGGAGGAAACAGTAAAAATTTTAAAAAATCGTCAATTAGACCAATTAGATTATGATAATTTAATTGAGGAATTAGAAGCATTGGGACGTTCTGAAAAAAATGCCGTAAAAAGTTTACTTTTACAAGTGATTATTCATCTTTTATTACTCAAATTTTGGAGAGAAGAAAAGGAAAGAAACTCTAATCATTGGTCAGCAGAAATTATAACTTTTCGGGTTCAATTAGAAGATAGATTAACAACCAACCTTAGAAATTATTTAAGGAGTGAATTAGATAAAATTTATAAAAATGCTTGTTTAATTGTTACTAAAAAAGCACAGTTAACTAATTTACCCGATAGATGTCCTTATTCCTTAGAAGAATTATTACAAAAAGATTGGTTTCCAGAATAGATATTTTAAGTTAATTAGTCTTCTTTTAATCTGGTTTCAACTACGGTAATAATTTCCTCAAAATTTAATTTTTTGTACTTTTTTACCCTTAAAGTATTCATGTTTTTTAAGGTGTTGGTTAAATTATCAATATTACGTCTAATTTCATCATATAAATTCAAGGTTTCCATAATCGTTGAACTATTAGCCAAATCAATTTTTTTGTATTTTTCTTGTAATTCAGCTTTTTGTTGTTCCCAGTGTTGTAAATAGTCTAAACGTTCTAAATCATCATAAATTTTGGCATCCTCTAACACAACAGGAAAAATTCGATCATAAAAGTCGCCATTTTTAGCAATTTCTATTAATTCAAACATACAGTTTTTAGATTTGAGATATTTATCACTTAGGACAACGATGATACATTTTCCCTGTCCAATACGCTGCATAAATTCTTTGATTAATCCTTTATAACCTAAGTCTCGTTTATCACGAATAATGGTGATTCCTTTTGCTTGAAATGCGTTATCAAGTTTATTGGTTAGGGTTTCGCTGTTTCCTCCCCAAGCATAGGAAATAAAAATTTCTGTGTTAGTCATCATTTTAACAGTAGATTTAGGAACAATAACAATATTAATTGATTCTCTTTTATCCTCACAAATTTCTAATACATAACCCTCTTCTCCTTGTTGGGGATGGGGAACAATATCTACTAATATAGCAGTATCACCTTTTTTTAGATCATATTCTGGGACATCTTTAGTTAAAAAAACTGGTTGATATAAGGTAGTCATAATTAGATAAAATCACTATTTAAGAAATGAATTTTGTTAGAGTTATTAATCAGAAATATTGTATATTAAGAAAGATAGAAAAAATCATTCTAATGAATAATCTACACTAATGATTAAAGCTAAAAGTAATTGTTCCATAATTTCATCTGAAATTACACCTAGTTTATTTATAAATCTTTGAGTTGAAATACTACGAATCTGTAAGACATTTCCAGTAGAATCTCTAATCAAACCATTCAGGTTATTTTTGTTAATTTTAACCATAAAAGGACGATGGATAAATTTATCTTGCCAAGTGGTTACAGGAATTACTATTCTTAAAGCAATAGGACTATAAATATCTGAACTAATGACAATTACGGGACGTTTTTTCTTGATTTCTTGTCCAATTGTTGGATCGAGATTAACTTGCCAAATTTCGCTTCTTTTGGGATTAATCGTCATTATCTTCCAATCCTTCTCCATCTAGCTGAGAAAATAAATTTAATTCGGGATCATTGTTAATATCTTCGGCAATTTCTTGTATTATTGGTGATAATAGTTTATGTCTTTCTTCTAGAGACAGTTTAGCAATTTCTTGTAAGGAAGGAATGATAGTATTAACGGTATTTTGATTGATATTTGTTGTGTTAGTTTTCATGACTATTACTTTTAGATAATTTTTAAACTAATAAATTGAATTTTTTGATCGATTTTTCGTTTTAACCAAACGGTAATCATTTCTAGCTTTTCACAATTAATACTGTTTAATTCTCCTTTGACTTGGTACAAAATTCCATAATCATTTTCCTGATGTTGACTAACGATATTCTCGGTAATGAGTTGCTTAATAGCTTGTTTGAGTTGTTGGGGGTTAGATAGACTAAATCCTGCTTGAGTAAGTTGTGTTGACTTATCATTATGTTGTCTATATTTTAAGCAATATTCTGTTAATTTAGTGTCAGATATAAGGAAATTTTGAGGTATTTTTAGGTGAGGTAAGCAAAGAGTTTGATAGATTTGACATTTATCTTGAATGGTTTCTAGGGATTCAAGGATGTCAAAAAAACTGTCATTATAATATTGCCAATCACTCTTTAATAAGAAAGTAGATAAGACCTTAATTGTTTTGTCTGAAGCAATGTTTTCTAATGCTCCTGCTGCTCGGCTACGAACATACTCATAAGAGTCATTTAAAGCCTTTTCTAAACTATCAATGGCTTTCTCTGAACCAATCTGTCCTAATGCGGATGCTGCACTCCAACGAACATTTTTATCAGAGTCATTTAAAGCCTTTTCTAAGCTCTCAATAGCTTTCTCTGAACCAATTCTTCCTAATGCGTCTACTGCACTCCAACGAACATCTCTATCAGAGTGATTTACAGCCTTTTCTAAGCTCTCAATGGCTTTCTCTGAACCAATGTTCCCTAATGCCTTTGCGGCCTTCCTCCCAAAATACTTATCAGAGTGATTTAAAGCCTTTTCTAAGCTCTCAATGGCTTTCTCTGAACCAATCTTTCCTAATACCTCTGCTGCCCTAATACGAACAGACTGATGAGAGTGATTTAAAGCCTTTTCTAAGCTCTCAATAGATTTCTCTGAACCAATATACCCCAATGCTAATTTTGCCCCACTACGAACATCCTCATCAGAGTGATTTAAAGCCTTTTCTAAGCTCTCAATAGCTTTCTCTGAACCAATTCTTCCTAATGCCTGTGCTGCCCTCTTACGAACATCTTTATCAGAGTCATTTACAACCTTTTCTAAGCTCTCAATAGATTTCTCTGAACCAATTCTTCCTAATGCGTCTACTGCACTCCAACGAACATTTTTATCAGAGTCATTTACAGCCTTTTCTAAGCTCTCAATAGCTTTCTCTGAACCAATCCCAATCTTTCCTAATGCGTCTACTGCACTCCAAGGAACATACTCATCAGAGTGATTTAAAGCCTTTTCTAAGCTCTCAATAGCTTTCTCTGAACCAATATTCCCTAATGCGTCTACTGCCCTAATACGAACAGACTGATGAGAGTGATTTAAAGCCTTTTCTAAGCTTTCAATAGCTTTCTCTGAACCAATCTTTCCTAATGCGGATGCTGCACTCCAACGAACATTTTTATCAGAGTCATTTAAAGCCTTTTCTAAGCTCTCAATAGCTTTGTCTGAACCAATCTTTCCTAATGCGTCTACTGCCCCACTACGAACATACTTATCAGAGTGATTTAAAGCCTTTTCTAAACTCTCAATAGCTTTCTGTGAACCAATCTTCCCTAATGCTTCTACTGCTCTCCAACGAACATACTTATCAGAGTGATTTAAAGACTTTTCTAACTCAGATACCGCTTCCTCAGACTTCGTTCTCCCCAACAACTCTACTTTATATAACGTCGGAATCTCTAACTTTTTAACTAAATCAACTGTCTCACCCTGAAAAGCATAATTTACTTCCCCTGCTAACCTTGCACCTACCTTTAAATCCACTGCTAACCCCAACTTAACTAACCTAACTGCTTGCTTTTCCTCCCCCAATAACCCTGCAACCACTGCCATCGGTTCCGTCCATTTCAGATAATTAAGATAGTCCCACTGCAACTGCTCATCCGTTAGCTTGTCAAACTCTAGCACTAGGGTTTCCGCAGTATAATATTCCTGGATTAACTGATGACGAAATTCAATCTCATACTTTCCTCGTCGTTGTAAAAGATGATAATCTAATAAATCTTGTAACCAAAGACGACAACGACTCAAAGAATGGTTGCTTTCCCCAGATTTTACTAAAAATTCTCCTAAAATAGTTTCTGCTTCGGTTGCACTAATAGCCGGTTCATCTTTGCGCTTGGTCATCTCAAAGGCCAGATATTTCAACGAATCTGACCATAATAGACGAGAATCAGCTTGAGTCTCGACATACGGCTTTAC
>JBFRWO010000200.1:0-9349 GCA_051439625.1 Crocosphaera sp. | reverse complement strand
CAAATGGCGCACGAAACATTATGATTCGTGCTTTGCAGGCAACTGCCTTCACCATTACAGGTGATGATGTACCTAGCTTAAGTTTACTCAGTTATGGGTAGGTTTGAGAAGGTTAAATGTTGCACTTGATTTGTGAAAAACGACTTGTTCACCATTCAACAATGTACAATGTACAATTAACAATGAACAATGACCTCTCCTACTTCCATTGAGAGGATTGGCAATAGAGATTTTTCTTTGAGTTCTCTTCTCTCCTTTTAAGAGGAGACTGGAAAGCTTTAGTCAATTAATTGTTAATTGTTAACTGTTAATTGTTAATTGTTAATAGATAAATCTAAAACTCTTTGTTGACTCTGACGAAAGGAAGACAATTGACGATTCCCGAAAATCGTCCTCTGTTAACTTTATGTACTGGAGCAACAATGAAATACGATAATCGCCTAGAAATTAGGTTATCAACCAAACAAAAGGAACAACTCTATCAAATTGCTGGCAATAATTGCACTGTTTCTGAGTTGATTCGGGAAAGGTTACTTACTGAACCAAGTCGCCTTGAGTTGAAGAGAAATGACGAGATTAGTAACCAATTAAGTCGCATGGGCAATAACCTGAACCAAATTGCTAGGGTGCTTAATTCAACCTCTCTATCCAAGATGCCAATTCCGGCAACTGAGGTTATTGAACTCAAGGCAGAGTTACAACTAGCCATCAATAAAATCTCGGATTTACAGATTACATTGAAACGATGATTGTTAAACAGATCAAAGGAAAAGGATTTTACGGCTGTCTTAAATATGTCATGGAGAAAGCCAAGGCTAACTTTCTTGATGGAAATGTCTATGCTTTTGATGGCATTCGGCGAATGGCCAGAGAATTCCGCTTCCAATGTTCTAAAAATCATCGTGTTCAACGGGTGGTGTACCACGCCACCTTATCTATTCCGAATGAAGATAAAGGAAAGCTCAATGATGTTGAATGGGGGGATTTAGGTCGTCGTTTCCTCGAAAAAATGGATTTTAGTACGAATTTCGATGATTGGGATGCCCCCAAGGTTCCCTACATCATTGTTCGGCATCATGATAAAGATCATGACCACATTCACATCGTTGCTGGCAGAGTCCGCAGTGATGGCACTTGTGTTTCTGATTCCTGGGATTACCGACGGGGTGAAAAAGCGGTTAGAGAACTTGAGGTTGAGTTTGGTTTATCCCAACCGTTTCAACAAACTAACCGGAAGTCCCCCCATCCTTATCTTGTGGAGAAATTAGAGAGAATTTACTCCCATAGCGATGATAACCTCGTATCTACTCCACAGGAAGAAGAAACGCCATCCTTACCCGAAAATGACCCAATAGCTGATCAAGTTAACCAAATACTTGAATATCGTAAGCAGTTATTGGACAGTAAAAAGACCGAAGATAAAGAAGAGACGAGGATTAATGAAGAAGGAGAAGCTAATGACTATTCTCTGTCTTCCTTGATAGAAAGGGCTAATAAAGCGAACTTATCTCCTAATTCAAGAGAAATACCCCCGTCGAATAATAAAGAATTCTTTGATAATCCCCAAAGCACCCAGTCTCCCAGTTCCCCTGTAACCACACCCCCAAACCTCGAATTAACCGCCCTCATCAATGAAGTGTGCCAACAGGTTACAACCATCCCCGAATTCTTGAAAACCCTATCGGATAGGGGGGTTGAAGCAACCGTTAAACTCACTCGTAATAAATGTGTACAGGGGATTATTTACCATTATGAAGGGGAGCGTATCACTGGTACACAGTTAGGTCCAGCCTACACTTTTCCAGGGCTACGTAAACGGCAAAAACTGCGGTTTGAAAAGCATCATATCCCTGAGATAGAAGCTCATAACAACAGTTGTCAACCGTTGCCTCCCCCTGAGCGGAGTCGAAGGGCTAAATGGCAGTGGTTACAATTCGTATCCAACGGATTTAATCAATGGTTAACTCAAAACCAAAAACAACGGTATCACAATGATCTTTTTGAGGTGCATCGGGAACGAGATTGGTTAACTATTGCTGGTCAGAATTCGGATTTATTCGTAAAAGCTCGATACGACCAAAAAAAAAGACAATGGTTGCCACAGTCCGGTTGGCGATTTAATCAACAAGAAGCCGATTTAATCACAGAAAAAGTTTCAGGTTTTTCGATAGGATTGGAAAAAAAGGTGAGGCGCAATTCGAGGCGAAGATAAAGATGTTTTCCTAATTTAATTGACTTATGATGACCCCCACATATATCACTTTTAATCATAATTCATTCACCCTAGTAAAAAAATATTAACTGTAATAATATCAATCCCTCGAAAGTCATTAATCAGATAAAGAATTTAGCTATTATTGATTAAGGAAGATAAAAGGGAGCATCCCATTTTTGAAGAAACAAATTTTTATTCGCGTAAAAAGTTTGCGAAATAAATTTCTAGTTATCTACTTTTATGTTCTTCATCATAAGCGATATCAATTAAACAGCTTTTCAGAGAATCGATGGTAGAATGTAACTCGGTGAAAACGGTTCTTCTCAAGACTCCCATAACAGCATCGACATGGGCAATAGTGCCAGCTTTCCCTAAATGTTGGTATTTACTGAAAGAGCTACCGTTTTTCTGTTCAAAGATTTTTCTATCTGCTTGTAGCTTGTAATACCAGTAAATTTTGTCTTTTTGCCTCACTTGGTAACGAACTACCCAACAACCCACATCGGCTTGTTGTCCTTTATCCTCAAAAAGCTGCAAATATGATTCTATTTCAGCAATAGCTTCGGTTAATCTCTGCATTCTATCTAATTTGTCTTGTTCACTCTCGATGTATCTTTTCCGTCCCATAAATATTAAACTCCATGCGAAATTAATTCGCCACTATAATACGCGAAGTTATAATCTACTTGTCTTCATTTTTATGATTTAATTAGAATTAAATAGCTAGTTGACCATTAAGATAAGCACAGCGCAGTTGTAGAATATTATTAACAGTTTCAGCTTTCCATTGTGCGCCAGCTATTTTTACTCTATGAGCTATTTGTTTAACGGCTGATTCTACAGCCCCACTGCCAATCGAAGCAATTTTTTGCCAACTATAATAATGGTAATTAATGAGGCGTTTTTCATGTTTTCTTAGATAGTTAATGAACTGATTACCCCCGATTATATTCTGGGAGCGTAAATAGTTGATGGCATCCGAAACTCGCCCCATCCATAAATAGGCTAGATCGTGGTCTTTCTGATATCGTTTTCCTTCAATTTTGTAAAGATTTTCTGTTAAATGATACCAATCAATAATTTCGATTCTCTCCTTTTCATCTCCTATTTCAGCAATTATGTTCCAAATTCCGCTATGTCCATCTCCCACACAGTAAAGAGGATTAGTTAACTTTTGACTGTTTATCCAATCGATTAATCCTTGATTATCTTGGAAGAAAGCCCCATAATAAATTCCTTGCAATCTGGCTGTTTTATATTCTTTTCAATAACTTTTTTGACCGTCTTCTCCTCTTAATCTTATCGTCCCTCCATCCACAGACACCTCTGAACAACCTTGTTTAACATCTGGCAACACATTGTCAATTTTTTGGACTTTTCGATGATGAGTTGAACGCCCAACTTTCAATCCCATTAATAATAACATATCCTTCTCTGCATTTTGATAGGATTCATTGGCACTTAACAGTAAACAACATTTTTCTAGAAGAGGACTATGGCGAGTATAAGGGTTAACTCCTAACCGCGAACATTGCTTTTCAGTAAGTATTAATTGCCCAATGCAACTTTTTATTTGACGTTTTCTCCCCATTCTCGTCTTTGTTTTTCGTTCAACAAAAAAAGGGCTATTTCTGGGCTGACGTTCTCTAACACCTGCTCTCTGACAGTAGTTTCGATGTCTTCAAGAGTCTCTAAAGAGTTTGGCTCTGTATTATTATAAAGTATTTCACTGGCTCTGTTTATACAAGCTTCCAGTTCAAGTCTTTCTGATGGAGTCATAACAGGATAATTCTCAATGTTTACACCCTCATTATGTCAGAATTAATTGATGGGGGATAAACATTTAAACTTATTCGCGAATAACCATCGCGAATACTCTGCCCATTATTAAACTGTCTAATTACAAAAATGGGATGCTCCCTTAAAAACCATCTTTTGACGGCTGCATTTTCACAATGTTGCTTGGTTTTTCCATCTTGTTTCCTAATGAATTCTGGTTCTAAATTTATGACTTGTTTTTTCTCAGGTGCTACCACCACTGGCGTAATTACTTGATGATAATAATAAGAATTTTATTCTTTCTTAACCATTCCCATACGGTTGGGAAGGTAGGAAAGACTTTTTTGGCGGAAATTCTGTCTAATAAGGTTCGTATTTGATTATCACAAGGGATTTTTTTCAATCCAAATAAACTCAAAGCATTATCTTTTACCCTATTATTTTTTATTAAATTTTGATATTCCGAAAAAGAAGGACATTGACTAAAAAATGCGGAAAACGCAGCTAGAACAGTATCTCTTATGTCATAACGGATATTTAACCCTTTTCTTTTATCCGGTAAATCATTCAATTGAACAAAAAGAAATTTAATTAATTCTGACGGCGATATGGTAACAGGCAATGTTTCCATGTAATTCTACAGTTTTAGACCATTAGCTCTCCCTTAATCTATTTGGGTTTTCAGTTAGTTCTCTATCTAATTTAGAGAACTAATGTTCTTATTTTTTCCCAAATGAGAATTGCTGGGACTAATAAGAGTGAGGTTTAAAACAATAGGAAGGGGCGGCTCGTGACTAGGCGATTTACTACCAAGAACTCCTTCAAGGCATTTATTACGAACAGGGCAAAGTTTATCTAATTGACGCTACTCCTCAAGTCGAATTATAATGATATCTTCAAGAAGTTCTTCAATCAAAAATAAAGCAGACACCTCTTATCCCAAGGAAAGGGTTAGTAATAATTTGGGAATAAAATACCAAAAAGAAGTGAACAAGTCATCTACAGAATCTCGATTGTGTCAGAATAAGGTTTACGAAGAATGTCCCAGTAGTGCCATAACCGACGCAGTTTTCACCGCAGGGGTCTATGGCATGGATTTTTGGACTGTCAACGACACTAGCTTGACTGGGAGCAAAGATTTTTCGGCGGGTCGAGTTGAACTGCAAATTCGAGATCGATTTGACCTGACAGACTTGGCCGAAATCACCTATAAAGCTAAAGAGGTTATTGGGACTCAGTTTGGAGAACAAACCCTTAAACTTCATTACGCACTAGCGGCGATCGCTTTTCGCCAACCATCCGCGTGGAATCAGAAGATTAAAGTTTCAGCCTCAAAACTGCTGGCTGATTTTGGGGAAGATAACAAAAAGAGACAGTACATCCCCAAATCTGAACGAAATGAAGGGGATCAGCCAACCCGATACCTTCCCAAAGAAGAGAAGCTCAGGCAAATTGCCCATCACTGTTATTTACTCAAACGTTTAGAAGTTTGGGTACCGGAATGGCGAGTCCGCAGTAAAGGCATATTTACCGTTGAACGCTCTCATCTTTGGGACATTTTTGGCATTACTGAAGTCATTCAAAAGGATCTTTATGGCAATGACACCCTAATTGACATCGAGATTACTTTTAGTCCTGGCTTATGGTTTGAAAAATTTGCTGGTCATGACTATTTACGAGAGTTCGGCTATCTAACCAGCGAGGCATTAAAGCTAGATCCTTACCGCGAAAAAATGGCACTGAGACTGGCTTATTTTGCCTTATTTGCCTTGCAACAGCACAAAAATGGTCGGTATCGAATAGTAACGTTACTGAAGCGGTTAGGGTACGAGCAAGAGATGGAAGAAGCTAAAACCAACCGAGTGACAGCCTTACATTTAAAGCGTAGCTTTGACCGAGCCACCAAAACTTTAGGCAACTTTCAATATCCCTACACATTTGACTACGACCCGGACGTTCCTGGATGGGTAGATGTCGACAAGAAAATTAAAAAGCCCCAAGGTTGGTTTGAAATTTGGCTTCAGCTTTGCGGAACTTTATCCCAACCAGAAGTCTTGCCCAAACGAAAGCCAGAACCTTCAAAAACCGAAACTGAAACTCCTGCCCAAACACCCGTCGAAGCTAAACAACCACAACCCAAACCCAACAAAAAGTCGAAATCCGTTAAGTCAAACGTTAAACCATCCTCTTCAAAACCCTTTGGTCAACGAGTGAGAGAAGCTCGGCTCTCTAAAGGAGAAAGCTTAAGATCAATGGCTAAAGAGCTTAACATTTCACCGTCTCGCCTCTCTCAGATTGAAAATGACCGCTATCCCCATAAGCTGCAACCGAGCTTGATAGCTGAGATATTAGCTTATGTTGGTTTAAAAGATTAGACGGCCATTTAACAACACAAACAGCTATAAGCTAGATTTTATAAGCGTTATAGCTCCTAAACATTTCGGGGTTATTCGAGATCGTTTCGGGGTTATTCGGAAACGTTTAACAGCCCTTCGGGCGAGGCAGGAGTTGAAACTCCTTTTCCAAAACACCTCTCGAAAAGCCAGTGTTTATGTTTAGAGTGTTTAGAAAACTCCTAAACAGACATAAAAATTAATAAAAGGGGGATAAGCTAGATTGCATAAGCCTTATAGCTCCTAAATACTTCGGGGTTATTTGGGATCGTTTCGGGGTTATTCGGGATCGTTTCGGGGTTATTCGGGATCGTTAAAAATTTGAAACCCTTATCCTGTAAGCGTTTCAGACGTTGAAAATCCCCTGAGTAGTTTAAGTAGCTTGAATAGTTTAAATGGCCACCCAAAACACTAAAAAAGGGTCTGTGAAAATTATGGAGCTGTACCTTTTTTTTCGTTGAGGTAATATGACCCAAATCAGCCATTTAACCCCCATTAGTCTACGACTCATTAACGGACTGCGACGCATCGCAGCCACTAACCTTGACTTACCCCTTGTCCCCCTCAACAACAACAAACAACCATTAGGGGATGCTTGGCAACATCGCCCCTTCAGTGCTGCTCAACTCATTGAAGCCATTGAAAACGGCGGTGTTAATGTCCCCATCAAAGGCAAAACTAAAAAAATTCAACCCCAAGGTTTCGGTTTACTCACCGGCCGCTCCCTCACCCTAAACAACGAAACCTACTACCTCATGGCCGTTGACCAAGATGGGGCCAGTGCCATTGATAAAATTCAAGAACTCTCTGGTGGCCAACCCTTACCCAAAACCGTCGCCTTCACCTCACAACGCCCTGGACGCTGCCAGTATTTATTCCTAGTCCCAGAACAATACAAAGACGCTATTCGTACCAAGAAACTCAAAACAAGGGCTACAGGAGACGATAACAAGCCCGAACAACTAGAACTCCGTTGGACTAACTTACAGTCCGTTCTACCCCCCTCTAAGCACCCAATCACGGGACAATATCATTGGGTTGCAGGGTGTGCCATCGATGAAACGGAAATAGAGATCGCCCCGACTTGGATTTTAGAACAAATGTTGATTGACCCTTGTTTAGGACTCCAAAACGTTGAGACAGCTAAAGAAAGACAGGGAGATACCAAGAACTCTCAGTTCTCCCCATTCAAAACAAAACATACTGTCAATAATAAACACAATCCCGTTTTTCCCCAATATGCCACTCACCGGAATGGTAATGGGCAAAATACTCTCCCCTACAAACAATGGACAGACATCGACTTTGCTATCTCTTACCTAAACGCCCTTTCTTCTTATCATGCCGATGATTACGACGAATGGTTAAGCGTTGGTATGGCACTCCATAGCGTGGATGACTCCCTGTTAAACGAATGGGACAAATGGAGTCAACAAAGCAGCAAATACAAACCAGGGGAATGCGAGAAAAAGTGGAAATCCTTTAGTCCCAATGGGGGTGTCACCCTCGGAACCTTAGCCCACATGGCCAAACAAGACGGCTGGCGTTTTCCCTTTCCCCAAAATAATCATGACACTCCTTCCCCATCTGCCCCAAGTCAGTTAAAAAATGGACAAACCCCAACTGTCACCGGTGACACTTCAAGAAGAGGTGACACCCCTAACCCAGTCCCCTTAAGCCTTACGGATACTGTCACCACTGTCACCGCTATCTTAAAACAAGGGTTAAAAGACTACGAAGAACGCCACCAACTGGATACCATTGAAGCCCGTTCTGAGATCACCAGTCCTGCCTTCTGGGAATTAGTTAAAGCCCTGCGTACCTCCCTCGATGAAATTCACCCCGAAGATCATCAACGGTTCAATCAACTCGTAGACTGGCATAACGCCACCCTCAACCTTAACCGCATTCTCCCCCCAACCCTGGCCAAAGCCTTTATTCACGATGGAAAGATCCTCAATATCGACCCCGTAAGTCTTTGGCAGTATTTTCTCCCTGCGGTTCTCTCCCTAGTGGGCAAACGGATTAATTTAGACGTAGAATCCCATAGGATACCCACCATCGCCTGGACTTGCTTAGTGGGTGAATCGGGGACTGGCAAAAGCCGTGCTGAAGGGGTGATTCTCGCTCCCCTCAAACAACGACAACACCAAGAAAAGAAACGCTATCGCAGTGCATTGAAAGAATACAAAGACCTTCTCAACCAAAAGAAACAAGATGAGTCTTCCCCTGAACCCCCCCAACCGGAACGCAAATATCTCTTTGAAGTCGCCACCATTCAAGCGGTGATGCGAAGATTGTCTGAGCAGGGGTTAAATGGCTCTCTATGGGCAAGGGATGAAATGGCTGGACTGTTTAAGTCTCTCAACCAATTTAACGCCCGTAGTGGCGAAAATGAAGGGCTAGAGTGTTTACTGAAAATGTGGGACGGTGACGGGTCATTGGTAGACCGTGTCAATGCCGAAGACGACTCCTATGCTGTTGAAGAAACCCGTTTAAACATTGCCGGAGGTATTCAACCAGGGGCGTTTCGACAAGCCTTTAAGGACCCCAATGACCCCCAAGGACTACAAGCACGGTTTCTCTATGCCTTACCTAAAATCTATCCTGCTAAACGGGTTAAAGGTTATTGTCAGTTAAGCGATATGCTACCACCCTTGTATCACTGGCTTGACCAATTACCCACCGGAACCATTAAACTATCTGGAGACGCAGACATACGTTATACCCATCTCGTCGAGCAAATCGGAAGCCAAGCAGAAAGCAGTCCTAATCCCGCTATTCGTGCATGGATGCGAAAACTGCCCACCCAATTGTTGAGAATTGCCCTAGCTTTGCATTTAGTCGAATATTACGATTACACCATTAACCATCAACCATCAACCAATTCCTCAGAGCGAAACTTTTGGGAACTACAACTAGATACCTTAGAACGAGCAGTTGAAGTGTGTCGTTATTACCG
>JBFRWO010000199.1:0-2885 GCA_051439625.1 Crocosphaera sp. | reverse complement strand
TAAATTAAGCCCCAAAATGAAACAATTAACCTTTGGTTTTTTCTGCCCAAACTCTGGTAGGAAGTCCCCAAATATAGATAAAGCCTTCTGCTGCTTTATGATCGAATTGATCGTCTTCCCCATAAGTTGATAAATGGGGGCTATAAATAGAATAATCAGACTTACGACCAACAATAGTCGCATTACCTTTGAACAGTTTAATGCGTACCATTCCAGTGACTCTTTCTTGAGTGTGATCGATGAAAGCATCAAGAGACTCTTTCAACGGAGAATACCATAACCCTTGATAGATCAAATGACTGTAGGTTTCTTCTATCCCTTTCTTGTAGTGAGTAACATCAGCAGTCAGGGTTAAACTTTCTAAGTCTCGGTGGGCATCAACAAGAACTAATAAAGCAGGGGCCTCATAAATTTCTCGTGATTTAATACCAACCACTCTATTTTCTATCATATCAATGCGCCCAATACCGTGTTTACCCACCAAGTCATTGAGTTGACTAATGAGGGCAACAGGATCTAAGCTTTGACCATTGAGACTGACAGGGATACCCTTCTCAAAACCTATCTCCACATATTCCGGGGTGTCTGGAGTATCGGCGATCGCTTTGGTCATCAAATAGATTTCTTCCGGGGGTTCCGTCATGGGATCTTCCAGGGGACCGGCTTCGATACTACGGCCCAACAAGTTGCGATCGATACTGAAAGGGGAAGATTTCTTCACTGGGAATTCTAAACCAAATTGCTCACCGTAGGCAATGGTTTGTTCCCGACTCATATTCCATTCCCTGGCCGGGGCTAATACTTTTAAGGTAGGATTTAAGGCTAAGATTCCCAGATCAAAACGGACTTGATCGTTTCCTTTAGCGGTGCAACCGTGGGCAACTGCGTCGGCCCCATATTTTTCGGCAGTTTCTACTAATAGTTTAGCAATGAGAGGACGGGCTAAGGCTGTAGAGAGGGGATAACGATTCTCATACAGTGCATTAGCTTTGATAGCTTTGAAGGCGTAATCTGTGACAAATTCTCTGGTAGCATCTTCTACAAGGGACTCTACAGCCCCAGATTTTAATGCTTTGGCTTGGATAGGACCGAGTTCATCTCCTTGGCCCAAGTCCGCAGCTAAGGTGATTACCTCGTCTATACCCCACTCATGCTTGAGATAGGGAATACAAACGGAGGTATCTACCCCACCAGAATAAGCAAGCACGACTTTTTTGGCACGACCCATATAATTTTATCTCTAGCATATATGTCAAGCTTTATTTTACTTTAGTTAATAACTCTCGTTTGTTAATATAAGACAAAAATTAAGCTTTAAGATTGTTAAATTATATTTAATATTTTTTTAACTTAATAGTAGTGAAATTTACAGCTAATAATAATGATTTCTGTATCTGTCATTTCATTTATCATTTAACATTTATCATTTATCATTCGTTTGGAAGTAGGATTGAAACCTCTCCCAAACTTCTTTCTCCGGGACGGGAGAGGCTTGAAACCAAAATGAAAGATGTTCAATGTTCAATGTTTGGTCAAATACTATATTTCCCATCCCATTCTTCTGCAGTTATGGTGATCAGTCCCTCTCTTTTTTCTACTCTTTCTCTTGCTTCTAATAATTCTTTTTCATTGGCTTTTGTTGATAGCAAATATTCTGTTGTATCGGTTTCAGGGGAATTAACTAAAATAATGATTTCTACTTTAGTTCCCTCTTGAAGTTCTGAAGAATAAACCTCAATTTTCCCTTCTTGATTAACAATTACCTTTTGTTTGATAGCTTTAATCACGTTATTACCAACATTACTAAAGTTATTACCCCTAATTTTATCCTAAAGATAAGCTTTTTACACAATTTAAATTGCTGGAGGTGGAGAAACTTTATGAATCACTCCACCTAACAAGTAAAAATTATTTAAGTTTTTTTTGTGTTGATTTATAGTAGGAAGCAACAGCTAAAGAGGAAACAAAAAGATACACCAAAGGATTAATATTTGACTCAGGAACAGATGCTATTTGAATTCCCTCTGTCGCCACTTCATTGATTTGCTCTGCAGTTAAAGCCACATCCCACACACCAAGTTCGTCTATGATACCATTGAATAGATTGCCTCCATTGCTATTAGCACCAATACGAGCATTAAGGCTATTAATAGTTAGTAAACCAGTAGATGGAGTCGTTGCATCCAAAACACCATTAAGATACAAACTAATACTTGAACCATCATATACAGCAGCAATGTGGGTAAACTCATTAAGAGGAAGAGTGCTGTTTGAAGATAGCACTGGGGTACTTAACCCACTTGCAATAAACCTAAATCGGTTATTTAAGGTATCCAGTAACCAACCATCACTTCCACCTACTGTAATCTTATCAAGAATTCTTCTACTGCTGCTATCACGAAGATTAACCCAAGTTGTAATGGTTAGGGCTGAGGTAAAATCTAAACTATCATCATCGGCAATTTCAACAAAGTTACCACTGCTTCCATTAAAGTCAAAACCCATACCTACTTCTGCAGGAGAAAAGCCGATACTTCCCACCTCTGTACCATCATTATTCTCGAAGGTATCGAGAAAATCTCCTTCTCCTTTCCACAAAGACACTGGAGAAGGAACAATGGCTAAGGAGGCATTAGGTTGAGCAAGACTAGGAATAATAAAGCTAGTTATAGCCAGAAGTCCCATTAAAACGGATTTTTTAAGATTCATGGTTAAAATAAAAAAAAGGTTGCGCTAGATTGCTAGCGCAACCTTTTTTATTTGTCAAGTTTTTTTTAAAATATTTATCTCCTAGTCGATTCTTTATGACTTAATTTTTTATTTATTTTAAATAAAATAATTTTCAATTTACTTTTACTTTTATTTATAATCATTATAATATAACA
>JBFRWO010000198.1:0-5230 GCA_051439625.1 Crocosphaera sp. | reverse complement strand
ACTTCGCTCTTCGGTTGCTAATACTTTGGAAAAAGACAGTAAAGCTGCTTTGCTCACAGAATAAGCTCCCCACTCAGGAAAAGCCTGAGTTGCAGCAATGGAAGCAACATTAATGATGGTTCCTTGTTTGCGCTCTCGCATCCGAGGTAATACCCCTTGTACACATTGAAAAACGCTGGTTAAATTCAAATTGATAACCTGTTGCCAGTCTGCTAAAGGAGTCTCCCTCAGCAAATTGGTGTAGCCCATTCCTGCATTATTAACTATAATGTCGATATCGCCAAAATCAGCCACAATCTCCTGAATGGTTGCTGGAATCTTGGTTAACTCGCTTAAGTCCATAACATAGGGTTTTGCTTTTACTCCTTGTTGGGTACAAGCTCGAGCTACCGTTTCTAGAGAATCTAGGGAACGACTTACCAAGGCTACATTTATCCCTGCTTTAGCAAAAGCTAGAGCAGTCGCTTTGCCTATACCACTGCTTGCTCCAGTAATAATGGCATTTGCTTGACTTGAGGAAGAATCCATGATATAGTTTACTTTCTATATGTCAATCTCAACACTTTGGAGAGCGTTGTAGATAGTTGGCCGGTCTTGGAAGTCAGTTTTCAGGAACTGACACGGTAAAATTGTCCCACAGTTCTCCCAGAAAATTGCTAGTTTTTCTGGTAAGGGGTGGTCTAACGTAGAGTTTTAGTAACGTCTACGCAGTTTTTATGTGTTTGTTACAAAACTTCACCAAGACAAGCATAACATCTTCTGGTCAATTCTTAACCGGGAATCTTAAAAAGCAATGGTTTTGATAATGATCCCCGATATTTAACTATGAGTGAACGGCAACAGTTGATTCTGAATCAATAAAAACCCCAATTCGACGGAATTTTTCATAACGCAGGGTTTTGCGTTGTTCTGGGGTTAAAGTGGCTAGTTCTTCCAAAATATTGAGCAAATTCTTCTTGAGAATACTGGCGGCTTCTAAGGGGTTGGTGTGTGCTGCTCCCGATGGTTCTGGGACAATGGCATCAATGATCCCCAGTTCTTTGAGATCGTTAGCGGTAATTTTTAAGGAGACAGCAGCTTGAGGCGATTTTTTCGCATCTTTCCAGAGGATAGCGGCACAAGCTTCCGGGGTAGCCACTGTATAAACCGAGTGTTCCAGCATCAGTAGTTTATCTCCCACGCCGATACCTAAAGCCCCTCCTGAGCCTCCTTCTCCTATCACAGTGCAAATGATAGGGACATCAAAACTAAACATTTGTCGGAGGTTAAAAGCGATCGCTTCTCCTTGGCCGAGTTTTTCCGCTTCTACCCCTGCCCAAGCCCCAGGAGTATCAATAAAGGTCAAAATGGGCATAGAAAACTGGTTAGCGTGTTCCATCAAGCGAATAGCCTTACGATAGCCTCCGGGTGCTGGCATCCCAAAGTTTCTGGCCACATTATCTTTTGTATCCCGTCCTTTTTGATGGCCGAGAATGACCACAGGGCGGCCTCCCAGACGGGCGACACCTCCGACTAAAGCGGGATCATCATAGCCTCCGCGATCGCCGTGTAACTCAAACCATTCATCGGCAATGGCTTGAATATAATCTAGGGTACTAGGACGACGAGGATGACGAGCCAGTTGTAGACGTTGAGAAGGGGTGAGACCGCTAAAAATTTCTTGTCTGAGATTTTCTGCTCGACTTTCTAACTGAGCAATTTGTTCAGAGACATCAACATTATTTTCGTCGGCTAATTGCCGAATTTGTTGGATGCGAGCCTCTAATTCCCATAATGGTTTCTCAAAGTCTAATAAAAATACTCGGCGTTCGTTTTTGCTCATCAGGTTTTACTAAATTATTTTAAGTTCGGGGGGACTTTTAGACACAAACTCGTATTCTGATTTTATCAGATAGGGTCCCATTGCCGACTTTGGGGGGGAGACTGGGAGCAGAGGGGGCAGAGGGGGCAGAGGGGGCAGAGGGGGCAGGGGGGCAGAGGGGGCAGAGGGAGCAGAATATTAATATTATTTCAGTCTTCCCACACTTCCCACACTCCCCACCCTTTTCATCAATTACAATAGAGACGATTAGCTAAAGAGGGATCAACAACAAAGGGGTTCTCATTCCCTTGTCTACTGGCAATTCCTCGAGAGCGTTCTCTTTCAGCCGCATCTACTGGATCGTTTATATGCCAATCACAAAGGTCATTTTGTTGTCCCTCAAAAAATCCATCTTCTGCTTGATCGCGATAGATAGTATAAAAGTAGAACATGGCTCGGGCAATATTTCCTTTAACCCCTTCTCTTGGCTCAAAAGCACCGTTAATAGACTCGCTGTAAGCATCAATATTACTGCCAGGAATGTTGTTTTCTTCTCGGTTCTCGATTAACCAACGTTGTGTGCGACTATCTTCAATTTCTGCAAAGGGAAAATTGTTGCGTATACTATTAACTCTTACTTGAGAGGGAAAAAGATGATGGATATCACTTTTTGCAACTCCTGTTGCGCCTCGACCTTGGGGCCAAGTATGTTCCGCATTAATACCTTTACCTCCTTGATAAGCGTCTGAGCGAGGAGTGGAGGAGTTGGGATTGACTGGAACGGTAAAACTAGAATAAATACCAGTAACCACCCCATTGTCATTATCTAGTTCGCTATACATGAAATCGCGCGCCTTATCATAACCTAAACTCGTTTCCACCCGATATTCTCCGGCTAAGCTTGAGCGTAACGCTTCTCCGGTCAGGTTTGGGAAAATAGTTTCAGAGGAAATTGCTTCTGAGGTTGCGTTCACTTCCGGTAAAGTAAACTGAGCTAATACCACATCATGATCGCTCAAAACCAGATCACTGGGTTGATTGACATTAACATGAACAATATCAAATTCACTGTTAGCTGTGGTGCGTAAATTTTCGCTGACTAAGATATAGTCGAGTTGCTGAAGATTATTTCTAAACTCGTAGGTATAGCGATCGCTTTCGGGCAAGAAATCGGATAAGTTAGTTAAGTTAGCAGATTCCAGTGCAGCAATGGTGGGTGAACCATTGACATCGTTGAGATCCCCGACCACAATTACATTAGCATCGCTATCCTCTTCTAGTAGTTCTTGAACAAAGTTGCCTACAATTGTAGCTTGTTCGAGGCGTTTCTCATCATTATTTCCTATTTGAGAAACAAAATGATTACCGATGATAAACAAAGGATTTTCATTGAATGCAAACTCGGCGACAATGGGTTTGCGACTGTTATCAAAAGCAACATTATTCGGGTCGATGCGTCCAGGGTTTAAGGATAAAGTTGGGCCTGGCAAAACCTCTACTGCATCGGTTGCGTTTCCTGCTGTTCCTGAAGTTAAGGCCACTCGAGAGGGTTGAGATAAATAACCAACACGAATATTTCCCCCGGGTTGTCCTCCGTCTTGTCTATTATTGGGAGCAATATCAAAGGCGATATAATTGGGTCCTTCTGCTATTTCAATAGCATCGATGAGATCATTGTAGGTTTGGGTTGCATCGGTAATGTTGGAATTATTGGGCCCGTCGTTATCTTGTATTTCGGTGAGAACGATAATATCAGGGGATTGTAAATTATTAACAATGAGTTCTCCCAGGCCAATTAAGCGATCGTTGTCTCCTGGGTCTAAATTTTCTACGTTCATCCCTGCAACGGTGATCTGGTTTTGGCTCGATCGCAAATTGGTCACTTCACGAGTATCTACGATTTGCCCTGAACTAGAGACAATATTAGCGATATATCGTTCTACAACCCAGTTTTGCGCCCCTGAAGGTAATTGAATCTCGATCCACCGTTGATCGTTAGCTGTAGCGACTACTGTGGCAATGGTTCCATTGGGGGTGCGACCGACGAAACTAGAGGAGAAGGTTTGATGAAGGGGAACTCCTAAATTAGAGGTTCCTTGCAGTTCGACGCGATCGCCTGGGGAGACATCAATGGCCCAGGTTGGTGCAGCTACCAGTAACAGACAAAGCAATGTACTGAAGACAATACGAGCAATTTTCTGAATCATAATGAGAAGCTTGTTGTTTTTGAATGGTCTTTGGCTGAATTTTAGTTTATTACTCTTGGATAATGAATTATTTAAGAAAAACTTATCAATGGTTAAGTCAATGTCAATACTCCCCACTTAAGTGTGATCCTGGCGACATTACCTTGTACAATGGAATGCAAGTCTTAAGAAAATATTAAAAAGTTTGTAAAATGGATTCCAATGTATTAGGTCCCCAAAGTCTTCGGTTACTATTATCTATACTGCTTCCGAGAGGTTGTCGTTTATCGGTGGTGTCTGGCAATACTTACCGCATTAGCTGTCCTGATCATGATATTGCCCATACAGTCTGGGAAAATCGTCTTAATTGCATTTATCCTCTTTTAGCTGCAGGAAAGGTTCTGGAGGTGGTTGCTTCTGATTACTATGCGAGAAGTTACCCAAAACCTTCCTAAAATAATAGTCTATTTGAGAAATTAATGTTAACGTTTAAAGAAGTTGAGAATTGGGTTTAATTCTTGGCTTCTACTTTTTTATATTTACATTTTTTGAAGTTATTAACAATGAAATTAGATAAAAATATTGTTAGACAATGGGCTACTTTATTGTCTATTTTAGCTGCTTTTTTTACTAATGTATTAGCTAATATTTATCCTATTAATGATTTAACTATTGGAGAAATTTCTAATACTATTTTTGGTGATGTTTTAATCACTCCTGCTGGTTATGCTTTTGCGATTTGGGGATTAATTTATTTGGGTTTAATTAGTTTGGGGGTTTATCAAGTTTTACCTAAGAATAAAGATAATGATTATTTAGAAAAATTAGGTTACTATTTAGTTGTTAGTAGTTTGGCACAAATTGTCTGGGTTTTCTTATTTTTGTCCCGTTTATTTGTGCTTTCAACTGTGGCGATGGTAACAATTCTAATTCCTTTGGTTTTAGTTTATTTAGAGTTAAATATCTCTTTAAAATCTCTATCTAAGCAACATAAATGGTTGGTAAATTTTCCTATTAGTGTTTATTTTGCTTGGATTACAGTTGCTACTATTCTTAATGTTGCATCAGCGTTATTTTCGGTAGAATGGAACGGTTTTGGGTTGTCTCATGTGGTTTGGACAACGATTATGATTATTGTGGCAGCTATTGTGGGTATTGTAATCAGAATTACTCGACAAGATAAAGTTTATTCTGGGGTTTTTATTTGGGCTTTAGTTGCTATTATGATGCGTCATTTAGATAC
>JBFRWO010000197.1:0-23489 GCA_051439625.1 Crocosphaera sp. | reverse complement strand
ACGGAACACATCCATGAGGAACTCGTCCCCGTTGTTATTGCTATTACCTATAATTGCCGCAAAAACGGCGTTATTATTCCCTGTTGCTTGTTGTACGGCTAGGAGGATTCTTCCTGCTGTGGCGGCACTTTCTCCTGTGTTATCAGGAGTCCCATCTAGATCGTTGTCCTTGCTGTCTCCTGCTAAGGATGGTCCCCCATTGGGAACTGTATTCCATGTTGCACCACCATCCGTAGTGACCATGATCCCTTTTCCTTTGACTCCGGCGTAGAAGCGATTAGCATTACCCGGATCTGCTACTAAGTCTGTTGCTTCTCCCCCTACTATTTTGCTAAAGGTTTGTCCCCCGTCGGTACTACGGAATATTCCTCCTTCTTTAACTACCCCACCGCCATCAATTTTACTTAGGGACGAAACTAAGACAACGGGTTGTCCCCCTACTTTGTTTCTGGTGGGAACAACTGCGGTAATATCTAAGCCAACTATATTAGTGGGCGCAATGATTGACCAATTTTCACCCCCATCTGTGGATTTATATAAACCCACATTGAATCCACCTGCACTACGAAAACTGCTAAATTTTCCGGTTCCTGCATAAACTACCAGTTTGTTGAGGGGTGTGGCGTTATTAACTAGATTCCCATCGGCATCTAAGGGACTAATTTTGATATCCCCAACGGATAGGGAGGGGAATTGATCGGTTTTGGTTGTCCAGGTGCTTCCCCCGTCTGTACTCCGCCAGATTCCTCCGTTAACGGAGGCAATATACATGATGTTGGCATCAAAGGGATGGGGGGCGACGGCATTAATCGCTCCAGAAACGGGGTTATCAGGGGGAATAAGCACTTGTCCGCCACTAATGGTGGATGGTCCTTGTTCTAACCAGGGGGGAATCCCTGTTTCAATTATTGTCCCGTTAAAACCGACGAAGTTTTCTATGCCTCTTGTGAGGACGTAGGTTGAACTATCAACTATGGCTGCTGAACCGTCGGAATATTCAATTACTTTCATATTGACGGCGCGGCCGGAAACATCTATGGTATCGTTCCCTTCTCCTCCGTCTATATAGAATTTGTTGTTATTAAAGACTGCGTTGAAGGCAATGTTATCATCTCCTTCTCCTGTATTAATGGTTAATAATTGACTGGGTTCTCTAATAGTATGGTCTTCAAAGGTGTTATTTATACTATCGATGATGATATTTGTCCCTAAATCATCACTGATACTCAGTTGATCGTTGCCGGCTGTGGCGTTAAATACTTTGGTTTGAGCTAGACTGTTATCGGTGACAGGCTCTAATCCTTGATAATATATTGGGGTTCCGTCTAGGATAACCCAACCCCGATCTGGACCTGTGGTGATAAATTGGATTTGCTCAAATGTCCCTTCTTCTGTTTCTAGGGTATCAAACCCTCCATCTCCCCCTTCTATAATCCCACTTAAACTCCCATTTTCTTCTATAAGAAAGGTTTCTTCGTTATTAGCACCCCCGATCAGGTTTTCTACCCCGTGAAAACCCATTTTTCCTGTTTGGTCTAATGGTTGTAAATAACCTTCATTTTCCCCTGTTACTAGCCATTGACTATCGTTTCCTGGCCCCCATAAACTGTCATTTCCTGCCCCTCCCTCAAAGGTCAATTCTATATTTAAGGGAAAGTCCCAACTACTTATTTTTACTGTATCGTCTCCTGTTGTTCCTTTAATCCTTACTCCAGAAATATCAGCTAAGTTTTGACTTTCTAGGAGTGTTCCTTGACTATCATGAAATTGCAACAGATAGTCCTGTTCTTCTTGAGTCCAAGATAGGTTGATCTCTTCCTCTTGCCAGTTGCTAAGGTCATATTCGACTAACTCTTGTGGCCACACTTGGTTTGTAGACCACAATAACCCCTCATCCTCTGTGGGATTAGGGGTTAGGGGAATGGGTTGTAATTCCCCTTCTATTGATTCTAGAGCCTGCCCTATACCTGCGTTTTCTGGTTTAAGGGGTGGGATTCCAGATTCTAAGGATTCTTCTGGAGATGGAAAAATCTGGTCAGAATCGGGCTGAAAATTGGGATTATTATGGGTGGGGTTCATGATTTTTCTGTTCTCGATATGAGAATCTTCGGGGTAAGTCCTGTCTTAATGAACTAAATTGACTCAAGGGTTAGGTAACAAAAAAAGATAATTATCAATATTTATGACACCAGTTTAAGAAGGTTGTTCCTGGGACTGATTACCCACTAATTGAATTTTTAATTTGTTGACCTTCTCTTCTAACCATTCTTTAAATATTTGAGCTTCTAAGCTTCGTTTTAGCTGTCCTTCTAAGACGGCTGGGGTGATTTTTTCTATTTGAAAAACACACCATTTATTTTCTAAAAACAAAGGTCCAATAATATCTTGCTCTTTAGCTGTTGTTAGGCTATTTTGAAGCTCTTGAGGCCATTGCTGTTTTCTAGCACTTCTTCTCGCTATTCTGACTTTTGTTGCTTTTGTCTGTGCTACTTGCTCAAAACTACTTTCTTTATTCAGCAGTCGATTTTTAAGTTCTTCTGCTAATGTTTGCTCTTCTACTATTAAGCAAGATAACTCTAGTAACTCTAAAGCATTTTTCCTTTTCTCAAAGTATTCGCTTAACTTTCCTTCGGCTATTTTTGCAGATAATTTTTCTACTTTTAAATTAAGCACTACTCTATTTTGAAAAGCTGCATAATCCATTCCTTCCCTAGCTAACCATGTCTGGAAATTATCAGGATTATTGAGTTTCTGTTGCAGCCGAAAATCAATCACTGCTTGCTCAAACTCTGCGGTACCAACTTCTAAATCGTCTCTTTGTTTAATTTCCTGATAGATAATATGTTGGCTGACAATGGACTGAATAAGAGGTCTTAATTGTCCAAATAACCATAAATACCCCAATGATTGTTGCCAAGAAAGGGGTTGATCATCTACATTCAAGAATGGGAGGGAGTCAAACTCTTGCTGTTCTGTCATTTATTAATTACAGTTTGCGTCAAAATTAATTTATCTGTTCGACCAAACGGAAAACACTTATTCCCATATCCTAAAACACAGCTACACTATGAATATTAGCGAAGCCTCAAATTCATGGAGTTAAATGGTTTTAGTTTTTGAGTTAAATAAGTACTAAGATACAAATTACTTCTAATCTAAAAAATAGAGAGCTTTATAAGTACTTTCCCGATTGTTCTATCTAGAATGATAAGAGCAAGTTGAGGGAAAGTGCTGAGAAATCGCATTTTTATTAATTAATCTTAATCTCAGTAGATCACAAAATCAGTTCCAGAGACGGAACATTCTCTCTGGCGGTGCAGCCGCACTCGCGGAGCGAGACCGCCAATTGACGGGGTGACAAGAGTTGGGAAAGGCTTAACGTGAGGACTTTAGAGATAAGCGATCCCGCAGGGATGATACTGTTGGCGAAAGTAATCAGAACGTAGCGAGTTATGCTACAAACAACAAAAACTTGCTTCCCTAAATTGGACTGTACAATACGATAAAACAGACAGAAATTTATAACCTTAAATCGACAAAAAATTTATTAATTTTCTCTTTAATTATAAATCATCCCGCAGTGATGCAACGCCGTCAAATCATTAAGTAATTGATCGTAATGTAACAATTTTTACCTATTGCTTGATCTTCCATCTAATTTGCTCATATAGTTGACTCAATAAGAAGAAGCTTTGTGAAATGCACCTAACTGGACAAGGCTTTGGAAGATTGCTAAACGATATTTTCTGTTCCCGATTCTCTTGTCCTGACTAACCACAGGGCGCTCGCTAAATTGTTTCAAAACTGACTTATCAAAAATTTACGGCAAAGATTGTCATAATCTTTGGATTGCCTCTCGTTGTGTCACGAATTATTTTCATAACAGGTTTATTAGGTCGTGGGTTTCCACCCGCATATTTTGCAATGAAGAATTTATTAATGATTCCCGTTCATTTAGACGGTCTATATTTTGATAGTAATCGCCTTGTGGTCGAACCGATGGCTGATTTTAGCCGCCTTCCTTATCTTAAGGGTAAGCGAGACGTAAATTCTAATATTGCTAATATCAGTGAGGAGATTGTTTCTCAACCCTTCCAAAATCAGAATGGGCATCTGAAAGCAGGAATTCACTTACATTGGGCTTTGCCAGATGCTTTGACCAAGGGAATTCAAGTTACCGATGACAATAACCAGACTAAAACGGTTTTCCCTGTAGTGCCTAATCGTTGGTTAGTGACGCGCAACCGAAGAGACCAGATTGAAAAGCAATGGGTGGTAGAGAGTGATTATCTTTATCCTGAAGAGAAAGGAAGTGGGGAAGTTAGTATTGCCTATCCCATTGAGGTGAAGAATAATCAAGATCAACCGTTTCGCTACTTGGGTCGCAAAATTTCTTTGGATGCTTGGCAAGAAAATGACTCCAATGCTAAATACTTAAAGTCACTGACTGCGGTAGGTTATGGGGAACCGACTTTTGCTGCGTTTTATCCCAATTGTCACAGTGTTTTTGGGTTTTATGATGATGATTATGGTGCTAACAATCCTGATGGACTAAACTATGATGTGATTGGCTGGTACAGCGATACAGAACAAGATTATTTCCGTCAATTTATCCAAAAATTACAACAACCCACTAATTACGAATTGCTAAAAGAAATACAAGAAGAATTCAAATGGGCAATTCTAGTTGAAATCAAAAAAACAGTTTTCTTGGATAAATTTAATAATGATGAATCTGTCTGGAATGAGTTAATCAAAAAAGATTGGTTGAATCGTCTTGATGAAGATACAGCAACTATAAATCCCAAAACCGATTCTCCTAGACAAGCTCTCGCTCAAGAATTCCAAAATAAAAAACAGCAGATAGATGAACTTTTAAATACGGCTATCTCAGAAGCACAATTCCCTAAGCAAATGCTCTGCTACGGCCGCTTAACATTTGCTCCGCAGAATAACAATAACGTCTCAAATAAACTAGCTTCTGTAAAAGTAACTGTGGGTAATACCGGTACAGAGGCTTTGTCTGCCTACTTGGGTCAAAAGATTGGTGGCAATTACAAATCTATCATCGAAGATCAGTTGGAAGCCCTACACCTAGCTTCTCGTCTCGAACATCGACAGTTGGACATAACTCCCAAGTTTAAAGAGGCACGACATGAGAAAGGCTTTAATGCTATTGCTGCGGGGACGATCTGGACCATTCGTTTAGAAAGCGTAGGCTCTAAAACAGCTAAGGCTGAAGATGCCCATAATCAAGCACAGATTACTTTACCTGATGATTTAGCTCATCTACTGAATAAGCTTAATCTTTTTCAGCAAGACTACGATCGCGCTTGGCATGAAATAGAGTGGATGCGTAGGCAACTCTTTGCGGATTGGTATAAGTATATGCTAAGTTCCTATCCCCCAGATGGTAGCAGAGATCAATATCCTGATATTGATGAGGTTAAGCATTACATCGAAGTGAAGGGGATTGCACCTTTAAAGGAAAAATTGACTGCAACGGGAAATTTGATGCTATCAGAGGATGATTCTGGGAAAATTACCGCGGCTTCTCCTGGGGAATCTCCCTCTACCTCGCTCGCTTCTCAATTAGCTGTAGATATTAATCAGTTACTAGCTCAAATAACGGCTCTTAATAATCAAGAAACCCTCAAGAATACTCAAGCAACTTATACCCTTAAGCAAATTTCTAGTCCCCGTTATTGGCAACCCAAAGAGCCTGTGTTATTAATGACGGGGGAAGCGGTAAAGCCCACGAACCGACATGGACAAGATGGACGGTTAAGGGATGATGGATTATTAGGGTGCGAGATTCTCAAGGATGTACAATTTCCCATTGGGAAAGAGAGCTTTGTCGCTATTCGTAACAAGATTGATCAATTAGAACAAAATAAAACGGGAGAACATATTGCTTTTAGCACTTGGACACAACAACCCTGGCATCCTTTTTTGCTGGAGTGGGAGGTAGAAGTTTTTCCCATCCGAGAGGGATGTAATCATCGAAGTTATAACCAAAACTATGAAACGGGGTTTGTTACTAAAAATTATGGTCTGAAGGAAAATGAGGCGGATCTTTCTTTACTGAAAGGAAAGGGGGCCATTCTCAAAGCGGCTAATATTTATAGTGGACGCAGTATTTTAACGCCCCATGCCGGGATTAAGCTGAAAAAGCAGTTAGAAGCTTATTTAAAGAAACAAATTCTGCAAACTTATTACGAAGCTCAGAAAATTCCCAAGGCTCAACAAAGCGATGACTATCTCAGCGACAGGGAACATATTGAAGAAATTCGAGATTGGTATCAACTGAAAGAAGCTAAAGACCCGATTTATACAGCAATTCGAGCTTATCAGGAATTGCTAAACCCTGATTTCCACAGTCTTTCCCAATCTTTGGGGGGTTTTAACGAAGCCTTACTAATGCACAAACAAACTATGCAGTTACCCATTGCTGAACCTCTTGGTTTTGCTGAGTATAAGTCGTTTACAGATGAAGTACGAGAAATGGTACAACAGAGTATCCGCAGTGCGCCGGAACCTTTAAATGATTTTAACCCGATTCGTTCGGGGGCAATGAAGATTCTAAGGTTGCGGTTAGTAGATACTTTTGGACAGGTGAGGGAGTTGGATGTTAGTAATATCATTACTACTGAGCAGATGACTACTCCCAAAAGTCCCTATCTGGTGACTTTACCACCCCGTTTGGTACAACCTGCCCGTCTCAATTTCCGGTGGCTGTCGGCGAGTCAGGGGGAACAGGAAATGAATAGTCATCCAGCGACGACTCCGATTTGTGGTTGGGTATTGCCTAATAATTTGGATAATAGTCTGGCTATCTATGATACTCAGGGTAAAGCTTTGGGTTCGATTAATCAGCAGGCTAAATGGAAGTCGGCACCGAGGAGCGATCGCCCGATTCATACTAATGATGATATTCCCAATACCTATTTGAAAAGGGTAGTTAACTATATTATCAATCAGGGGCAAAGTTTTCTAAGTGATTTTATTTCTGCCCTAGATAGTGGCTTGGAGAATATCGATCCAGAAAATTTTGCCCAACATCAAGGTTTGGCGCTGTTGATGGGACGACCGATAGCTGTAGTGCGGACTTCTCTTAATCTAGAATTACAAGGATTTCCCTCCATTAACCAAGATTGGAATGTATTTTGGCAAGATTTAAAGGGTAATTCTAGGGATACTGATGGCTTTGATCGGGTTAAGTTTCCGATTCGTCTGGGGGAATATCATCAATTTAATGATGGTTTGGTGTGCTATTGGCAGGAAGAAGAAGATGGTCTGAGTAAGGTATTTTATGCTCCTCAAAGCGATTTAGACCAAGATACCCCTAATATAAAAGTCCATTTAGAAGATGCACCCAAACTATTGACCATGCTCATCGATCCACGGGGTAAGGTTCATGCTACCTGCGGTATTTTGCCCACCAAAGCGATCGATATTCCACCGGATCAATATCAGGAAGCATTAGAGAAGATTGAGATTACTTTCCTCTCGACTCCTATTCTGACTGATTTGAAGGATCTGAGCGATCCAACTTTGGATAAAAAAATTAATCTACCTTTACCAGAGGAGCCTGGTTATCAATGGTCGTGGTTAGAACAGGACAAAACAGTTCCCCATGACAATATTGGTCAGGTTAATTCTAATGCGGTTTTCTCTGGCAAACAAGCAATTCGAGAGGGTTGGCTGAAGTTGAGTCCCGCTAACAAAAATCAAGATTCAAACAATCAATAAATTAGGAAGGAGTAACGATTATGAGTCATTCAAAGGAAAATTTAGTTCTACATCTAAAATTAGATAAAATCATCGAGGATGGCGGTCAAAAGAAAGTCATTGATGATTCTGATAAAGCCCATGATTGTGAGGTCAAAGGTACTCTTAAAGTTGTTCAAGATGAAGTGTTTGGTCGTTGTATTAGTTTTGATGGCAATCGGCATAATTATATAGAAGTTCCGGATAGTCCTGACTTACAAATAGCTGGTGATATAACTGTTGAAGCTTGGGTTTATATGACTAAAAATATAAATGGTGATATAGATATAGATGATATAGATATAGAAGCTGGACGTTCGTATGTGAGAATAGTTGGAAAGGGAACTGCAGACAAGATAAATTACTCTTTATGGTGTCGGCATAAAAGAGGGTTTTTCTTACAGGACTATGTAGGAGGCTCGTCTTCAACGACAATAGGTGCGAATTTACCGGCAATACGTGAGAATGGACCTGAGAAGGGAGCAATGAAACTACTAAATAAGTGGTATCACCTTACAGGAGTCTTCGATAAGACAAATGATCAAGCTCACTTCTACCTAGATGGGAAACACGTCGAATCTCGATCTCAACGAAATAAACTTCCTATCACCAGCAGTGATTCTTTAACGATTGGGTATGCCGGTGATGATTTTGATGACAAAATAGGTCTTGGTATTCACACAGGTAAAATCGCCCATGTTCGTATCTACAATAAGGCTTTATCTCCAGAAGAAATCCAACAGGATAGGGAGGAGGATTTAAGAGCGATCGCCTCTTTTGATAGAACTGAAAGTTTAGTTTTAAATCTAAAATTAGATGAAATCATTAAGGAGGGAAATGAGAGAAAAGTTATTGATGCTTTAACTGGGAGGAAATACAATGTTCTAGGTAATCCTGAAATTGTCATTGATGATAAATTGGGTGGTTGTTTGAGTTTTGATGGAGAAGGTGACTATGTAGAATTAATTGCAGCAGATCAGTTAAGCTTAAAAAATTCTAGTTTTACGGTTGAAGCTTGGATTAATATTGAGGAATTGAAAATACATGATCAAAGCATATTAGGAAATGATGAAGCATCTCAAAACAACTCGCTACATCTAATTATTCGACAAAAAAAACCATACCTTGGCTTTTTCGCTAATGATACTCCAGGGAAGACTGAACTTGCGGACAATAATTGGTATCATATTACTTGGCGATACGATAAAAGCTCTCAAGAGCAAGCCATATTTGTCAATGGAGTTTTAGATAATTCCGAGACGGGTCATACGCCTTTTCAAGGGAATGGAATAGTCAGAATAGGCCGGTGGGCATCTGGAAATTATTTTAAGGGGAAGATCGCCAATGTTCGTATTTACAACAGGGCTTTATACCCGGAAGAAATAAAACAGGATATGGAGGATGATTTAAGCGCGATCGCATCTTTCAACAAAACCTATCCCCTTGATTTCAATTTGTATGAGGGTGAGGATAAAGAACCGGTCATATTTATTGAAAATGGGACTAGGGGACAGGAGTTAACCCTGGAAATTGTTAATAATTCAGACCGACCAATTACTTTGCCCCCCTTGAGTGGTGATGTGAGTGAAGCTAGTGAAGCTAATCACCATTTTGAGTTGAGGTTTAGACCAGATACCTTGTCTTCAGATTCTCTGCAACAATTGGTTTTGGCAGAAAAAAAAGGTTGGAGTATGAGTGCTCCTGTGATTCAGGCGGATCGTACTATGGATTCTCCTGTGACTCAGGCGGATGGTATTGTGGTTTCTCTGTATTTTCTAGCAACGAATAATCAAACTTTAGCCGGGAATTCAACTGCTACTTTGACCCTTCAACATATCAATGGTGCGGCGGCAGGAGGGGCCCGAACAACAAGGGTGGAATTGATATGTCCACAGTTTACCTATCATGGCGAACTCGTCCACCACTATTATCGGGAAAAGCGTCTAAGTATTATCAGTCATCGTGGGAAGAAGCATATTCCTCTTCATGTGGGGTTTGTGGAGTCTAACCGGATTTTGAATGATTGGAAGTATGACCAAAACAAGGAGGGAACAGGTTCAGAAAACGAGTTAATCTTACGAATTACTAATGTGTTAAAGGGTGAATCTATTCCTTTTAAGCCAGCAAGTAAGGGTGATGAGGCTTCTAAATTTATTATTTCCTTTGATATTGATAGTGATTGGGCTTTGGGGAAAAAAACTGAGGTAGCAACAATTACGGTTGAATATGAAAAGAAAGAAATCAAAAACTCAGCAAAGGAAGGAGAATCTCCTGAGTGGATTATTGATTTTGACAAAGAAACTGCTATAAAAGCAGGTGAACATCTTCAAATCACTTTATCAGGTATTATTTCTTCTCTTCCGTCTGGTCATGCGAATCTATATCTACGCTATGAAAATATTCCGGGTTATTGGGATGGAACTTTTGTTTGCACCATAGAAAAATCCCCCATTTTGTATAACAAAAATGGCAATGTTGGTATTGGAACTATTCCATCTGAAAACAAACCTCAATACACACTTGATGTTAGGGGGACAATTTACCGAGGGGGTAATCCTCTTATTTATGAAAATTATGAAATCTATTTAAGAGGCTCTGCTTACGAATCTACTGAAGGAAATAATACCTATTTAAAAATTGCTAATGTTTTAATACCAATGACTAACAACACGGGATTAAATACAGTTATTCTTAATCCCGATGGTAGCGATAAAAAAAGAACTTCTCACGATGTTTATAATGATGTAAATCAGTGGAATGCTTGGGCAACGTGGATTAATGATGCGAACAATGTTGCTAATGGGGATGTTGTCGCAGTAGCCAGTTATGATGCTATATGGAATGCTCCTAGTGAGGGATCGGCGCAAACTTTATTGAGATCAATTAATGCTCTAAAGGCTTTTGCAGTAGAACAAGGTGATGCTGCTCAACCTCGCTTTCCCTATGCTCTATTATTTATTAAGGGAAAAACAGGAGCGATTGAAGTAGCTCAACCCTATAGAGGCTTCAACGCCCATATTAAAACAACTTACTATGAACTGTTTAATTATGGTAATAGTTCGGTTGTTTTAAGGGGGATGATTATGATGTGGTCTGGAAGTAAAGATCATATTCCTGTTGGTTGGGCTTTATGTGATGGTACTAATGGTACACCAGATTTGCGAGATCGTTTTATTGTTTCTACAGGCGACAATTTCGGTGTTGGTAAAAAATGGGGATCGGAAGGGGGAAACGCCGAAGTAACTTTGGAACTCGAACACATCCCTAGCCATAACCATTCTGGTTCATCAACAACTAACGCGGGAAGGCATGACCATGGCAGGATGTTTGATACCGGTGGTGGTAGAGGGAATCCGGGTCTGGGTGCCGGTAATATGCCAAAAATTGGAGGTGAACTACAAATAAGTGTTTATGCCGACATTCTTGCTTACACTAACCCTGGTGGCGATCATACACACGCTGTTAACATCGCCTCTCAAGGAGGTAATCAAGCCCATGAAAATCTACCACCTTATTATGCTCTTTGCTTGATCATGAAATTATAAGTGTGATCGCACTCCATCCCAGCCCTAATTCTCAGAGGTAGTAAGTTATGAACATTCACAAGCGATCGCACCCTATCCCACCCTCAAGTCTAGAGGGAAAAAGCAATGAAAACTAATAAAATTGTCAAAAAGTGAGGTTTTCCATGATTCAATCATTACCAAAACTAATAACCTTTGATGAATTTATTGAATGGCTACCAGAAAGTAGATGCTATGAATTACATGAAGGAATAATCTTCAAGATGCAGCCCGCCGGAAAACATAATGAAATTGTAGAATAAACAAGGAGGTAAATAGTCATGAACATTCACAAGCGATCGCTTCCCAAATAGCTCAATATTCAATCTCGTTGGGTGCGTTAGACGGGAAAAATTTGGTCAGCGTAGATCATAATTTATCGATCCGTACCAGGGCACTAAACACTTAATTTTGAATGAATAATGGTGGGTTACAGCAGATTTTAATTCTTCAGAAAGGAAATAGGAGTATTTATTTATGTCTCAGGCAGGAAAAGGATTCAATCAACCTCAACCATCGGAACTTCTCCCAGATTCTAAAAAATATTTTGGGAATATAACTTACGATCCTGCATTGGGTTGTGATAAATTTATTGGATCACTGAGTATTTCTATTATTCTCTCTCCAGAGGTTTCTTCATTCCAATTGGGGAGCATAGAAATAGACATAAAAGATTTAAGAGATCGCCTTTTACAATTTATGCTGTTGACCAATTTATACTTTCATATTCAGAGTCATTCAGAGCATAGCCATAATCTTCTTTGTCAGCTTAATATAAACGCTTTCAAGATAGAGGTATATACAAACGAATCTAAACTTTTTCATGTTTTTATTGATCAAAGTAATCTTGAAGAAAAAAAACGATATCCGCTACCATCTGATTATAAACGAATAAATAAAATGAGTTTTGTTGCTACAATAAAAAAGGAACAGAAGAAGTATCTCCTGTATGATTTTCAGCAAAACGAGCAGAGTTCTTCAGGTTCTCAAGTCTCTCAAAAAACGCAGCAAGTTAATAATAAAAAAATAGAATTCCTACATAATTTTTTAGAATCCAAAGGAGGAGAAGAGCGTCCGCAGTTTCCATCGGCTACAATGATATTCAAAAACGCCTTTTCAGAGGAGAAATGGAAAGTTTTTCAAACCTGGTGTCATATGCGATCTCGTGATGTTAAAACTACTGAGGGAAATACTGACAGGATAGGAGTAAATGTTTTTGTTGGTAGTCATTATTGTAATAAATATCAAGGTGCAATTGAATCTGCAATAAACCACTATGCCTATCTCAAGAGGACGCAATATAAAGAAAATAAACAATATCCTAGTAGTATATGGGTTGTGATTGAGGCTCAATTAATAGGAGCAGAAGTAGCAATAAATCAAGATAAATTAAAGCATCAATATAAAGGACAGGTTGTTCTTGATAAAATCGATTACAAAATTTTTCTTAATGAAAATCATAATAATATGATTTGTAAATTTCAAATACCTGGACAACTTGATTCCTTTTCTGAGATAGAAGCTCGTTGTGTTTACGCACAAGTGTATTTATCTTTATGCCCCAAGGTTTTTCTCAAGGAGGTACTTTTTGAAGGACTGTTTAACTCATTTGAAAAATTGCTAAAAGATCAAGGACAAAGTGAGACAGGAAAAGGTGGGAAAGGAAAAGGTGAGACAGGAAAAGGTGAGACAGGAAAAGGTGGGAAAGGAAAAGGTGGGAAAGGAAAAGGTTAACCAAGTTAATAATTTGATGACGAGCAGAAATCCTAATAAATCAAATCAATATCATCTGATTATAAATGAAGACAAAAGACAACAAATTTGACTGTAACAAAGGATAAAAAGTAAATGAATCCACTTAACACCCTATATCAAGAACTCACTCAAACACCCCCAAGATGGCAATTAAATGCAAATAACATTGGCAACCCAGCATTTTCAATCCTGCAAGCACTGCTGCCCAACAATCAACTGGCACTTTCCCAGATCAACAGACCCACCCTAGATGAACCAGTTTTATCGTTTCAAGCCAAAATTACTATTTTTGGAGCAGAAGCAAATGCAACGTTTTTCATCATTGATGACCAGACTAAAACCCCTCCTGAAAGGTATTGTTTAATCGTCTTTGAGATAACGACACCAACAATCGAAGATTTACTGAACCATTACGAAGACAGCCAGAAAAGAACCGATGACCCTCAACCGATCCCCTCACCCTTTACCCTGAGATTAACCAACCCACTTTTGATTTTTTCCTCTCATTCAGTAGCAGCCCATGAAGACCAGCTTTCCCCTTTCATCACCGGGTTTCCTATTCCACCTAAAACAATTCAAGCGGGGTTTAATTTTGAGCTAAATCTCACTCCAGAAAGCTGGTTACAGAGTGCATTGGAAATCCTTGGTTATCAAACCAGAGAATTGCTGGTTATTGGGTCTCTAGTCCAATGGTTTCGACCCAACTTTGAGACAACATTTGATTTAAACCTTACAGGATTGACCTATGAAGGTTTCACCCTCTCTCTCAACCGGCTAAAATTGTCTTGGGATCTCATTGTCAAGAGCCGTTTTCCCCCCAGCGTCACCATCACAGGAGAACTTAAAGTTGATAACACAACTGTAGAATTTATTTCTGGGCTTAATCTCGAAAACAAGCAACTTTACCTAGAGCTTAGACAATTACCCCTGTTTAGAAACATTGCCAATGGCATGGGTCTGGAAAATGATGCCATTAGCGGTCTCGGAGATAGCTGGCCGCCGGGCTTTGCCAGCATTGTCAACGACTTTGAGCAATTAGAACTCAAAAAACTGGGATTGTTACTAGATCTGCAACACCAGACTTGGTTGCAAAGTTGGTTTACCCTGACGACTCCACAACCCTTGGAACTATTGGACGATGTGGTGGCCATCACCCCATTGATCAAAGTAACCGCCAACCATCGGACTGGGACACAATCGAGTCCTGCGCTTTCAGCAGAAATAGAAGGAATCTGGGAGCTCAACGCCCCTGCAACAACCTCGCACTTCGATACCAAAGTATTACTACCCAGCTTAGACTTCTCAGTCTCCCTTGCCATAGGTAATTCTTTTAGCCTAGCAGCCTTTTCGTCAGTATTTCCTGAAAACGACTTCTTTGATGCGATCGAAGATATCGAACTGCTGGATATGTCCATCCAGGGAAACTTCAAAACCAAGAGTTTAGACATCCGTGTTTATTCCTTCACCCACTGGCAAATCAGTTTTGCCGATACCTCGTTTGCCATAACAAATCTAGGCTTTTCCCTTTACTATGCCAATAGTCGTATCCAAAACGCAACCCTATCTAGTTCCGCCCAAATTGGGGAATTATACTTCAATTTGCAGGCAACTTATAGCAACGGTGCCTGGATATTCAACGGCAACGCCTACGTCAGTGAAGAATTGAAGTTTAGTGATTGGACTAAGAAACTTTTTGGTGATCAATCCAAGTTCCCATCAGCGATCGAAGATTTGGTCATTGAAAACCTGACTACTTCCTTTAACACTAAAACCAAAGACTTTACCTTTACCTGCGAAGCAAAATTCCCCATTGAAGGCAAAGAAGTTGATATTACAGTTACTATTAATATTACTCGACAACAAAAAGGTTCTTATAATAAACATTTTGACGGTCATATTACTATCGGCGACTTACAATTTGCCCTCATCTTCGATACAGATGAAAAATCCAAAACCTTTCTCGCTGCTTATAACAACCCCAATGGAGACTCCCTTAAAATAAAAACTCTAGTTGCAGACGTTTCTGACGATATTGCCACCATTATCCCTGCAACCTTAGAAATCACGCTGAAAGATGCCTTATTTATCTACAGCAAAAACGAGAACAAATCTAACTTCCTGATCGGACTTAACCTTACCTCTCAATTTAATCTCTCTGATCTCCCCCTCGTGGGAACAAAAATTCCTCCAGAACAAACCATCGGTGTCGATAACTTACAATTTCTGGTCGCCTCCCAAAACCTTACATATAAACGAGCAGATAACTTTAATAACCTCATCAATAACCTAATCCCCAAAAGCAGCATCAAACTTCCCCTAAAACCCCAAAAAAACAAAGAAAGCGATGCCACAGTTATTAAAAAAGGGTTTAATGTCTCAGCAAAAATGAAATTTGGGGAAACCATCGAAATTCTTGCCCTTCCCATCTCCTCTGAAAGTCCATCAACTACCTCAACCTCTAGCACCGCCTCAAACTCTGTAACTCATAGTCCCTCTGCCCTTACCCCTACCCCTACGGGTTCCTCCACTTCGGACAATGCCAAATGGTTCAAACTCCAGAAAAACTTCGGTCCTGTCCATTTTGAACGAGTCGGCGTACAATACCAAGATGCTACCCTCTGGTTTCTCTTAGATGCAGCGCTCTCTGCCTCTGGACTCACCCTTTCCCTCGATGGACTTGCCGTAGGTTCTCCCCTCAACAAATTTGACCCTAAATTTAAACTCAAAGGGATAGGCATCGACTACCAAGGTGGAGGTGCTGTAGAAATAGGTGGAGCATTCCTCAGAAAACAAGTCACCAAAGACGGAAAAACCGTCGATGAATACGATGGTGCAGCAGTCATTAAATCCGAAACCTTTACCCTCTCTGCCATCGGTTCCTATAGCGAAGATGCTCAAGGAGATCCCTCCTTATTTATCTATGCTGTTTTAGATAAACCCATCGGTGGCCCCTCCTTCTTCTTCGTCACTGGACTAGCAGCAGGTTTCGGCTATAACCGCGCCCTGAAAATACCCACCATCGACCAAGTTGTAACCTTCCCTCTAGTGGAAGAAGCCATTAACTCAAACCAGATTAATCAATCTAGCAACACCCAAGACGGCGCAACTAAACTTACCCAAGAACTCAACAAACTCCAAGAATATATCCCCCCCGAAACCGGACAAATATTCCTCGCTGTCGGTGTTAAATTTACCTCCTTCAAAATCATCGACTCCTTTGCCCTATTAACCGTCGCCTTTGGTAACCGCTTTGAAGTCAACCTCCTGGGTTTATCCACCCTCGTTGCCCCTCCCGAAGTTGATAAAACTCCCATCGCCGAAGTCCAACTCGCCCTTAAAGCCACCTTTCTCCCCGACGAAGGCTTCTTAGGAGTCCGCGGCCAACTCACCCCCAACTCCTACATCCTCTCCAAAAAATGCCACCTCACCGGGGGATTTGCCTTTTATAGTTGGTTTGCCCCCCACGAACATGATGGAGATTTTGTGTTTACTCTAGGGGGTTACCATCCTAATTTCATCGTTCCCGCCCATTATCCCAAAGTTCCACGCCTGGCCTTTAACTGGCAAGTTAACAGCCAACTGAACATCAAAGCCGATGGTTATTTTGCCCTCACAGCTTCAGCATTGATGGCAGGGGGACACCTGCAAGCAACTTGGCAGAGTGGCAGACTAAGGGCTTGGTTTAATGCTGGGGCAGACTTTCTTATTGCTTGGAAACCCTATCACTATGATGCTCGTATTTATGTGGATATGGGAGTCTCCTATTCCTTTCACATCTTATTCGGCACTGTTCATATTAGTGTAGATGTAGGGGCCGACTTACATATTTGGGGACCCGAATTTACAGGCAAAGCCCATATTCACCTTTGGTGTGTTTCCTTTACTGTCGGCTTTGGTGCAGGTGCTTCTCAAACCCCTCAACCCATTGGCTGGGAAATGTTCAAAGACTCATTCCTTCCTAAAGCGGATGATGTTTGTACCGTTGCAGTTAAAGATGGCTTCGTTAGAAAGGTCGATCAAGAAAACAAATCAGACTTAGGAGTCATTAATCCCAAACACTTATGTTTAGTGATCAATTCAGTAATTCCTATAAAAAATGCTGAAAAATCTACCTCTGGCCCGATAGTAATTGAGCAGGATGACACAAAGGATCAGCCTAACACAAAATTCGGCATTGGCTCAATGGAAGTGCTTTCTGATGATTTAAACTCAAGCATTATCATTACCATTACCAAAGATGGAAAAAATAACCATGTTGAAGAAGAGTTTACTTATCGTCCCATTCTGAAAAAAGCCCCAACTGCACTCTGGGGCGAGTTCCTAACCCCTGAGTTGAATGGAAAACAATTTATTGAAAATACCCTGTCGGGTTTTGAAATTAAACCCAAGAAACAGCACGAACCGGTAGAACCTCATGCTATCGATCGCCAAAATTTAAAATTTACCACTGAGTCTGTTAATGATGCGTATCAATGGGAAAATATTCAACCTTTTATAGCTGATACGCAAAAAGCAACAAAAAAAACTATTAATGACACAATTATAGCAAAATCGGACAATAGGAATAATCTCTTAAGAAATCTAGGAATAACCTCATCCGAGATTGAAAAAATTAAGTTAAGTCAATTAATAGATAATGATATAGACAATGATGACAATGATTTACTCAATGGTTTCTTAATCCCTCCCACAATTGAAAAAGTACCAGCTTAATTATTAGTAGGTTGGGTTAAGCGACAGCGCAACCCAACTAGGTAAAACGTTTTCTGAGTTTCGTTCCTCAAGCCCGCCCGCAAAAAAAAGATAGTTATTAAAGAGAAAAATGTCAGAAACTACTACAACTAAACCCACAAAAATTGAATTTATTCAGTACCATAAACCAGCCTTGATAGATGGGGACTATGAAATTAATGTTCAACATGATATTACAGAAGTTACAGGAGAAAAAATTACCTCAAATAACTCCTTCACTGTTACCAGAACCTTTTCTGTTGCAGGAGAACGCTTTGATTTAAAACCCGCAGATATTCATGCTGTATTTCCCCCTGCTGGTAGCTTAGGGGAACATTCTAACGTCCTACCCCATATTATCCTAAACCGCAGTACCTTACCTTGGGAACGTCAAGCTGATGGTAATAATAAGAATTTACCTTGGTTAGCTTTACTCTTATTTGAAGAAGGGGAGAAGCTGGGTGGAACGATCGAGAAAGACGAATTTATCAAACAATATACCAAGGAGACACCGAGTGGCGATCGGGTTTGGGAGCATTTATTAGAAATTGGCTGGCTAAAGTCCATAGATTCTACTAAAGCACACCTTACTATTACTGCTAGCAACAGTAAATTAGAAGGTGATTTTGATAGTTTAGAGAGCCAAGTTAATTCCATTTTAGACCAATCAAGAACTCCCAAAGTGATTACCGTTACAGAATTACAAAATTCCGAAAAAGATGGTGTTAAATTTCCACAATTAGCACTAGAAAGCGGACAACACAAAGAAGACAAATTAACGGTTATTGATGTTGAAAAACAGTTATTAGATAAAATATTACCCACCAAAGAAGATTTAGAATACCTCGCTCATGTACGCCAAGGAACAGATGACCAAGGGACATTAGTCGGAGATGAACTAGCAGTCATTATCGGCAACAGATTACCCAAAAAAGGCAGAATCAGCACCGTCCATCTCGTTTCTATAGAAGGGCTTTATGATGACAAACGTTTTAACTTTCAAAAGGCAGAAAATAATGATTATATTCGTTTAGTCAGCCTCAAAAGTTGGCGGTTTGCCTGTGTAGATGAAAAACAAAGTTTTAAAGGATTACTGACTCATATTAACCGAGAACCCAGTACCCTAAGATTACCCAAAGTTGATAATGCGGAAGCGGAAGGATACCTGTCAATGGGCTTCGTTCCTCTACCCCATTTTTTACGAAAGGGAGGTAAAACGTTTTCTTGGTATCATAGCCCCTTAATTACAGGAAATAATCCTACTGATAACATCACCTTACCAATCCGTGCTGCTGATGAGATAGTGCGCTACAATCCCAGTAATGGTATGTTCGATATTTCCTATGCCTCCGCTTGGGAATTAGGACGGTTGTTGGCTTTACAAAGTAAAAATTTTTCCATCAGTCTCTACCACTGGAAACGCAGCCACAAACAAGCACTTAAATCGGTTGAAGCTGCTATTGACTCTCATTTACCCTTTCATGATCTACCAAATGTTGAACTCCCCAGTGAAATAAAATCTTGGTTTAGCAACTTAAGTCTTCTCAAAGGTATTCCCTTTAATTACTTAGTACCTGATGAAAAAATGTTACCCTTAGAATCAATCCGTTTCTTCTGGGTAGATCCCTTGTGGTTGGAATGTTTATTAGATGGAGCATTTAGTATTGGACGAGTAACCACATCAGATCATGCAGATGATAGTAGCCATAAGGAAAATAATAATAATCCTGCTACAAACCCCCACGAAGAAATCACTGGCTTTTTACTGCGTTCAGATGTAGTAGCAGGATGGCCTGGTTTACTTGTTGATGGTTATGGCCAGTCAGTTGATAATGATAATCCTATTCCTGAAAACGATAAACTTCCCTTGCTACGAATGGATCGCCTTTCAGCCAATGTCTTGATTTGTTTATTTAAAGGAGAAGTGAAAACGGTTGACATTCACCAAAAACCAGAAACCATTCATTTTGGTTTGGACTCAGATGATGGGGAACTATTTTACAAAGAATTGAAAAACCAAGATGGTTCAGATATTGAAGTCAAGCTTGAGACAATTCCTTGGAAAAATAAAGACAGCAAAACGCTTAACATCAGTCAACTAAAAAGCACGATTGAAAGTAAATTAAGAGAGAATAATATTACATTTAGTTCATTTACCTCTGCACAATTTGCCTTAGAGATGATTGAAGGGGTAGAAAAAGTTAGATTTTCTATTGAGCGCTGACATAGATAATTCTTCTTCTTCTGATCATGTTTTCGAGACGCGATCACCGGGGTTCAAAATTAAAACTTAGCTAGGGTTGACGGGGTGACAAGAGTTGGAAAAAACCGAAATGTATTTTGTAGATAGTCCTGATAGAAAGGCAAAAAATCCATAGATTATGATAAAAGATAATGATGTATCACCAGTATTCTTATCATTTTTCTGGGGATTAATTCGACCGTCTCCTGAAGTGTACGGCACGGGCAAGCTAGTGGAATTACAATCATGGGGTGTTCTCGATTAAAACAATATTTATGTTGTTTTAATACAAGACGCAAAATATATAACAAAAAGTAAAGTTGAGTCTAACAAATTTTCCCCTTCTCGTTACTATATAGGTAAGACTACTGAAGATATATATTGTAGTTATATAACTCCGATCCACTGATTAGCTAAGACTAAAGTAAGTTACGGAGTAAGCGGTAGATTGTTGTTCATTTTTTGACAATCTTTTGACTCATTGTGAGTCAATTTTATTCCGTTAAAATGATTACTTTAGTAAAAATTGGCATCTGAAAGTCTAGATTAGACAAGCTTTTCAAGTGAATCGGAAGCCAGTTGAAAGTTTAGTGCATGGAGTAAAAAAGTGAACGCAAGTGAATTTTTTAATCTTGATGCTGTTAATGATGATTATCTCTTCGTCATAACACGGACGGAATTGTTACTGAGAAATTGGTTACAGAACTTTGCAGATTCTTCCGAATTTTTTAGTCAAATGCAGGAGGTTTTTGGAGAGGTTAATGTAACTGGTTTACAGCAAAAATGGTCCATTGGAGAGGTAGAATTCCCAGAGGTTAAAGTTGTCTCATCAGAAGAGATTAAGGGGGCAAATGGGGCTTATTCTGCTGCTTTAAATACTATTTATTTTTCTGATCTATTTTTGCAAGATAATGCTGAGAATTTAGATAAAATTGTCAGCGTTTTTTTAGAAGAATATGCACATCACTTAGATGCTCAGTTGAATGTTGTTGACACGATGGGAGATGAAGGTGAGAAGTTTTCGGCTGTTGTTCGAGGGGTAGAAATTTCGGCAGTTGAGTTAGAAAGAATTGATCGAGAAAATGATAAAGATATTGTTACTTTAGAGGGGCAAATTGTTGAAATTGAAAAGAATACTGATGATAAAGCTTTATCTTTTGATGGAGCAGATGATTATGTTTCTATCCCTCATGATGAAAGTTTAAGTTTAACAACTTTTACAGTTGAAGCTTGGGTTAATCCTAGTCAGATAAAAAACAGTTGGCAGCTTCTAGTTAACAAACAGAACAATTATTCACTCTGGATTGAACCCAATGGGTTAAGAGTCTTACCTGAGTTTGTTGATGCTAATAACGCAACATATAAATCCTTTTACAGTCAGAAACCGTTGACCCTTCACCAGTGGAACCATATTGCTATAACCTATGATGGTTCCAAATTTAGTCTTTATATGAATGGAGAGTTAGACAATAGCTTGAGTGTGGTTGCAATTCCTTATCAAAATACAGAGCCGGTCAAGATTGGAATTCACCCAAAATGGCAGCCTTTTAACGGTGAACTTGATGAAGTTCGGATTTGGAATATTGCTCGAACTGCCGAGGAGATTCAAAATGATTATGCTCAAGAATTAACGGGAACTGAAACAGGTTTAGTGGGTTATTGGCAGTTTAACGAAGGAACAGGAACAACAGTAACTGATTTATCTAGCAATAATAACAATGGCAATATTTTAGGCGATGCAACCTTTGCCTCTGGAGTATTTTCCCCTGGAACATTTGTCTTTAGTAAGCCGAATTTTACTGTGACAGAAACAGGACATCCTCTAACCGAAGTAACCATTAATCGTATTGATGGGTTAGGGGGAGATGCCAGTGTTACGGTTAATTTAAGTGATGGTTCAGCTACTTCTCCTGATGATTATAATAATACGCCGATTGTGGTTGATTTTCTCAATGGAGAAACCTCAAAAACGGTAACTATTCCTATTATAAATGATGACATTGCTGATTCTAGTGAAACCATTAATTTAAGTTTAATTAATGCCACCAATGGGGCAACTATTGGGGAACAAGATACTGCCAGTTTGATGATTTTTGAAGATACTGCTTTGTCATTTGATGGGGTAGATGATTATGTAGAAATTCCCCATGATGAGAGTTTAAGTTTAACAACTTTTACTGTAGAAGCATGGGTTCATCCGATTCAAATCAAAGGCGATTGGCAACCTTTAATCACAAAAGAAAATAGTTCTGGTGGTGCAAGAAATTATGGTTTATTTATTGAACCTAATAGTATGAGAGTTTTATTTTCTTTTTTACAGGATAATGGTTCAACTTGGCGATATGAATATAGTCAAAGTGCTTTGATTTTAAATCAATGGAATCATATTACTATGACCTATGATGAATCAAGTTTTAAGTTTTATTTGAATGGTGTTTTAGATAATAGCCTAAATATTGCAGTCACACCAATTCAAAATAATGAACCTGTAAAAATAGGCAAAGAAATTAGTGCTTATACTCCATTTTCAGGAGAAATTGATGAAGTTCGTATCTGGAATATAGCTCGAACAGGTGAAGAAATTAAAGCAAATTATGCTCAAGAATTAACGGGAAATGAAACAGGTTTAGTGGGTTATTGGCAGTTTAAAGAAGGGACAGGAGATACCACTGTTGACCTATCAGAAAATAGTAATGATGGCACAATTATTGGTGCAAGTTGGAGTGAAGGATTTTTTGGTAATAGTGTTTTAGCTTTTAGTCAACCAGAATTTACAGTAAGAGAAGATGGAACGTCATCGGTTGCTGTTACTGTTGTTCGGACAGTTGGGTTCAATGAAACTGTCACCGCAACTGTTAATTTAACAGATGTTACTACCACATCGGATGATTATTCAGAAAGTTCGGTTGAAGTAACTTTAGAACCTGGAGAAGAAAGTAAAACGGTTATTATACCTTTAGTTGATGACTTTTTAATTGAAGGAAATGAAACGGTTAATTTAACGTTAACGAATCCTACAGAAAATGCAACCATTGGGGAACAAAATACAGCGATATTAACCATAACCGATAATGATTTTGATTGGTATGATGCAGATTACTGGACAGTTCCAACGAGTGGAAGTAATGTAACGTTAAATTATCCTGGAGAACAAGTTAAAGTTACTTTTTCCAATGGGAATCCTAGTCTTAATTCTTTCTCATTATTAACCAGTGATCAAGGGGTTTTGCATTTAGATGGATTGACAGGTTATGCAACTTATTACAACTCTACCCTAGAAGCATCAGGAGCAGAAAGTATTTTAGCTCTACCTAGTTTGACAACCATGAGTGGAGCCACTTACATTAGGTCAGATTGGAGGGGACAACACGCTGACTATAATGGTGTGCGTCTCAATGCTCTGGAAGGGGGTTTAGTTGACCTGAGTA
>JBFRWO010000196.1:0-12923 GCA_051439625.1 Crocosphaera sp. | reverse complement strand
AACGTTATACCTTGCCAGAAATGGGCCAATTGTGGACAGATAGCTATAAGCTGAAAACTTGGCTACAAGTAGAAATTGCAGTTTGTGAAGCCCAAGCAGAATTAGGTTACATCCCAGTTGAAGCAGTGGCGGAAATTAAAGAAAAAGCTAATTTTGACCCGCAACGAGTCCTCGAAATTGAAGCAGAAGTGCGTCACGATGTCATTGCATTTCTGACCAATGTTAACGAATATGTAGGGGACGCTGGCCGCTACATACATTTAGGGTTAACCAGTTCTGATGTTCTTGATACCGCTTTGGCCTTGCAATTAGTGGCTAGTTTAAACCTGATATTAGAACGTCTCGAAGATTTGATCCAAGCCCTACGTTATCAAGCGCAACAACATCGTAACACTGTTATGGTGGGGCGATCGCATGGTATCCACGCTGAACCTATTACTTTCGGGTTTAAGTTGGCCGGTTGGTTAGCCGAAGTATTGCGCAATAGAGAAAGATTAGTTAAGCTACGCAGTACCATTAGTGTTGGTAAAATATCGGGGGCAGTGGGAACCTATGCTAATGTTGACCCCAGAGTAGAAGCCTTATCTTGTCAATATTTGGGACTAAAACCAGATACCGCTTCCACTCAAGTTATATCCCGCGATCTCCATGCAGAGTTTGTGCAACAATTAGCTTTATTAGCTGCTTCTGTGGAACGGTTTGCTGTAGAAATTAGAAACCTACAACGCACAGATGTTTTAGAGGTAGAAGAATACTTTTCTAAAGGACAAAAAGGGTCTTCTGCTATGCCCCACAAACGTAACCCTATTCGTTCGGAACGGTTAACGGGTATTGCTCGTATTATTAGGGGTTATACGGTTGCTGCTTTGGAAAATGTAGCTTTGTGGCACGAAAGAGACATTTCTCATAGTTCTGTCGAACGGGTGATGTTACCAGATACCTGTATTTTGACCCATTTTATGTTGAAAGAAGTGACTAATTTGGTCAAGAATTTATTGGTCTATCCCGACAACATGAAACGCAATATGAATGTTTATGGTGGAGTAATTTTTAGTCAACGGGTATTACTCGCTTTAGTGGAAAAAGGAATGATTCGAGAAGATGCTTACAAAGTGGTACAGAAATGCGCCCACGAAGCTTGGAATAAAGAGGATGGTGACTTCCATGATTTAATTAGCAAAGATGCCGAGGTGAGTCAATATCTTGGGGCTGAAGACATAAAAAATTGTTTCGATCCTCAACATCATTTACAAAATTTAGACACCATTTATCAACGGTTAGGAATTTGATAAATTTTAGCCTTTGTAGGGGCTTAATAATATTAAGCCCTTAATAAATATTATAAACTTTTACAAAAATACAGGATTTATCATGACCTAATACTTGCTTTAATTTTCTCTTCTAAAGCTGATTCTAAGGAATATAATATAAAATCATCAGGTCCCAGCATAATGTCTCCATTACAAAATTGATAAAGTTCAACTACTTTGATTCGTTACATATCTATTATGTTAGAAATGCATTTAGGATAATAGACAATTGGATTATCGTATAAGCTGATGTATTTTAGTTTGGTAAGTTGACAAATGCAATCAGGAATTTCTTTTAATAAGTTATCGTCTAAGAACAATTCTTCTAAATTATTAAAACGTGAAATATATGAAGGAAGTTTAATTAATTTATTATTTATTAAGTCAAGAGTTTTTAATTTCGTCAACTTAAATTCAAGTGGATTATCAGGAAATAAATCTATAGAATTAGAGGTTAGTGTTAAATAAAGCAGATTAGGCAATTCAAAAATAGCTGTAGGAATTGAAGAAATGCAGTTTCTCTCTAAAGAAAGCTCTTCTAAATTCGTAAGTTTAGCAAAGCAACTAGGCAAGTCTTTTATCTTATTACCATCCAAATACAAATAACGTAACTTGGTTAGTTTTGATATTTCAACAGATATATCTTCAATATTATTTCCTTTTAAATCTAACTCCTGTAAGATTTTCATATTGAAAATTTCTGTAGGAAGTTCGGTTAAATCATTATAAATTGAAGTATAAAAAGTTGAGTTTATATTCATGATCTCTATTATAATTTCCTGATATCGAGATTAAAGTCAAGGAAATATTAGCACTAAGAAAATTAATGACTGAGAAGAAATAACTTGTGTCAATCATAATTAATGTTGTCTAAAATCAGAAACAAGACTTTGTTGATGAGTTCTATGATAGATTGTCGAATCCTTAAAGCCTCCAATTTCCGCTACTGTATACAAAGGTCTACCTTTTACCTCTTCATAGATGCGCCCAATATATTCCCCTAAGATACCAAGACAGACAAGTTGAACTGAGCCTAAAAAGAAAATGGCAATCATAATGGTAGCCAACCCTGTAATGGGGGAGTTTTGTTGATATAAACGCCAATAAAGTACCAATAAAGCCATTAGTAATGCTGCCGCAGCAGAAAGTAGTCCTAAATAGGTTGATAACCTTAAAGGTACTCTCGAAAAGGCAATTAAACTATTTAAAGCGAGGGAAAAGGACTTACGGAAAGTATATTTAACTTCTCCAGCAAAGCGAGGATCGCGCTCAAATTTAACGGCAGTTTGCCGAAAACCAATCCAAGCTCTCAAACCCCTAATATAGCGATTATTTTCTGGCATGGCATTAAGGACATTGACAACACGCCGATCCATTAAACAAAAATCTCCGGTATCTGCCGGAATATTGACATCGGCTAATCGTTTCAGAAGACGGTAGAATAAATAGGCACTGAACCGTTTAAACCATCCTTCTTGCTTACGTTTGAGACGTTGCGCATAGACTACTTCATAACCCTTTCTCCACTTATCAATCATCTCAGGGATTAACTCGGGTGGATCTTGTAAGTCAGCATCAAGAATAATCACTGCTTGACCCCTGGCAAAGTTAAGTCCGGCTGTTACGGCTGTCTGGTGTCCAAAATTACGGGCTAAACTAAGATAAGATACTCGCGAATCGCTTTGATGTAGTTCTCGAATCAATTTGAGGGATCTATCTTGACTCCCATCATTAACCAGGATTAATTCAACCAAACCGTCAAGATGATTCATTACCTTGCTTATGCGGTGGTAAAGTTCAGGTATTGTTTCTTCTTCGTTGTAGATGGGAATAATTAAGCTGTATTTGGGATTTTGAGCAGCATTGTTCATAGACTTTTGAGACCCAAGAGAAAGTTTACAGTTCATTGTTACATAAACAAGAAAAATTAGAATTCTTTGCGCAACTAAATGAAAAAATAAACAACAATAAATAAGGACGAACAAAATAAGCTTTAAGTTTCAAAAGAAGATTAAAGAACAAAAACAGAGTTATGATACTAATTAAATAATTACGAGTAATTATTTTGATTTTAGGTAAAATAATTATTTCAGAACAACATTCATAGCAAAACAAATTATTTTAATACTTTTTAAGATGGCTATAAAAATAAATTTTATAATTAGTTAATCTAATTTCTCTGATTGCGAAGGGTTTATTTTCTCCTTTAAAATTTCTTTGAACTTGTCAAAAATCCATCAAAAAACATTCAAAATCTAACAATATAAGGAAACTGACAGGGAGAATTATCAGAAGATTCCTGCAAAGTTTGGGCAATCTCGGCTATATTATCAGGGTCACTTTGTTGAAGATATTTCAATAGAGTTTGACTTTCTTCTAACAATTGAGAGACATTAACCGTCTCATATTCGGGTTGATAGTCACGGAGTCTTCTCACCCCTTCTCCTAATAATATAACCGCACCACGCCAATTATGGTTAGTGAGATGATAACAGCCTACTGCTACTTGTAAAATACCTTGATAAAAACGTTTATCTAACTCAGCAGCGTCGATCCAGATCGCTTCTAGGGTATCATGACAAGCATAAAAATCTCGTTGATTAAATTGCTCAATCCCTTGCAAAAATGCCTCTGATATCATGATTTTATTTAGGCTGACATATTTTCTCGAACTTCTTTAATATACTCTAAGTCAATTTCTTGTTCTTCCCCAGCAAAGTCATTATCTGAGGTAATAAATAACATACAATGACATTCTTTGCGTTCTCGCATGGGGACACAAGGACAGTTCCAATAAGTATTCTTAACCTCTGCTTCTTTATCCTCATAATGACGACAGGGACAGAGTGGGGCCCCTAATTCTTCTTTATGTTTAGCAAGTCCTTCAATCACCACTGCTGTTACAGAGGGTTCGCTACAAAAGTATGTATCTGTTCGTTTTGCGTACTGTTCAGCAAAATTTTTCATTGCTTCTAGCACTTTATCACTTTGAGTCTTATCAGTGTTGGTGGTAGTCATAGATGATTGAGGATAGATCGTTACATTATTACTGTTGAACTAATATTGTGACATATTGTTTGTCATTTGCGAACATGGGAGAGGAGAAAACCCACGTTAGACTAGAGATAGCTATAGCAGTTTTCAATTGAGTGTATTAATATTTCGGTTGAGTGAGTGTGGGGAGTTTTGAAATGTAAATGTTTAATCTATACATAAGAAAAATGCTGTACTGTAATTGCTCAATTTGTAAATATTTCCTGAACTATTAGTCAACCCACGAATTCAATTAATACTCAACTCATTGACTCTATTGCTAAAATTATTTTTTCTTTAAGCAAGGAAGAAGGTCAAATATTAACAGGTAAAATTCAGTACACACAATGATCTGAGCCTAAACTGACACATAGAAACTGTGTTTCACCCTAGTTTTTTAATCATTGAGAATTTTCTTGTCTCAAAAGATTTTACCGTCAGAGAAATAGAGTAGCTTATAAGTTTATAATAGATATTAACAAGGAAAGTCACCGAACAACTTAGTTATCCTTAAGTATGACTCATTTATTATCTTGGCATTGGCGATCGCTTCCCCTAAAAAAGTTAACCGCTTCAGAGGTTTTTGAGAGATTATACGCGTCTGATGCAACCATTGCAACGTTATTAGAAAGTCCCTTTCCTACCCCTTCTGACTATCCTTATTTATCCCGTTATTCTATCTGTGCAGGGGAACCCCATATTATTAGGGGAAAGCCTCAATTATGGACTCCAAAAGTAGGTAATATTTTACCATTTTTACAACAATTATTGATACAAAAAAACGACATTATTTCAAGTCCTGATCATTTACCTTTCGCGGGAGGATGGTTAGGATGGTTAGGCTATGATTTGGCTTGGGAAATCGAATCTTTACCCCATTATAATCAGGATACTCTTCCTTTTCCAGTTGCTTATTGGTACGAACCTAACTCTTTCGCTATTTTAGATCATCTTGAACAAAAACTATGGTTAGCGAGTCACACTTTAGAGGGGTTAGATCATTTAGAATCTAAATTAGAAACAAAATCTTATCCCTTTCCTTATTCCCTCAAAAATTCTCCCTCTCACTTGTCTTTTTACACCGCTCAATCAGAGTATGAAAATGCAGTTTTTAAGGCAAAAAAATATATTCAATCAGGAGATATTTTTCAAGCAAATCTCTCTTTAAGATTTCAAACTACCACTTCATTAAAAAGTTGGCAATTATATAAAAAATTACAACAGATTAACCCTTCTCCGTTTGCTAGTTATTGGCGATCGCCTTGGGGAGATATGATAAGTTCTTCCCCTGAAAGATTAGTAAGTTTAAATGATAATATTGCCCAAACTCGTCCCATTGCTGGAACCCGTCCCCGTGGGAAAAATTTTCAACAAGAAACAGCGATGTTAATGGAACTTTCTTCTGATATTAAAGAAAGGGCAGAACATATTATGTTAGTTGATTTAGAGCGCAATGATCTGGGAAAAGTTTGTCAATGGGGTTCTGTAGAAGTTGACGAATTATTAACCGTCGAAAGATATAGTCATGTTATTCATTTAGTCAGTAATATTAAAGGAAAACTACGTCAAGAAAAAACATCAATTGACCTGATTAAAGCCTTATTTCCTGGGGGGACAATTACCGGATGTCCCAAAGTAAGATGTTTAGAAATTATTGAAGAATTAGAACCTGTTAAACGTAATTTATTCTACGGTTCTTGTGGTTATTTAGACTATCGGGGAAATTTAGACTTAAATATACTAATTCGTACTTTATTATATACTCAACTGTCTCCTGATTTATCTAGTGTTTGGGGACAAGTTGGTGCCGGCATTGTCGCTGATAGTGATCCGGAAAAAGAATGGTTTGAATCTCTACAAAAAGCAAAGGCACAGTTAAAAGCTTTGAATTTATAATGGATAATGGATAATTATCCATTGATGACTGTGTTATGATACGAATAAGTTAGTCTTGTTTTTTTCTGCTTAAAATTTTTGTTTTTTTCTGAATCTATTTTTTTACAATCATGTCTTTAATTCGCATTCCTCCTTCTTGGGATATTTCTGAAAATAAAATCACCCCTGAGAGCGTTTATTTTAACCGTCGTCGTCTCTTAAAAGGAATAATCGGGGCAAGCATCGCCGGCAGTTTAATTCCCCTGTCAGGGTGTCAAAAATCAGCCTCTCAGACCGCATTAGAAGCAACATTACAAAAGCCTAAAATTCCAGGGCTTAAAACCGCCCCTAAATTTAGTAAAGTTGATCGCCCCATGACTAAAGAAATTTTAGCGGGACAATATAACAATTTTTATGAATTTGGAGGAACCAAAAAGATTTGGTTAAACGCTCAAAATTTGCCCACAGAAAATTGGAAAGTAGAAGTTACAGGATTAGTTAAAAATCCCAAAACATACGATATTGATGACTTAAAAAAGACATTCCCTTTAGAAGAAAGAATATATCGTTTTCGCTGTGTTGAAGCTTGGTCAATGGTATTACCTTGGGTTGGTTTTCCTATGAAAGCATTAATGGCAGCAGTGGAACCAAAGAGCGAAGCAAAATACGTACGTTTCACCTCCTTTTATGACAAAGAAATTACCACCGGACCCAGTTTCCATTTAGGAGCTTTGCCTTGGCCTTATAAAGAAGGTTTAAGAATCGAAGAAATGGCTAATGAGTTAGCCTTTTTTGCTGTGGGAATTTATGGACATGATTTACCTAAACAACACGGCGCACCGATACGTATGGTTATTCCTTGGAAATACGGATTTAAAGGAGCAAAATCAATTGTCAAAATTGAATTTTTAAAAGAACAACCGGCAACTTATTGGAACACTATCGACCCCAATGAATACGATTTTGAAGCCAATGTTAACCCGGCAAAACCTCACCCCCGATGGTCACAAGCAACGGAAAAATTTATTAGTGTTGGGCCTGGTTTATCTTGGGAAATAAAAGAGACATTACCCTACAATGGTTACGGAGAATATGTAGCTAATTTATATAGTTAACAAAATACAGATATGAATAATTTCTTTGATCCTTATTTGTCATAGTAGTTAAACTTTTATATAAAATGAAACTTCCCTGGTATCCTTTAAGTCTTTTTTCCATTTCCTTAACCACTACCTTATTGGTCTATGTTGCTTTGGGTAATCCACAAGCTCAAGAAACGGTTAACCTCAATATCTCACCAACCATTGCACCGGTTGAAGCATCTAATTCTATCCAGCAAGGACAAGTAATTATCCTCAATGGAAAAACCTATAAAATTCCTTGGACTCAATGGCAACAAGGGGATAAAACTCGCATCGGAATTAGTGATATTGGGGCGATGAATTTACTGGGATTAGAGTTACTAAGTACCAATGATCCTAGTTTACAACCAGTTCGTTGGTTCGGGACAAATTCTAATCAACCTTTACCTATTTTAGCTCGCTTTATTGCTCCTTATCGCTACCTCGATATTACGGAGTTAATTCAGTTGGCTGGTGGACAGCTTCAAGTTAAAAATAATACCTTAGAATTAAATTTTCCTCTAGCACAAATTAATAATATTCGTCAAGGTAATCAAACCTGGGGCAAACGTATTGTTATGGAGGTTGATCGGCCTACGGTTTGGCAAATTAGTCAGGCAAAGGGTCATGGTGTAGTTATGATTTCGGGAAAAGCTTCTCCTAGCAAATTATCTAATTATGATGGTTCTTCTACTCCTAAACCTTCAATAGATACCGATGAAGATGATTTGGGTAGTCCTATTTCTCAAGCAAATAATTCTTCTTTATTCTCTTTGGAAGATACGGGTAATTTAACTAAGGTTCATGTTAATTTACCTACTGCACATGGGCTAAATGTTTTTAGTTTATCTAACCCCAATCGTATTGTTATTGATGTCCGTGCTGATGGGATGGTTCCTAAAGAAATTGTTTGGACTCCAGGGATTATTTGGCGACAACAATTAGTGACTATTAATAGTGGGAGAAAACCAACAACTTTTCCTGTAAACTGGTTAGAAATTGACCAGCGATCACCGCGTATTTCTCTTAAACCTATTACCACTAATTTTAATGGACAAACGGGGACAGCACCTTTAGTTACAACTACTCGAAAATGGCAAGCTGCTGCTGCTATTAATGGAGGGTTTTTTAACCGCAACAATCAACTTCCTCTGGGGGCTATTCGTCAAGATAATAGTTGGTTATCTAGTCCTATTTTAGGTCGTGGTGCCATTGGTTGGAACGATAAAGGTCAAGTTTATATGAACCGTTTGGCACTAAGAGAAACTATCACTACAGCAACAGGAAATAACATTCCTATTGCATTTCTAAATAGTGGTTATCTTCAAGCTGGAGTATCTCGTTACACTTCTGAATGGGGTCAAAGTTATACTCCTCTCAGCGATAATGAAACTATTATTTTTGTGGAAAATAACCAAGTTATCTATCAACAAAAAGCAGGAAAAGCAAAAAGTAGGTCTTATCCTATCCCGACCAATGGCTATCTATTAACGATTCGCAAAAATGCTGTTGCTTCTAGTTTGCTGTCTCCTGGGACACCCCTAAGGTTACAAAGCAATACTATCCCTACTGAATTTAATCAGTTATCCCATATTTTAGGGGCCGGACCGTTATTAATTAGTAATCGCAGAATTGTTTTAAATGCTGTTAGTGAACAGTTTAGTAAAGGGTTCCAAAAACAAAAAGCTTCTCGTAGTGCGATCGGTGTGAGCAAGCGCGGTACAATTATGTTAGTGGCAGTTCATACCCGTGTTGGGGGCAGTGGCGCAAGTCTTGATGAAATGGCTCAAATTATGCAAAGTTTAGGCGCGACGGATGCTCTTAACCTGGATGGAGGCAGTTCCACTGGCTTAGTCTTGGGGGGACAGTTGATCGATCGCTCTCCTGTTACAGCAGCAAGGGTTCACAATGGGATTGGAGTGTTTGTTAATCCTTAAGTTGTGATGATAATTGATGATTTTTCTAATTAACTGTAGGGTGGGCAAATTATTGTCAATTTTTTCAATTTTGCCCATCTTACTTGGTAGTTAATTAAATAGTAATTTAGATGCTTAACAGCTTATGTCTTCTTCTCCTTGGCAACAAGAAAAGGTTATCCTAAGAACTCAATTAATTGTCAGTAGTTTTGAGCATTGGTTGGGTTGTTCTTTATTTGAACATTTTGGTATAAATAATGTTATAAATAATCCTAGAGAAGTCTCTAAACAAATGTTTGAAGCTGATTTTATCGTTGCTTCTCATGGGACTCAACCCGATCCTATTTTGAATTATGGCAACCAAAAAGCTTTGGATATCTGGGAATTAACTTGGGAAGAATTTATCCAAACTCCTTCTAGAAAAACAGCAGAAGCTATAAAACAACAAGAAAGAAATCGTTTGCTCAAGGAAACAACAGAAAAAGGCTATTCTCATTTCTCCACTATCCGCATCACTAAGACGGGTAAACGCTTTAAAATTAATAACGGTATTGTTTGGAATGTCATCGATGACGTACAAAAGTATCAAGGCCAAGCTGCTGTTTATTCAGACTTCTATTTCCTGCCTTAATTTACTGCTGATATAGACACAATTCAGGCACCATACCTGACTAATTCTCATTATAACATAAAAAAGTAGTATGGTCTGTAAGTCCCATTGTCTCGTTACCTATTGATAATTATTCCTAATAATTCTGTGGGGTACTTGAACAGTTTCTTTAGCGTTTTGTATTCAAAATTACCATTTTTTCAAAAATTCGCTCAAAACATATTGATTAGGAATACAAATATAATACATTGTTTTAAATAAGAAGTATATTTAGGTTAAACTCATATCTTGCATCTTCGATAAAAAGACATCTCCAAAAATTTGTAAGCTTTTAATATAAAGCTTTTTGGGCAACATTAGCTTTGCGATAGCAAAGCCCTGAAATCCTGATTTTTCGTACAAAATGTCTCCTAATGCAATTTTAGAAAAAAAGATAAGGTTTTTAAATTAGAATTATTTTTGCCAAAGCTCAGTTAAAATAAGTTTTTATGCTCTTAGTTTATATTCTGGAGATGTCTAAAGTAATCTGAGTTTGGTGTTAGGAGTTAGAGTGTTTTCCATGAGATAATTAGGGTCTAGTATAGTCATTTAGATGCTTAACAGCTTACTGGTGCAAGATATTAGTTAAAACTGAGATCAGCGTTTAGAAGGTTGAGGGGCAAAACTAGCAATTAACAGAAATATAATACCAATATTGATAAAAACATCCGCTAAATTAAACACAGGGAAATTAATCAAACGAAAATCCAAAAAATCCACCACATAACCAAACAAAAAGCGATCTAACCCATTGCCCAATGCACCAGCTAAAACAAAACCATAGCCTAATTGTTCTGTGACTTTCATTTTTTCTCCCCACCAAGCCAACGCCATTAACCCTAAACTTACCCCTAAAGAAAGCCAGCGTAACCATTTCGCCCCACCTTCAAAAAAACTAAAGGCCGCTCCTGTATTAATGACATAAGTAAAGTGAAAAACACCCGACCATAATGGTATGGTATCACCAATATTAGGAAAGGTTTGAAGCACCCAATATTTAGTCACTTGATCCAACACAAACCCGACTAAAGCAACTATCCAAAACCAACGATTTTTTTTCACGAATATAATTAATAAAAGAGAATATAACGCAAAATAAAAGCAACAACAGCTACAGTACAAACCACAACTAATTGTCCAGGAATCGGTTCCACAGAATAACCCATAATCAAATCAACAAGATTATTAGAGGGTAATTCAGAAGGGATTAAAAACCAGAGTCCTAGTAAATAAATTAAGCCACAAACATGAATAATTAATAACCCAGCCATAGCACTAAGGGCTAATAATTCTAATCTTGTTCTGCGGCCAAACGCTAACCTACCACACAACCAAGCCCCAGGCATAAACCCTAAAATATAACCAAAACTCGGTTGTTGCCAGTATTGTAGGCCACCTCCTTGAGCAAAAATAGGGTACCAAAATAAACCCAAGAAAATATAGGCTACTTGAGACAACAAACCGGCATTTTTGCCGCCCATACAGCCCGTTAAAAGGACAGCACCCACTTGAAAAGTGACCCCAAGAGGTAAACTATTGACCCCTTCTTGGGCCCAAGTCCAGGGCGTATTGGTAACGAAAGCTTCAACAAAGGTGCTGAATATGGTTAGTAATAAACCGATGATGGCCCAAAGCAGTTCATTGGCAAAAGACACCGTTGATGAGGATTTTTTTGTATTAGTGAGCTTGTTTGTGCGTTTGCGTTTGATATTCACCAGGAATTGGAGCTGAACCCCCTTGCAGTCCTAAAGATTCTAGCATAGCGTGATCTTGTTCTGGGGGTTGTCCCAAAGTGGTTAGGTAATGTCCGATCAGCATAGCATTAATTCCTGATTGTAACCCTAAATTTTGTAATTCTCCCATGACGGCTTCTCGTCCACCAGCATATCTTAAAATCTGCTCTGGGAGAATAAAGCTGAAAATGGCGATCGCTTTTAGGGCAGTAAAAACATCTAACTTTGGTAAATGTCCTAATGGGGTTCCTTCTCTGGGAGTGAGCAGGTTAATGGGAACGGATTCTACTTCCAATTCTCGTAAGGAGATGGCGAGATCCACCCTATCTTCCCACGTCTCTCCCATGCCGATAATTCCGCCTGTACAGGCTTGTATTCCTGCTTTTTTGAGATTTTTGACGGTTTCCACACGATCGCCCCAGGAATGGGTAGAAACGATGGATTCATAATAGTTTTCTGAGGCTTCTAAATTATGATTATAACGAGTGACCCCTGCTTCTTTTAATTGTTGGGCCTGTTCTAGGGTAACTTCTCCCAAGGCGCAACAGGGTTTAATATTAGTTTCTGTGGTAATTTGTCTTACTGTTTCTAAGATGTTCTCAAATTCTGCTGATTGGGGACTATTATACTTGGGTCCTCGGCCTTGACTGACTAAACAGAAGCGTTTGGCCCCGGCTGCTTCGGCTGCTTTTGCTTGTGCAATAATTTCTTCGGAAGATTTTAAGCCATATATGGGGCTATTTTCTGCTTGATGGTGGGCAGACTGGGAGCAAAATTGACAATTTTCGGAACAGTTGCCGGATTTTACATTGATAATGCTACAGAGATCCACGACGTTACCGCAACAAGCTTGACGAATGCGATCGGCTACTTGACAGAGTAATAAGATGTTGTCTTGGCCTTCTATTTCGGTGAGGGTTAAGGCTTCAGTTTTGTTGAGGCGATCGCCGTTGATAATACGTTGGGATAGGGTATCTAACCAGTGTTTTAAAGCGGTGGTTTCTCTGGGTAGAGACTGAGTTTGAGGGGGTGAGGGGGATAATTGAACCACGATAGTCTTACCTGATGCTGTTTAAAGTCTTATGAATTGTACCATTGGATGGTTTTCCCTAAACTTAATAGCAAGAAATCTTTAAACTATCTCTCAAATTGCCTAGGAAGATATTATTACTGATTGTAAAGGTGATTTCATTGATTTTTTCGTTATGGGCATTTATAAAGCCAAAGAATTTATAAAGAAAGCAAAAACCATCATAAATGTACGGTTAATGTTAATAAACTAAAAC
>JBFRWO010000195.1:0-4481 GCA_051439625.1 Crocosphaera sp. | reverse complement strand
TCCCTTGACTTCGTGGTTTGCCTCCTTTAGACAACTGATTGATAGTTATAAGGCAGCAATGCCTTACGAGATGCACGTTTTGGGTTATTACCCTAAACTTTCCATCTCAACGAATCGCACCTTGGGTAAGTTTCTGCCATTCTTGGCTAAAAGTGGCTTGATTAGCTCCTTTAGCTACATAACTTAATGGTACAGTGTGTAGAGGCTGATTTTCTTGGTTTAAGAGGATAATTTCGTAAAACTGACAGTTGCCGACGTTATCATCCTCTTTAAAACTGCGTTGCCAATGACCCAAAATAACCAGTTGTTCAGATTCTTGGGTGGCTGCGCGGTCAAAACCTAATAGGGGTGTCCTTGGACATACCAGGAGACGGGGTTTTTGTAACAGTAAACCTTGTTCAGTTTCCCCTGAACTTTCAAACGTATATTCGATGAGTTGCTTCGATACTGAGTCGTAATCAATGAATCCTGCTTTTGCCATCTCCGAGATGTTAATGAAATAACCACAAAACTTGGAGTTCATTCCTCTTAATGCCTGAATACGGGGTAAACGGGCATCTTTGTCAATGAACTCCGAGGAGGCAAACTCATCAGGCTCCATGATAGTCGTCGGTTCGGCATTGATCATGGTATTTTCAGCGACGGCTTGGGGCATTTCTTCGACCACTTCAGGGGTTAACGGTTCAGAAACGGCGGTTTTGGTTGTGGTGCTTCTGGTCATAATGTTAATTTAGAAAGGTAAAGATTCGACAGGATTAACAACATTTTGGGATGTTGTAATAGAAGAAATTTCTATCTCAATCACTTCTTTTTTGAGATTAATTAAATCTTCTTGAATTTGGTTAAGTTGAGATAACATTTCTGTTATCTTGGGGACTAGCTCAGTGTGCATAATTAATAATGCAGATCGATGTCTGCATAAGCTAAATGCCGAATTTCTAACTGTTCAAACCAAGCTTGTTCTCTTGCGGTTAACTCTGCATTTTCTTCTACGTCGTTTAAGGTGTGCGTAGAGTTTGAAGGTAGCCCTCTCCAAGTTGTTAGACTTGTTTTTTGAGGAGATTTTGTGTTAGACTTCATGGAAATAGTCCGATAGATTATCACTTTATCCGCGCAAAAGCGCGGTTATTTATTTCTTGCTTTGCCGATTTAATCGGTTAACAGTTTTGGTGGCATTGATAACTTTCCAACCTTGATTCCTCGCTTTTTCAATGGCTTGTTCTAATTCTTCAGAGGTGGGGAAGAACTTATAGCGAATAGGGTCAAGATTGGTCTGAAAGATATATGTTTGATAGCCACGTTGAAGCTCAATATAGCTAACTTGTTTGAGGTAACTCATGACTTGTTTTGATTGTCTAAGTATTCAAAGAGAGGTAGGGGTTTAATCAGTTGGTAGTGAGTTTCTTGAAATGTCCTTCTAACCCTAGATAAACTGAATCGAATATCTATCCAATCATCAGTTAATTCTAGGGTTTGGAACTGTGCTTGTTGGTCACAAAGTTCGTTAAAAAGCCTAATACTTTCCGTGATATGAGCGAAGATGCTGTGGGCTAATTTAGTCAGAGTAATTGTTACTCTAGTTCTAGTTCTTTTGGAAGATTTGTTCCAATAAATAGACCCCCATGTTTGGTTAAATGAATCAGCTAAATACACTGCTGTTTCTAACTCAAAAAGGAGGGAATTTGCTGTTTCATTATCTGTATTAATTGCTTTCAGTTTCGTTGCAGCAACAGATAAACTAGCCCAGATACAGGGCATTTTTCCGCAAGGTGCTTTTGACATAATGCCAAGATTGAAAAAATATTTTTCAATCTTGGCGCAAAGCGCAATCGAGAATGAAAAAAGATAGTAAAGCTCATCTTATGGAATGAAAAGCCGACCTGCTCCTTTATAGTTATCAATATCTAAAACGATTTCAATAAGCCTTTCAACACAGCGTTCTCGATAGTTCGCCTCATCAAGACGAGGAAGACTTCCAATGGTTAATACGGGGAAAGATTGGGCTGTATTTTCCTCACGAATCACCTGTTCGAGTGAGTCTTCCCCTTTCATATTTCGGTTAGCAGTAAGTATCATCATCTGATTCTCTTGAGCATAACGCCAAACAATTCGATCACTACTATCCATTAATAGTCCCACCTCTCTAAAAGTGAAGAATCGGATAGGGATTAATTCAAGCCAGCCCTGTTTTGTCAAGATACCGAGGAAAATCAGTGCATAACCATCTAGATTGTAATCAACTAAAAAAGTCATTGATTCAGAGGAGTGTGTCTCGCTTTTTGCTGCTCAAGTTTGGCCCAGAGCAATTCAAGTTCAGGTTTGTGTGGCATGGTTGCAATTCTAGCCAAACGAGCGCGGTTATGCTCTTCCCAATACTGACGAATTTCTTCTCTGTTTTGGAGAACTTCTTGATATTCAGCTTCTATTATTGTTTTATTGCTCTCAATATAAGACAAAACTGCATTAATTTGTACTTGAGTAAGGTTAAATTTGTCGGCTATAAGCTTGGGAGGATACTCAGCTTTGAGAAAATCCATCACATCATAAACACTGATGCGTGTACCAGCAATGGTCAAACCCCGCTCTGTACGAATAATTGAGGCTTGCTGATTTGATGCTGAAGTCATAATTATCTAATCAATGGAGTCACGAACAACTTATAATCGGTATATAGTTATTGGCTTAATTATAACATGAAAAAAATCTTATTTTCAGCTAAGTTGAAAATAAGTTAAAGCCAACAATCTTAACTCAAGAGATGTCTAATCTCAGAACAACTAAAATTCAACAAATTTTAGACTTTTCTAGAAAATAATAGCGAAGAAAAAAGGCGAAAAGAAAAAGATCGTACTTGCTTGTACGATCTTATTTAGCTAATAAGAACTAGCTATTTGTTTTAATAACCATAATCCTAATAGCTTAGACAGCCCATCATTGGATTCAGGACAGCCAATTTCCGTCAAACAACGAGGACACCCCATATCTCCACAATCACAATTAGTTGCTAATTCTAAGGCTTTTTCCACACAGCTATCCCAATCATTTACCAACGCTTCTGTTGTACCACAACCTTCGTGAACACTATCAAAAATGTAAGCGATAGTACGATGAGACGTTCCAATATTAGCCGGTCTTTGTTCAGTATAACTGCTCAAATCTTGATGACTCGCTAAGAATAATAAAGGAACAGTTTTCGTTAGCAAGTGACACAAAGAATGCAAAGCTAAATGTACTGGTTCATAAGTAAAAGTTGGACTTAATTGATGGGGAATATCATCAGGATTATGGTAAGTTTTCAAGATAGATTTCTTGATTTCTATTACCTTATTGGTAATCGCTGTTGCCAAGGTTTCATTAACTTCAATCCTCAAAAGAGGAACTTCTATGGTTGTTTCTAAAGGGGGTTTAAACTCAAACTTTTCAATTTCTTGGGTATTTAATCGTTGTTTGAGTGTCCACCCGCAACCAGGACATTTAGTCATCTGAGAAGCTTTCGGAACCTGATAATGACTACAGTTTCGATTAATACAAGTTGGCGCATAAACTAACTGTAACTCTTTGAATCCCATGACTTGTCGCTTAACTTTACCCCAATAGAAAATCAGTCTTAGATTACCATTAGCAATAGCTGTCTTGACTATCTTTGGCTCTTCTAACTTAGACAAAGGTTCAACAGCTAATTGTACATCAGGTTTCGTTCTTCTATCTGATGAATCTTCTAATTCAAGAAAAGCTTTGTTTTGTTTTAAGTCAAGTTTTTGACATCTCCATACATTAGTTTTTCCTTCAGATGCTGTTAAATAAATAGCACCAGTATGACATTCCTTATGAGCTATATATAAACTCATTTCTTCTAATATCTTAGAAGTTTTCACATCAATAAGAGTAATAGTCTCATCTTGAATCCCTCTCAGAGAGACGTATTTATGGGGATATCCTCTTTTCCAAAGTCGTTGTCCTAATGACCATGATAACTGCTTCTGTTTCAATAATTCCGCCGTAATTAAATCACTTTTGTCTCCAAAATATTGAGTGACTTCATCACTGTTCATACCCCCTTCTGCTGCTGCACATAGAAGATGACGGCTGAGAATTGAAGGATAATTAGGCTGTATTTTGACTTTTTCTACAGGAGATAGTAATCGTGATGGTTGTGTGGCATAATAATAATCAATGTGGTTATTACTATCAGGAATAAAGATAATTAAACCTGGGGATTTTCTGCCACAACGTCCCCCTCGTTGCCAGAAACTATTAAGACTGGAAAAACCTCTTAAAACCACAAAATCTAATTCTGGTAAATCGATTCCTGCTTCAAGACAATTAGTAGTAATTATGATTTTAGTTTCTCCTCTACTCAGTTGTTCTATTCGTTCTTTTCTTTGTTCACTTCTTAAAGAACCATAGAATAAATCAACGGATGAAATATAGCCTCCATGATGATAAGATAGTAGAGAAAAGATGTGTTTACCTGTTTGTCT
>JBFRWO010000194.1:0-7956 GCA_051439625.1 Crocosphaera sp. | reverse complement strand
GTCTTTCTCTACAGCAAACTGCGGTGGCCAAGCTGCTTCTTGTGGCTAAATAAAGCTTTGATTTTTGATGGTTATTTTTTCTTTTAAAGAAGGAATAACTGGTTAAAAATCACTGGTAAATGTTCCTATGATTAAGGAGAACACTCATGACTGCTACGTATCAAGTTCGTCTGCTCAAAACTTCTAAGAAAAAGAACAAAGAGACAGGCAAAAAAGAAGAAATCGCCGAAATGGACGTTACCCTAGAGGTTGCTGAAGATCAATACATTTTTGATGCAGCCGAAGAAAATGACGTTGAGTTGCCCTCTTCTTGTCGTTCTGGTGGTTGTTCTAGTTGTGTGGGACGCATCGTTGAAGGAGAGGTTGATCAAGAAGATCAAAGCTTTCTCGATGATGAACAAGTGGAAAAAGGATGGGTGTTACTTTGTGTTGCTTATCCCCGTTCTAACTGTACGATTAAAACCCACCAAGAAGCTTATTTGGCATAAATTCTTGACCTATTTTCCTCATCCATCTGCTGAGGAAGTCGTAGCTTATGCTACGACTTCCTATCCCTAATTTATTATTTCCAGGGAAACATTTTATGGATATTATTCAACAGCAAAAAAACTTGCTTTCTTCGAGGTTTCCTATGAATTTGAGATGGAAAACATTTCTTTATAAAACGGCATTTTGGATGATGGGAGAGATTGTCCTTAATCTCTTGGGTTTAGATAATGTCGCTGATTATAGCGAGTTCCTCTTTGGCCATGAATTAGAATTATCTAAAAAAAATCATAAAACCGTTAAACTTTCTTGTCTCAAACCAAAATTTTGTGACAAAATTAATGAAAATTGTCCTGTGGATGAAGTGGCTTTGCAGTTTTCAGATTCGCCTATCGAAGATTGTATTACAAATCACAAGATATTCTTTAAAAAATGTACAAAAATTAAACATTATTGTATTAAGGCTTCGCTATTTTCCGATTTATCCTACAATTTGAAATGGGAAGATTATCATGGTAATTCGTGAAAAATTAGTCCAAGAATATCGGGATTTAGTGAGTGATTCTTATCCTTATATTAACTCCTTATTAAATGACTGTTATCTTAAAATTATTGATGGTTGCTTTAATTATGTTTCTCCCCCTTACTATTATTTGGGCATTTATTATGCAGGAAGAGAGGCAAAAGAAATTATTTTATATCAAAATGAATTAAAGAAAATTGCCAAGACTTTTGGTATGGTTGATGTAGTTTTTATTAATGCTCAAATAATTATTCGTGATCCTTTATCGACTCTCAAAAAAGAAAATCCTCGTCTTTGGTTAGAACTTTATTGGATCTCTAGTCAGGTAACAAGTTAAATATTCTTATTACCTATTAGTTTAACCCAAATGGATGATGACAATATAAAATGACTATGATAAAAATAATTGTAATTAATAATTACCGAAAAAGATTGAATAATTATTCAAGTTATGTATCTCTAGTTACTGTTTAAAATAAATAAAAAAATTACACTGGTAATGAGGTACAAAAAAGACCGATGAAGTGTAATCAATGTCCTGATAGTTGCCAAAAAAAGACTCAAACTTCTAAGCAGTTTTGGTCAAGTTTCTTACCGAAACCCTTGCAGGGAAAATCTCCAGAAGTTGTTTCTCAAGGAACCATTGCTTTAGTGGGTTCTCCTAACGTGGGTAAGAGTCTTTTATTTAATGTTTTAACCGGGTCTTATACCACCGTTTCTAACTATCCTGGAACCACTGTAGAAGCGTCTCGTAATTACCTTAAAATTGCGGGGAAAACTATCACTTTAATTGATACACCAGGGATGTACTCTCTAATGCCAATGACAGAAGAAGAAAGATTTTCTAGGGAGTTATTATTCGGACAACCTTTAGATTTAGCCGTTCATGTGATTGATGCAAAAAATCTCAGTCGAATGTTGAATTTGACGTTTCAACTAATAGAAACTCAAGTCCCTATTTTACTCGCGGTCAACATGATTGATGAAGCAGAAAAATTAGGAATTTGGGTGAACGAAAAGCAATTAGAAGCATCCTTAGGTATTCCTGTTGTCACCTTATCTGCTGCCCAAAAACGGGGCATAAAAAGTTTAACCACTAAAATGGCTAACTATGTCCACATTCCTGCGCTATCCTACAGCTATTGAAGAAGGAATCACTAAAATAGAGTGTCTTCTAGAGAGCGATCATAACGTTCTGAAAGCAGCCATTGAACCGTTGGTATCGCGGCGTTCTTTAGCTCTTTTATTACTACAAAAAGACCCTTTATTATGGCAAAAGGCTCGTCGAGAAGAACCCAATTTTGAAGCCATTGAAATGGTGGTGGAGTCCGTTCAATGTCAATTTAGTGATCCTTTAGTTTTAGTGATAGCTAAAACCCGTCATCAAGCTGCCAAAAAATTTGAAGAATTAGCCATTGTAAAAATCAAAAAAAAGTCAACGGAAAGCGAAGAATTTTTTCATCGTTTAACTGTTAATCCTATTACGGGTTTTCCTATCCTTTTTCTGGTTATTTATTTGGGAATATATAGATTTGTCGGTTGTTTTGGTTCTGGGGTTTTAGTTAATCACTTTCAAGAGGTTTTTGTACAGCAAATTAACCCCTTAATTGACGGGATAGCTGCTCGTTTATTGCCCTGGACAATTTTGCAAGATTTAGTGGCTAACGAACAGGGAATTTTAACTTTAGGAATACGTTATGTTATTACTATTATTTTTCCCATTACGACTACATTCTTTTTGATTTTTTCTCTTCTTGAAGAAAGTGGTTATTTACCAAGAGTTTCTCTGCTAATCGATCATTTTTTCAAAATGATTGGTTTATCGGGTCGTTCAATTATTCCTTTAATTTCAGGGTTAAGTTGTAGCAGTACCGGCTCATTAGTAACCCGTAGCATCGAAAGTAAAAGAGAACGTTTTATTGTCTCTTTACTGTTAGCATTAGTCATTCCATGTTCAGCACAACTGGGGATTTTTATTGGCCTACTTTCTCAAAATTTTACTGCTTTAATGATTTGGGCAATTTTTATGGCTTTTATTTTTGCCATTATTGGTTCATTAACCGCTAAAGCATTGCCAGGAAGTTTATCTTATTTCTACATGGAAATTCCTCCCTTACGCTTACCTCATATTCGCTCAACTTTAACGAAAACATACAGTAGAGTGCGTTGGTATTTGAGTGAGGTTATTCCTTGGTTTATTCTCGCTTCAGTTATTATTTGGTTTGGTAATTTAATTGGCTTATTTCCTTGGTTAGTCCATGCTTTAGAACCAATTATGCTCAAATTAGGACTGCCACCAGAAGCCTCAACTATGTTTATTTATGGCTTTTTTAGGCGAGATTATGGAGCAGCGAGAATGTTCGATTTACATCACTCTGGAGTCTTAGAAGGTAGACAATTAGTGGTTGCTGCTGTAACATTAACTCTTTTTATTCCTTGCTTATCTCAGTTTAAGTTTATGCTCAAAGAAAGAGGATTAAAAACAACTATTGCTTTGAGTAGTTTAGTGGTTGTTTTTGCTTTTTCTATGGGTTATTTATTGAACAAAATCTTAGTTATTTCGGAGGTCATTTAATCATGATTGCTCAAACATTTGCGTTGGAATCCTCGGCCTTAAACCTCATGAAAGAAAAGGAAAGAGGGGTAATCACTCAGTTCAGAAAAAACGATGAAAGTTTACTGAGAAAACTTATTGCTATTGGTATTATGCCAGGACTTTCTATTAGTTTAGAACAAAAATTTCCTTCTTATGTTGTTAAAATTAATGGCACAAGAATTGCTTTAGATCGTTCAATTGCTAAAGCAATTTATGTCAGAAAAACAAAGTGAGTTAAGAGTTCGGAGTTCGGAGTTCGGAGTTAAATTTTTAACTGTTTATCCTACTTCATCTACTGAATTTCTCTCAATAAAACTTGGTCTATATTATCGGTATTAGGAAGTATTATGACTCTTGATTTTTCTCCGATTTGGATATCATTAAAAACCGCAGCTTTGGCAACCCTGATCGCCTTTTTTCTAGGCGCGATCGCTGCTCGGACTATGTTTAAATATCGGGGAAAAGGAAAAGGTTTAATCGATGGTATTTTCACTGCTCCTTTGGTTCTTCCACCAACGGTTGTGGGCTTTTTTCTCCTATTATTACTAGGAAAATATGGCCCCATCGGTAGACTTTTAAGATTATTTGATGTTACTATAATATTTACATGGTATGCTGCCGTAATTGCTGCCACAGTTGTCGCCTTCCCTTTGATGTATAAAACTGCATTGGGAGCGTTTCAACAGATAGATATCAACCTCTTAGCCTCTGCAAGAACTCTGGGTGCTACAGAATGGCAGGTGTTTTGGAGGATTTTAGTTCCTTTAGCCAGACCTGGCCTAATTTCAGGAGTCTTACTAGCATTTGCTCGCGCTTTAGGAGAATTTGGTGCTACCCTGATGTTAGCAGGGAGTATTCCAGGCAGAACCCAAACTATCCCCATTGCAATCTTTTTCGCTGCTGAAAGCGGGGACATGGGAGAAGCCATGTTATGGGTTTCCGTGATGTTAGTATTATCCTTAACCATTGTGGTTGGGGTCAACTACTGGAACGACCATCGTCCCCATCAAAGGAGGTCAAAACGAGCAAAAGAAGGCCATCTCACCCTCGTCGATGAAAGCTTACTTCCTTGGGATAATCCCGTCGCCCCCTTAACCTGGGAATCAAACAGTACCAATGTTTTACCAGATCCCATTGAATTAATAGTTGATATACAGAAAAAATTACCCGAATTTACCCTAAATGTTTCCTTTTCCAGTAATCAATTACCATTAGGGCTATTAGGAGGGTCAGGAGCAGGAAAAAGCTTTATTTTACGCTGTATTGCTGGTTTAGAAACCCCCGATGAAGGTTGTATTATCCTCAATGGTCGGGTTTTATTCGACTCTCGTAGAGGTATAAATGTACCCATTCGCGATCGCAGAGTTGGTTTCTTATTCCAAAACTATGCCCTATTTCCCCATCTCACCGTTGCCCAAAATATCGCCTTTGGCCTACCCAAAAACCTCTCTTCTCTTGCCATTCGTCAACGGGTGGAAAAACAACTAATTGCGGTACAATTACAAGGGTTAGGCGATCGCTATCCGCAAGAACTATCGGGAGGACAACAGCAAAGAGTAGCTTTAGCCAGAGCTTTAGCTAGTGAACCCGAAATTTTGCTTCTAGACGAACCATTTTCCGCCCTAGACACCTATTTACGGGATCAATTGGAAAAACTGCTCAGACTCAGTTTAATCCACTTTCCAGGGGCAACCTTATTCGTCTCCCATAACCTAGAAGAAGCCTATCGTCTTTGTCCCAACCTCTTAATTTTAGACGAAGGAGAGATTATTGCCCAGGGTCCCAAACAAGACATATTCGACGTACCGCGATATTTTCGGGTTGCCCAACTCACCGGTTGTAAAAACTTTTCTCGCGCCCTTATTCAGTCAGATAATACCATCACGGCCCTTGACTGGGGATGTACTCTACAAGTCGACGAACCCATCCCCCAGAGTTTAGCCCACGTTGGTATCCGCGCCCATCACCTAATTTTTACAGGGCTAACAGAGCAACAAACTCGCTCTCCTCACAACATTTTTGCTGCTTGGCTAACCACCACCAGCGAAACCCAACACAGAATGACATTATACCTGAAGTTAAATTCTGCCCCCACCAGTCCCTTCGACTATCACCTACAAGTTGAAGTGTTCAAAGACACTTGGAATGCTCTACAAAAAGTGTCTTACCCCTGGCATATACAACTTCACTCCACTCGCCTCATGTTACTACAGAATTCAAGCGGTTCCGTATCTCTTGAATATCACCCCAGTCATCTTTCAAGTATGACTAGGGATGATTAGTCCCATCAACAACCATCCTAATTAAATAGGAGAACACTTATTATGGCAAGTTTAACTAGCCTAACTTTTGGTAAGCTCGAATGGATTCCTAAATTTGTTGAAGCTATCAACAAAGAAACCTGCCTTGGTTGCGGACGTTGTTTCAAAGTCTGTGGTCAAAACGTCTTAGCTTTAATGGGCGTTAACGAAGACGGTGAGTTTGTCGATGAAGACGACGACGACGACGATATCGAACGCCAAGTTATGATTGTTGCAAATAAAGAAAACTGCATCGGTTGTGAAGCTTGCGCTCGTATTTGTCCCAAGAAATGCTACACCCACGCCCCTGTACCTGCTTAAGTCTACTAAGTTAATTTGGGTTGCGCTTCGGCGCACCCTTCTTTTTTGCACTCCATAGGGTCTTAATATTATTAAGCCCAATTATTTCGGTAATTCTTCCAAAATATTTACAAAATTTTCTAGGGTTTGTGACTTATTATCACGTCTCCAAGCTGCTACTATTTGTACAGGAGGAATTGACTCTTGAATATCTCTATAAACCACGGCAGGGTGCTGAATTAATCGTGCATTATCTGGCAGTATTGATACACCTGCCCCTCCTGCAACGAGATTAATAATGGTTAACATTTTGCTTAAAAATTAAATAGACTTGGTCTCGAAATATTTGACTCTCTATCGACAAACTGGGGTCATTGACTATCCTAGAGATGAGAATAATGAGATAAAGGCCATGATTTTTCCTACTTTAAAAGATTATGAACCTTTACAAACCAATGATCCTATATTTATTGATTTTAATGGAGACATTATCAAATACCAAGGAAACTCAACAGTTTGGCCAGTGTTCATTAATGAGGCAGCTTATGTCGAGAAAGGTATTGCTATGTCTTTAACAAAGAAAGAGACAGTAACTGTTTAATTAGGGCAAAATTGAGAGAGCATTGATATTGTAGGTTGGGTTTCTTTCCTCAACCCAACAATATTATTAATATATCAAAGAATTCCCCATCTAAAAATAGAAAACTGGATTTAGTGCGATCTCTAATGCTTTAATTCTCTTTAAAATTTGATGGAATTCTCCGATATTAGAAGATAATATATATAAATGATACAGCTTAATATTATGAATCAACTTTCTTGGTACGATGCGTCAGAAGAAGTAAAAGAGTTATTAGTATTAGCAACAGATAACTGGGAAGATAGCAGTTTATCTGAACAATATATTAACCAAGCATTAGAAAAAGCAGGAGATAATATTGATGTTTTGGTGGGTGCTTATCGTTTCTTTTTTTACAAAAATAAGCCAGAACTTGCCCTAAAAATTGCAAAAAAAGTCTTAAGTATTATCCAAGAAAAAGAAAATTTACCTTTAGAATGGGAACAACTACAACCTATGTTAAAGAAACGTCAAAAAGAAGAAAGTATCAGACTTTATCTTAATGCTTATGCTTCCCAAGGTTATATCTTAGCAAAAATGGGTGAAATTGAAGCAGCAAAACTAATTACAGAACGAGTTCAAATAATTGATGAAAATCGGGAATCTTGTGCTACAACAGTATTTGAAGTATTAACAAAAGACCCCGATGAAGATGATGACTAAATAATATAAATTTCAAAAAGTAGGGGTTGACGGCCGTTAACCCCTACAATGTAAGCATCTATAATCTCTTAGTTTTCACGGGATCTTTTTCGGTTGTCAGGCGATCGCCAAATCCCCATTCTCCAAGGCTTATTCTTTCGTTGCTCACTTTCATTAAGTCTCAATTAATGAGAATCAGCCTTGGAGGGAAACCCTTATTTGAAGGGGCTTTCAGAGATGCCGTGAAAACTAAGCTATAATCTAAGTGAATGAAAATTGTGTAAGCTGTTTAATATTAAACAGTTTGTGACTCTTTAAAACGGGCGTTGACTTCATCCCAATTGATGGTATTCCACCAAGCATCCACATAGCTTCCTCGAGCATTGTTATATTTAAGATAATAAGCGTGTTCCCACACATCAGTACCTAAAATGGGATATTTTCCTTCCATAATAGGGTTATCTTGTCCTGCTGAATTAGTAATTTCTAG
>JBFRWO010000193.1:0-4256 GCA_051439625.1 Crocosphaera sp. | reverse complement strand
GCCGCGCACAAAGCACCGTGTATCGTTGTTGCTTGGGTTTTAGATTGCTGTTTCAAATTCAAAAGGGTTTTTGAATTAATGATTCTGTTAATAATACGGGTGCGTCTTTCATGGAGGGAGGCTTCATTTTCAATAATTAATTGAGGAACCAAAGTATCTGATGAATCTTCAGTTTTTGTTTCTTTTACTTGATTATAATTAACTAAATTTCTATCTAGATTTTGTTCTATTGGAGCAGGAAAAGTTAAACTAAAACTATTAGAGATTTTTTCTTGGCTAACAATTTTCTGATAATAAATGAGGAGATTATCAATAAAATTCATACAAGATAATCCATCGGTAATCCCATGATGAAAGGTAGCGATAATTTCACTAATACCATCCCTCAAAGAAGATTTCAGTAAAGTGATACGACATAAGGGATGGAAATCTTGAGAAAATTTTTTGTGTAGTTCTGATTCAGCAATTTCTAACCATTGATTTTCATCAGTTTTTGTTATCACCTGCAAGGGAATTTTTTGTATATTTTCAGAAATAAAATAAGCTCCATCCTCTAGGTCAATTATACGAACTCGAAGCAGAGGATAACGGTTTTGTAGTAATAAGAGTGCTTTTTCTAAAATATTAGGCTGTATATCCCCTTCGATGCGAGCAACGTTAACATCTATCATCCCACCAAATTCATGAATGATATGAAAAAGATTTTCAACTGAACCAAGTTTTCTGGCTACTGATGACATAAAATTCTTCTGGTTTAATTAGCGTAAAGAAACTATTCTTCTACTTTTTTTTGTAACCGTTTCAAGGTTTGATACATCTCAGGCAACTTTTTATAAATCGCAGAAGCTTTTAAATATAACTTATTAGGAACTGCCGGACTACTCGAAACTATTGCTCCGGCAGCCACATCATTAGGAATACCCGTTTGAGCAGTGGCGATCGCCCCATCCCCAATTTTAGCTTGGTTCGCAATACCCACTTGTCCAGCTAAAATAACCCGTTTACCCAAGGTAACACCTCCAGCTAAGCCAACTTGGGAGGCCATGACACAATTTTCTCCAATTTGACAGTTATGAGCAATATGCACTAAATTATCCATCTTAGTGTTACGACCAATACGAGTGGTTCCTACAGCCGGGCGATCAATGGCACTATTACAGCCAATTTCTACCCCATCCTCCAGAACCACATAACCGGATTGTTCCATCTTAAACCACCCTTCACGGGTAGGAACGAAGCCAAACCCTTCCGCACCAATAACGGCACCACTGTGAATAACGCAGTCGTTGCCAATTTGCGCCCGTTCGTGGATGGTACAATTAGCATGGAGTAAAGTGCGATCGCCGATACTCACTTCGGGATAAATGACAACATTCCCCTGAATACAAGCATTATCGCCAATTTTTGCCCCCTGTTGAATGATGACATGGGGACCAATATAAACATCTTTGCCCAGGATAACACTGGGATCAATGACTGCGGTTTCGTGAATATTAGGGCTTGGCTGAAAGGGTGTATAAAATAATTTAATGGCGTGAGCGAAGGTTAAACGGGGTTCTGGGGTCGCTAACCAAGCAATACCTTTTTTGGTAGCTTCTTGCTGTAAACCTTCGTCACGGGGCAAAATCAAGGCACTGGCAGCCGTTTTGGAAACCATAGCAGCAAACTTGGGGCCTTCAATATAACTTAACTGTTTTTCTTGGGCTTCAATAACAGCAGCAACACCTATAATATCGGGGTTATTATCTTTATCAGTGCTTAAACTATGTTCAGTGACTAAAGAACCTAGTTTTTCAACGATTTCTTGAAATTTCATATTTATAATAGTTATTTATAATGACATTTTCCTGTAGACGTAACTTGGGTTTCTACTGTTGCGCAATAATGGTGCTAACGTCTAGTTACCAATCTGTGAAGCAGGAACTCTTAAATGTGAATTTAAGAATCTCCCGTTACAGCTTAGCTTAACGGTGATAGTGTCAAAGAATGAAGATTCTACCCTCTGTTTCCTGCTATAGAACAAGTCATGGGTTAATTTAAACCTGAAAATTATGAAACAAAACCTATTTGATAAAAGTGCTAATGCACTGGTTAAATTTAGTAGTCGTTGGGGTCGTCAAAGTTGGATTATTTTTTTAGTTTGCTTTGGTATCTATTTAAGCTTAATTCCCTTTACTCTTCCTTTTTCTGCCCAGTCTCGTGAGCAACCAGCAGAAATTAGAGGAGTGTGGTTGACTAATGTTGATAGTGAAGTTTTATTTGACGCAAAAACCCTAACCGAAAGCATTAATACCCTTTCTCAACTTAACTTTAACACCTTGTATCCTACAGTTTGGAATTGGGGTTATACTTTATATCCTTCTCAAGTTGCTCAATCCGTTGTCGGAAAAAATTTAGACCCCACACCTGGCCTACAGGGTCGAGATGTTCTTCAAGAAACCGTTGAACAAGGTCATGAAAAAGGAATGTCTGTTATTCCTTGGTTTGAATTTGGATTTATGGCACCCAAAGATTCAGAGTTAGCGAAACGTCATCCAGACTGGTTAACTAAACGACAAGATAACAGCACAATGTGGTTAGAAGGCAATACCCACGAAAGAGTTTGGTTAAGTCCTTTTAACCCTGAAGTTCAAGAATTTTTAACAGATTTATTGATCGAAATTGTTACTAATTACGACATTGATGGTATTCAAGTTGATGATCATTTCGGTATTCCCTTTGACTTTGGTTATGATGATGCTACGGTGCAACTCTATCAACAAGAACATAATGGAAAACGTCCGCCGGCTACACCTAGTTATCTAAAAATGGGACGTAATAATTGTTTAGCTAAAGATGCAGCTTGGACAGAATGGAATAACTGGAGAGCAAAAAAAATTACCGAATATATGGGAGAAGTTTTTGCCGCAGTTAAAGCAGTCAAACCTAATATTATGGTTTCCGTTTCTCCTAACCCTCAAACTTTCTCAAAAAATTGTTTTCTTTTAGACTGGTCTGGTTGGGAAAGAAAAGGACTGGTTGAAGAATTAATCTTACAAGTTTATCGGCAAAATATGGTAGATTTTCAAAGGGAAATTAATCAACCCGAAGTTCGACAAGCGAAAGCACGTATCCCCTTTGCTGTTGGGGTTTTATCTGGTTTAAAAGGTCGTCCCGTTCCCATGCAGCGTATCAACGACCAAGTAAAAGCAACCCGTAATCAAAAGTTTGCTGGTGTTTCTTTCTTCTTCTACGAAAGTCTCTGGAACTTTGGACCAAAATCACCCAAAGAACGTCAATTTATGTTTAAACAAATATTTCCCACTACTGTTAGTCGTCCCCTGATGAAAGGTTAGTTATAGCAGGAGGCAGGAGGCAGGAGGCAGGAGGCAGGAGGCAGGAGGCAGGAGGTCAAAATCTTGCTGCTATTAGATTTGAGTTTGAAAAAATGTCCTAACTGCCCTGGCGTTTGCTATATCTTAATAATAGGTGTTAGTTTATGCTAACACCTATTTTTGTGCAAATTAAAGCTTCCTAAGCCAAATACTTCCCCCAGTATTTTTAATAGCAGTTTTCAATTGGGTTTATCAAAATCTCGGTTTAGTGAGGGTGGGTAGTATTTTTCTTTGAGTTTGTAATCCATGCAAATAAAAATTGCTATAAAACATAATTTAAAGACCTTCTAGTTTTTTATAACTATTAATTAAATAAACATATAATTATGTATTATATTTGTATTTATTATGCTTTAACTTGCCTAAAAAATAGTAACATTGAATACAAAATCTCACAAAAATGTTCACAATGATAATAAATCAGCAAAAATGAATAACGTAAAAATGGGGGTTGACAAAGCATACTACTTTTTTGTATCATTTTGAAGAAAGTAACGGTAGGCTAAGAAACAGTCTAAGTGTATATATACCCTATTTTTGGTTACCTAAGTTCGATACAAAAAGATTTATAAAAAACTTTTAAAAAAACCAAATCTGAATTCCGAACTCCGAACTCCGAACTCTGAACTCAGTCTGGTTAGTGTTCGTCACATAAACAGGCCAATAACCGCTAAAATCAAAATTAGGTTAGGATTAAGGAGAAAGATTTGTGAGTCGTCAATCAGCCCCAAGTTTGCAACCCTTATTGGGTGGTATTATTGCTGCGTTATTAGTAGTAATTAGTTTCAACTCATTTGTTGTGATTAACCCTGGACAAGCAGGGGTTTTAAGTGTTTTAGGAAAAGCTCAAAATGGAGCATTATTAGAAGGATTACATTTTAA
>JBFRWO010000192.1:0-12897 GCA_051439625.1 Crocosphaera sp. | reverse complement strand
AACTCAAGGGGTTCCACTTTGCTTAGCTATTGCTGAATATATTTATCAACAGAAACCTCAAACTCGTTTTATTTTACCTATCGCACCCACTATAGATATAGAAACATTAGTTCGCTTTGCTGACCCTGATTATAATCCTTTTGTGATGAAAATGGGGGGCGTGAGTGGACAATTAAGGGAAGAAAATAAAAAATATTATTTACGGACGAAAACAGGGTTAAATGTAGAACTAATTAGTCAATTTCCGGCACATGAACCCTTGCAGAAATGTTGTTTAACCTTAACCACAGTGGGGGCTAATACTGCGGAGTTGGGTGCTTTAGGTATTCCTATGATCGTGCTATTGCCAACCCAGCAACTGGATGCTATGCGAACTTGGGACGGTATTCCTGGTATTTTAGCCAATTTACCTTTGGTGGGTAGTCAGTTGGCTAAATTGATTAATGCGAGAGTGGTGAAAACTGGTCGTTTATTTGCTTGGCCTAATATTTGGGCAAAAGAAGAAATTGTACCGGAATTGAGGGGAGAATTGAAGGCGGAGAAAGTAGCGGAGTTGGTGTTAGATTGGTTGGAAAATCCCTTGGAGTTAAATAAAATTCATCATCGCTTATTAGAAGTTAGAGGAAAACCAGGGGCAGCAGAGAAAATTGCAAATATTATTCAACAACAGATTTTATCTTAGCGATCGCATTGATCAATTAATAATTTATTAGTAGGTGCGATCGCTTTTAACTCCCATTAACGACTACTCGTACAAGCATTTAACGCTTGTAAAACCTTATCAGGGTGTTTTTCCATGAGAAATGCTTCTCCTTCGTAGGGTAAATCTTCGGGATCGTATAGGTTCAAATTTTCCCAGTCTGCTGAACCTAAACTAGATAAAATGGAGCGAAAGGTAGAAGCATCAGTACTCATAATCGGAACGATTTTTCCATTATCTAATCCAGCAGCACAGTCTTGAACAACGTGCCAGGTTTCATGGGCTAAGGTTTCGATATAAAGGTTATAATCTTCTCTATTATTTTGACACATGGTCATTCTATTATAATGGGGCTGATAATACCCTAAAACACCTGCATCGCAACTTTCATAACTAATGGAAATTCCTGCTTTTTTTAAAGCGGTCAAAAATTTTGCTTCATAAAAATTGTAACGGTTGGAATCATCTCCAGATAAATCAACACAACGACCATTATTATTAACCAGATAATTACCATAATCACAGTTATCGACATTACGGGGACTGCTACTGGAATAATCTTGTGCAGTAGCTGGAACGGCCATGGCTAAACCACTGGAAACAAGGGCTGTAAAGAGAGTAAGAGTAATTTTCATTTCTTTAAAAATTTTACAATAGATTACAATAGATTTTATTATCAGTATTCCCCAATGTCTGTGAAAAATTGCTATGGACAAAGTGATTATAATCACTGGTTAAATGTGATACTAATTACGGTTAAGGAATAATTATAAGATAAGGTATTGTGTTGGATGTCATACTCATTTTGGGCAAATTAAACTATAAGTCCCTCTAGCAATTATTCGTCATCATTATTATGAAAAGAATTATTAGTAGCACTCTTCTTGTCACAGGAATGGTTTTAGGTTCCTCTTTACTGCCCACTCAAGCCCAACAATCTTGTTTTTTACAAGGGGCCAATGGTCAACATATCGATCTGGGTCATCTTTGTGGTAGTGGTCGTTCTAATACCTCTCAACCCACTGTTTCCCCGCAAACGGGAGTTTTCACTGTTCCTATCAAACGCAGAGAGTCTGGTATTCCTGTGGTGGATGTCACCTTTAACGGAAAACATACTTTTGAAATGTTGTTTGATACCGGCGCGAGTGGTATTACTGTTAGTACGGATATGGCTCAGACTATTGGTTTAAAGTCTGAAAGAGAGGCACTTTCCCAAACAGCAGGGGGTGTGGTTCCTATTGGTCTGACTACGGTGTCTTCGGTTAAAGCAGGGGAACTAACTTCTTCTAATCTTCCGGTGGCTATTAATCCTTCTTTACCCATTGGTCTATTGGGACAGACTTTTTATGGTCATTATGATGTGGTGATTAAAGAAGATACTATTGAGTTACGTACTCGTTAAGATAGTTTTTTTTGCTTGATTATTACTTTAAAAAATCCCATAATTCTCCTACAGTTAAATTAAAGGAGTTGGCAAAATTAGGGACGGGTAAAATGTCGTTTTCTGCTTCAAAAAGCAAGGGTTTTTGTTGGGAAAAATAAACAAATACACATTTATCATTAGGATCAATTAACCATCCTATATCTGTTCCATTATCTAAACAATAGAGAATATTTTTGACTACTTTGGTTTGACTCTGTTCGGGTGATAAAATTTCAATGATCCAATCTGGTGCGGTATAAAATGAGTCGGCAATTTCTCCGTTATCATCACGAGCAATATTATTCCATTTTAAGATAGTTATATCAGGAACAATGGAGCGATCGCCAAATGTACATCTTAATTCAGAAAAAGCACGGGCAACTTTGTTTGATTTTAGAGTAGTATTAATAGCGGTAGATAATTCGGTTTGAATTGTACTATGTTTTCCCTTTGGCATTGGTTTTTGAATAATTTTTCCGCTAATATATTCCTTCGCTGGTTCTGTTTCTGGTAAAGACAAAAATTCTTTTAATGTAATGGGTTTTGAAGAAGTTATAAGCATAGTTTTTAATGATTAATAAGTTATTTTTGATTATTTTTTAAGTCTTCAATAGCAGCAATTATAAAAGAAGCTAAGGGATGTTTTAACTTTGTCAACCTCTCAATATTATAGCTAAAATCAAAGGGAAATTTGAAGCACAAAATAAGAACTATCCCAGAATTTGTTACATTAGTTTACAAAAAGAAAAAATAAGTTAGGGGTGAATTACAAAATTGGTTCTTATCTTCTATAATATACACTGATAACTGTTCTCTGTTCTCTGTAATTAGTTTGATTTAAGAAAGACTTTAATCTATGACATCTATTCACCCTCATAACAAAGCAAAAGCCCTTAAACCTGGTAGTCGTCGTCCCGCAAAAGAACTCTGTAGTGAGTGTGGGTTATGTGATACATATTATATTCATTATGTCAAGGAAGCTTGTGCTTTTCTTAATCAACAAATTGCTGAATTAGAAACAATTGCCCACGGAAAAAGTCGCAATTTAGATGATGAAAATGACTGGTATTTTGGGGTTCATCAAGAGATGATGGCGGCACGAAAAAAAGTACCAATTGAAGGCGCACAGTGGACAGGAATTGTTAGTACCCTTGCTTGTGAAATGTTGGAACGGGGGTTAGTGGAGGGAGTGGTTTGTGTGCAAAATACAAAAGAAGATCGCTTTCAACCCATGCCTGTTATCGCTAGAACTTCTGAGGAAGTTTTGGCTGCTAGGGTAAATAAACCGACTTTATCTCCTAATTTATCTATCTTAGAAGAAATCGAACAATCTAACTTAAAACGTCTTTTAGTTATTGGGGTTGGCTGTCAAATTCAAGCTTTACGTTCGGTGGAAAAGGAATTAGGTTTAGAGAAACTTTATGTATTGGGAACTCCTTGTGTAGATAATGTTACCCGTGAAGGGTTACAAAAATTCTTAGAAACTACCAGTCGTTCTCCTGATACTGTGGTTCATTATGAGTTGATGCAGGATTTTCGAGTACATTTTAAACACGAGGATGGTTCGGTTGAAAAAGTACCATTTTTTGGCTTAAAAACTAACAAATTAAAGGATGTTTTTGCCCCTTCTTGTATGAGTTGCTTTGATTATGTTAACTCTTTAGCTGATTTAGTTGTGGGTTATATGGGGGCGGAGTTTGGTTGGCAATGGATCATGGTTCGTAATGATACAGGAAAAGAAATGTTAGCTTTAATAGAAGACCAAATTAACACCAAACCTGTCATTTCTCAAGGGAATAGAAAGCAAGCAGTACAACAAAGTATTCCCGCTTACGATCAAGGAGTAACATTGCCGATGTGGGCTGCTAAATTAATGGGAGTTGTCATAGAAAAAGTGGGTCCAAAAGGTCTAGAATATGCCCGTTTTTCCATTGATTCTCATTTTACTCGTAATTATTTATATGTGAAACGCAACCACCCAGAAAAGTTAGAAAATCATGTGCCTGACTATGCAAAAAAAATTGTGTCTCAATATCAGTTACCCGATAAATAAAACACAATAAGACCCCTTCATTAACGACGGGGTTGAAATAAGAATTTTAGTATTCTTGAAAACAAGATTGAGGGTTATTAAAACCACTCAAAAATGCTTTTCCTCGCTGTTCAGGAGTTCCATGATGATTGGTGTGTTTATAGTCATAGTCCCCTACCATCATGGCAGTCATTGCGCCTTCTTGTAAATCACCAGGTTCTAAGATTCCTAGTTCCTCACTAACCTTAAAAAAGGTCCCTGCTAAACAGTCGGCCTGTAACTCGATCACCACAATAGGAAGGTTTTTGTCGAGAATACCCAGATGTCTCTGGACAGAATGACCATATTCATGGGCCAAGGCAAAATAACCGGCAGAGTCCCCCACTCGTGCCACTAATCTATTGATCTGCTGCATATTTAGATGAATAGTGTTAGAATTGGCACAATAATGAGCTATCATGGCAGGGCCGCAGGGAGTTGACTGGACATTTCCGTGGGAATAGACAAGAGGATAGCTATAGTTAATCCCTAAACGTCGTAAAACTTCACCCCAAAAGGCATCCAGACCATCGCTGACGGCTGCTATAGTTGGACGGTCCCATGCTGCTTGCAAGGGTTGAAAGGGAAATAACCCCAAAGAGAGAGCAATTATACTACTAAGAACCTGTTTCTTCATCCTAATTCACTTTATTTACTTTTGAAAAGTTACTGACATCCGTAATCTGAACCTCAAAGGAATTAAGCAGAGAGAATTTAGCCTACTTTCTCAATCATAGTTAAACTGTGAAGAAAGTTTATTATGATTATGAAAAATAAAGAATTAAAAACCAGCGATCGCGATCGCTGGATAACCTAAAACCCCGTCCTTAAGAACGGGGTTTAAATTGTTGTTGTTCTTTGAGGAAATCAGGTTGCGCATTCCCAAACTTGCTAACCAGTCGATTTCTATAGATGAATTGTAACATCAGACACGAATTTTTGTAAACAATATTTAAAATATTTGTCTTAAACTTGATTTTTTAGATAGGATGGTATCTTGTGTGGTTTTCCCCAAAGCACTTTTTCTCGTTTATAGATAACCATACCGGGTTTTGCTCCTTTGGGTTTATAGACGTATTTGGGTTCTGTATAGACCACGGGAACTTGCTCGCTTTGACGGGCGCGACTATAATAGGCAGCCCAGTCAGCAGCACAATTAAGATCGGCTTCATTGGGTTTAGCCCCGGGTTCAAGTCTCAATAAGACATGACTACCGGCACTTTCTTGGGTATGAAACCATAAATCATAGTCCCCGGCAGTACGAAAGGTGAGGCGATCGTTTTGTCGGTTATTACGACCGATCCAGACTTCAAACCCTGATGGGGTTTTGTGTTGATAGGGTTGAGATTCATCGGGAATGGTTTGGGTTTGTTGGCTTCGAGATGGTAAATAATTTTGTTGTATTAATTCTTCTTTGATTTCTTGCAGGGTTTGCAAGTCTTCTAGGGAATGATAATTATCAATTTTTTGTAAGCTATCTTCTACTTGTTCTAAGTAATTAATTTCTTCTTGGACTTCTTTTAATAAAGGTTGTACTGCATCTTTTGCCCGTTTTAATTTTTGATGTTTTTTATAGAAAATTTGAGCGTTTTGGATAGCATTTTTTTCAGGGTTTAAAGTTATTTTTATGGGTTTTTCTGTTTCAAAATCTTTCAAAGTCATGGAATTCATTCCTGGTTCCCACTGATAAGAATGGGCCATTAATAAATCACCTTTTTGACGATATTCCTCTGCTTCTGAGGATTGCTGCATTTTTTGCTGAAAATTATTGGCTTTACTATAGAGTTTTTTGAGGCAAGATTTTAGTTTTTGTTGTAGTTGATGTTTTAATTGTTTGAATTTTCCTTGATTAATTTCCTTATTATAATAATCATTGATCAATGTTTGAATATTAATATGTTGACCAATTATTCCCCAACCTAAAACAGTATAACCTTCTTCAGTATGGCCTGGTGTGAAATTTTTGCTGTGAAAACTTTGTAACCATATTTGCCATAGTTTATATAATTTATTCCACTCTATTTCTGTTAAAGTTTCTGTAGTTTTTTCTGTTTTTAATCCAGCTTCTTTGATAAGATAAGAAGCAACAACAGGACTTAAACCTCGATAACTATTTAATAATTGTTTTTTGATAGAACCAGGAATTAAAGCAACTCTTTCTTGCCATCTTTCTTGTTGCTCTTCTAATTTTGGAAATGTCCCTGTTAAAGTAGGAGGTAGTTCATATTTTCGTCCTGTTTGCACTGTTCTAACCGTCGATTGATTGGCATTAACTTGATGAGCAACGGTAACAATTTGCTGTTTATTATCTGTTAAAATAACATTGCTATATTTACCCATAATTTCTACATAAATATGCCAAACTGGTTCATCTCCTGGACGTTTAGCAAACTGTAAATTAACAACCCTTTCCCAAGGAGAAATCATCTTTAAACCAGTCAGTGCAAAGCCATTTAATTGATGACGTAATTGATCGCTAAAAGTGAAAGTATCGGGGGTTCTTGGTGGAGGGTCTCCGATACATAATCTAGCCGCTTGAGGATGCCAAGAAATAGTTAACCAACTACGCTTTTTTAGGGTACGCAAAGCGATAGAAATGGTGTGGGTATCTTTCTGATAAACCTGTTCAACTTTAGCCGGTAGCCAATGGCTTTGTAGATCATGACAAATAGCGGTTAAGGTGGTAACATCAACGGACTGCATGGTAGTTAATTGATAACTGATACTTTTCTATTTTCGCAAATTTTAGCTAAAATGAACAGCATTATACTCTTGTTTTGATTACCGCTCACTAGGAATCAAGCTTATGGTTATTAGTTCTCCTGACTCGTCTATTTCTAGGGAGTTAATAATATGAATATTCTCATTAGATAAATAATTTATGTTTTCGCTTTTCTCTTCTTCTGACTGTTCAGGAATGGTTAATAAAGCGGTTTTTGAACCTTGGAATAAGCTTAAACTAGCAAAAGGAATATTCTCCATAATTGTTGCCTCTTGTTCTTGATTTTGACTCAAAGGAACTCGACGACATTGATTATTACTTTGTTGACACATAACGCTTTCATTAGCAGGAATCAACACTTGATCTTTAAACTCAATCGATTGAATTTCATTTAAGGGAATACCGGCAACATAATCTTTAAAACTAATAATTAAACTAAGGTTATTCAAATCAAGAAAGTTCCCTGTTACCCTATTCCCTGACTTCAACGAAACAACAACAAAGTCAGGAAAAGCAACTTGAATTTTTTGTGTTATTTGCTCTTGTTTATTTTGCTGAGACAGTAGCAAAGACGGTGATAGAGGAATGCTTAATGCTGTGTTGGGAACTGTAAAAACAGCACTCATTAATAACATAGATAACAATCGTTTCATGGTAAAAATACCTCAAGAAAACAACAATAATAATCTCATACAAATATGATAATATCGCAATCAACTTTGTAGGGTCGGCAAGTCTTTTAACTATTATAATCCCTTGGAAATCAGTTTCTTGATTGTCCACCTTATTATCTTAAGATGTCATTTAGAAATCATTTCTTAGATGATTTGGTTACCTTAATCAGGAAAACTTATAATACATACAATTTTAGCTAAAAAATTTATATCAATTAAGCCATTTACATATCTTAATTTGTGAAAATTACTCTCAATAAGCAACGAAGTTACGGGCTTGTGGTATGATCGTGGAGAGTAAAAATCTGTAGCCATTGTGTCTACTTAAAAAATAAACGCCTCAAGTCCTTATTTTCCATTGTCATAACTCAAATTTAGAGCATTATCTCTTCAATTTTACCTACTAATTTGAGCAAAGGTACTATCCTGTATTAAGTTTTATAACAAGCTTTTTTTGATGTAAACAATTAAATAGTTTTCTTTTAAAACAAATCAGAGTAGTTAAAAGAGCGTCGGGTTATATTGATTACAGAGATAAGAGTAGAAATGCGGAAAAAAGAATTAATTAACTGCTGATAAAGCATTGTTTTCTCAAGTTATCATTGATTGCTTGTAATTTGCTCGTATCCCATCATTTGTAATTGATATAAACTATGATATAAACCCTTTTGATTGAGTAATTGTTGATGATTTCCTGACTCAATAATTCTCCCTTCTTTTAAGACAAAAATTCTATCCACATCTCTAATAGTTGATAAGCGATGAGCAATAATAACTGCTGTTCGATTAATTAATAATTGTTCTAAAGCTTCTTGAATTAATGCTTCAGTTTGCACATCTAAACTCGCTGTGGCTTCATCTAATACTAAAATATGGGGGTTGCGTATCGCTACTCTAGCAAAGGCTAATAATTGTTTTTGTCCCCCGGATAAATTGGTTCCTCTTTCTCGTAACTGGGTATGATAACCTTGTGGTAATTCTTCAATTAAATGATTGATATTGGTTAGCTTGGCTGCTTTTTGTACTTGTTCTAGGGAGTAATTTTCACCTAAAGTAATATTTCTTTTTACATCTCCTGCAAATAAGAAACTCTCCTGTAAAATCATTCCTATATATTGTCTTAACTCTTTCTTGGAAATATCTCTAATGTCTACTCCATCAATAAGAATTCTTCCTTTTGTTGGTTCATGGAGACGAGAAAGAAGACGGATAATTGAACTTTTCCCGGCACCGGTTGGACCAACCAAGGCTACTTTTTCACCAGGGGAAATGGTAAAGTTTAAATCTTTGAGAACAAACTCATCAGGTTTATAGCCAAACCAAACATTATCAAAACAGATTTCTCCAATTTTATCTTGATATTTTTTGCTGTCTAAAAATTGAATATTTTTATCACTTTCTTTAATTTCAATGGGTTCTTTCATTAACTCGCTAATCCTTTCAATAGCGGTAAAACCTGCCTGAAACATAGTGAATTTATCCGCAAATTGACGTAAAGGGTTAAAAAGACGTTGGCCATATAAAATAAAGGCAGACAAAGTTCCAAACGTGATAGTGTCATTACCAATAAAAAAACCACCTAAGCCAAGAACTCCAGCGATCGCAACTAAACTAACCCATTCTAAGGTAGCAGAAACCGCAGATTCATGAAAAATTGTTTTATCGGTAGCCTGACGATAATCATTATTTATGACACGAAATAACTCACTATTAAACTGTTCTCGTCGAAATAATTGAACTACATTAATTCCTGATAAATTCTCTTGTAACATGGAATTAAGTTCTGATAATTTTTCTCTTGACTGATAATTTGCTTTACGATATTGTTCCTGAAAATAGACAATTAATACAGTAATAGGAACCATCATTGATAACAGCATTAAGGCCAATTGTGCCTGAACTGTAAACATGGTAAAAATGATTAGCAGGATATAAATACCATCACTAATAACTCCAATTGCACCACTGGCAAAAACACCTCCCAACGCTTCAACATCGCTAGTTAAACGGGTAATTAAACGCCCGATAGGGGTTCGATTAAAAAAACTGCTTCCCAGTGAAAGAACATGGTTAAATAAATCGTCCCTAATATCTGCGGTAATATTCTGTCCTAGTTTCTGAACAATAAATCCTTGACAAGATGTACAAACTAAACGAACAATAATTGTTACTAATAATAAAACAATTAAAAATTGTAATCCTTTGTCTAAGGATAATTTTTCCAAAAAAGGCCAAGTAGTTTCCTGACGCAACAAAGAAACTGCTTGTCCAATTATCAGAGGTTGAATCGCCCCGGCAATGGATAAAGGCAATAATAAACTAACAGATAACAATAATAACCGAGGATAACGACGCATATAGGGGAGTAGTTTGAGAACTAACCTCCCATCATTTTTTCTTGAGGGCTTGACAGATGATTTAAACTGTGCGTCAGGAGAAACAGCCATAGGAAAGTTATAAAAAGATTAATAATCGTTACTTAACTTAACAATAACAAAATTAAGATAAATCAACTCAACAAAGCAGAAAAATTTTAGACTAAGGATAATCTAGTTCTTGCCAACTTTTACCCATAACAATCAAATCTTTTAAGCGTTATGAACTTGAGAAAATGTCTACGTTTGCTCGTCAGTGGCAGTATAACACTCTTTTTGAGTATAATTCTTGATTTTGGGGGGTTTCACGTTTTATCGTCCCAAGCAATTCCCATCCCCGACTTAGCCCAAACGCCAGGTCAGATCACTGCTGATAGTTTTGTGGCTGCTGCCGTTACTCGAACCGGCCCGGCGGTAGTTCGTATCGATACAGAAACAGTTGTGACCCGACAAATCGATCCTTTTTTTGACGATCCATTTTTCCGTGACTTCTTTGGCCAACAGCTTCAACCACCCAGAGAACAAAGGATTAGCGGTCAGGGTTCTGGCTTTATTATTGATGATAGTGGTATTATTCTGACCAACGCTCACGTGGTCAATGGTGCCGATAAAGTAACGGTCACTCTCAAAGATGGACGAACTTTCAACGGGCAAGTCCAAGGAACCGATGAGGTGACAGATTTGGCCGTGGTTGCCATTCAACCTCAAGGAAATACCCTACCAGTAGCACCTTTAGGGGACTCCAACCGTCTTAACGTAGGAGATTGGGCGATCGCTGTGGGCAACCCTGTGGGCTTAGATAATACGGTAACTTTGGGGATTATTAGTACCATTGGTCGTTCTGCGGCCAAAGCCGGTATCCCTGATAAACGCCTTGATTTTATCCAAACAGATGCAGCCATTAACCCTGGGAACTCTGGGGGGCCTTTATTAAATAGCAAAGGGGAAGTGATTGGCATTAATACCGCTATTCGCGCCGATGCGATGGGTATTGGTTTCGCTATTCCCATCAATAAAGCCAAAGCCTTGAAAGAAATCTTAGCTTCTGGTCAAAAAGTCCCTCATCCTTATATTGGGGTGCAAATGCTTAATTTAACACCTGAAATCGCCAGGGAAAACAATCGCAATCCCAATTCTCCCATGATTGTTGCTGAGGTAGATGGAATTTTAGTGGTACAAGTTGTCCCTAACAGTCCAGCAGAAAGGGCGAGATTACGCCGTGGAGACGTGATTATAGCCGTTAACGGACAACCAGTTAAGGATGGCACCGATTTACAAAAAATTGTCGAAAAAGCTGGGATCGATGCTAACTTACGGGTTAAGTTATATCGAGACGATCGCTTATTGGAGTTGACAGTGAAAACAGCACAATTACAAGGGGTATCTTAATTATTTAACTACCTTTACTCTAGGGGTCAAGAATTCTTGACCCCTATTTAATGTTAATATAATAACAATAAATAAAAGCTTAAATTAGTTTTACTTATAGTAAATATAATGGAATCTTCTTTTAAAAGAATTAATCTAGAAGTATATAAAAATCGTTGTCTAGAATTGTTAAATTTGCCTTCTTTTTCCTGGCGTTTTCTGCGGTTAGCGTCTATTAATATTTTATCTAATTTAATGGTTCCCATTGCAGGTTTACTTAGTGTTACATTTTTGGGACATTTAAAAGATATTCATCATTTAGCTGGAGTAACTTTAGCTACTATTATTTTTAATTATCTCTATCGTGCCTTGGGATTTCTTCGCACTAGCACAACAGGAATAACTGCTCAAGGAATGGGAAGAAAAGACTCTCAAGAAGTCTTATTAGTTTTACTTAAAAATGGATTGTTGGCCTTAAGTTTAGGCATAATTATTTTAATATTACAGTATCCTGTAAGGTGGATAGGGTTTAGTTTAGTTAGTGCAGCACCTTTGGTAAAAGCCTCCGCACAGGCTTATTATGATACTCGTATTATAGGCGCACCTGCTGTTTTGCTCAATTTTGTTTTAATTGGTTGGTTTCTAGGAAAGGAACAAAGCGGTAAAGTTTTATGGCTTTCTTTGATTGGAAATGGTGCTAATGTTATCTTAGATTATTTATTAATTATTCGTTGGGGTTTAGAAAGTGGTGGGGCTGGTTTAGCTACTTCTTTAAGTCAGATTATTATGTGTTTAATTGGCTTATTTTTGGTGAGCAAAGATATTAGTTGGCAAGATTTTAAACAGGTTAGAGAAATGCTTTCATTGGAACAATGGAAAGACAATTTCATGTTAAACCGTGATTTATTTATCCGCACTTTGATTTTCCTATCTGCTTTCTCTTTCTTCACTAATATTAGTTCTGCTATGGGAACATTAACGTTAGCGGAAAATTCTGTTTTATTACAAATATTTTCTTTAGTGGTTTATTTTATCGATGGAGTAGCTTTTGCCACCGAATCTTTAGCAGGAAACTTTAAAGGAAAAGGAACTAAAAAACAGTTAATACCTTTACTAAAATTATCAGGAATTATCGGTTTTATGTTCGCATTAGCAGCAGTTTCTATAATAATTATATTCCCTCAAACTTTATTCGGACTCTTAACCAATCATCAAGAAATTTTCCCTTCCTTAAACGCTCATGTTATCTGGTTATTACCAGTTCTTGGTTTCGGTTCAATTGCTTTTATTTTAGACGGTTATTTTATCGGTTTAGCGGAAGGTGTTATGCTAAGAAATACAGCATTAGGAGCAACTTTTGTCGGGTTTGTTCCTGTCGCTACCATTGCTTGGCATTATAATGATAGTAATTTACTCTGGTTAGCCTTATCTTTATTTATGCTTGCTAGAGTTATTCTATTAGGATTAAAAGTCCCTAAAACTCTAGAAAATTAATTATCCATTATCAAAGACCACCCCTCATTAATTAAAACTCATCTAGATTCTTTTATGAATGACTTAGCAC
>JBFRWO010000191.1:0-4928 GCA_051439625.1 Crocosphaera sp. | reverse complement strand
ATTAGCTATTTTATGTTTTAAAATTTACAAGTTAAGTAAATTATTGGAATATTGAGATGATAGAAAAAGATGTAACCATTGATATTGCTACTTATATTGATCATTCATTACTCAAACCAACTGCTACGCCAGAAGATGTAGAACAATGTTGTAAAGAAGCGCAATATTTTAGCTTTCCTACAGTTTGCGTTTACCCGAGTGCTGTCTCTCAAGCGGTTAAATTAGTTTATGATAAAAAGATTAATGTTTGTAGTGTTATTGGGTTTCCAACAGGGGCAAATACTTCATCTACTAAACTTTATGAAGCCCAAGAAGCAACAGAGAATGGTGCTACTGAATTGGACATTATGATTAATTTAGGCTTATTAAAAGCAGGAAATTATGAGGCAATTTATAATGAGATTTCTGCTATTTGTGAAGCAACAGGGCAAACAATTAAAGTTATTTTAGAAACTAATTTATTAACAGATACAGAAAAACGTTTAGCAGCAGAAATCTGTATGGATGCAGGAGCAAACTATCTAAAAACCAGTAGCGGTTGGTTTGGGGGTGCAACAGTATCGGATGTGCGTTTTCTGAGTAAAATAGTTGAGGGTAAAGTGGGTATTAAAGCATCAGGAGGAATCAAAACTTTAGAGCAAGCTTATGCCTTAATAGAAGCAGGTGCAACCCGTTTAGGTACTTCTCATGGAGTGGCTCTAGTTAAAAGTCAAAATGGATAATTTTTATATGATTTTGATTATCTAATATGATATTAAATTAAAATAGTGTTATTGTTAATTAATTATGCTATGCAGCGAATTTCTGCACTGGGTTTAGATGTAGGTAAAAAACGCATTGGGGTAGCAGGATGCGACGGAACGGGATTAATTGCTACAGGGTTAACCACAATTGAACGTCAATCTTTCCTTCAAGACGTACAAAAGTTACAAGCATTGGTTAAGGAACGGGAAGTACAGATATTAGTGATCGGTCTTCCTTACCGTATGGATGGAAGCATCGGGTTTCAGGCCAAACAAGTCCAAAAGTTCGCTAAACGCATCTCCAAAGCCCTAGAATTGCCCATAGAATACATAGATGAACGACTGACATCTGTTGAAGCAGAAACGCACTTAAAGGCTCAAAAAAAGTATTCCCGCCACAATAAAGGCTTAGTCGATCGCCTGGCTGCTACGATTATTTTACAACAGTGGTTGGATCAGCGTCGTGCTTCTTTGATTGAGGGTTGACATTGTAGTAATCCTATGCAATACTGGAGTATAGCATTGGAAAATGCGGGTGTAGCTCAGTGGTAGAGCGTCACCTTGCCAAGGTGAATGTCGCGCGTTCGAATCGCGTCACCCGCTCTTTAACTAGAACGGTATTATTAAAAGACAATAGGAAAACCAGTGTGACCTTAATTAAATGTTACTGGGATTTCTCGTTTTCTTGTTAAACACATAGCGGTACTTTTTTCATAATAAGCTGCTTCATTAATAAAAATAGGATAAACTGTAGCATTTCCCTCATAGGGAATGGTTTCCCCATCAAAAGTAATAAACAAAGGATCACCAGGATCAAGGGGTTGATAATCCTTAGATTGTAAATTAGGATGAATCATAGCTGTTATATCGCCTTCTTTCCTTGGATAATCAATGGTTTGAAACACTTCATAAAAAACTAAATTATGACTTTTCTTCTCAATTTTATTTTGATTATACTTTTCTAAATAATCTAATAAGTTATAAATAATTTTTTCAGTTTTCATAAATAAGTCTGCATTCAAAACATTTTGAGGAACTGAACCCACTTCAAGGGTTATTCCTAGTTCTATATTACTCCTTAATAATTGATTTTTTTGAGCGGAAGCATAGTGTAGTATTTTAATTTTAGGCTCAATTAAACTTAAATAACTACCTAATTCTAGATGAAACTGGTTAGTATCAGAAAGAATAATAGTCAACCCCATATTGGCCGTTGTAGTATGGAGATCAATTAAAAAATCAACTTGATTTTCCTGAATTTTTTTATGAATATTTTTTGCAAGGAGTTGTTCATAGAGAATAGTATCTAAATTCTCTAAATCTTCTGGTGCAAAACATCGATTGAGATCCGTTTCAACATATCTTTGTTGTAATTTAATCGCTTGAGGATTAGCTAAAAAAGGTAATACTTTCAAAGTTGAACGTTGAATAAGATGAGGATTTTCAATAAACTTTTTAACTAAATAAACCCCTGTTATTTCGTTACCATGAGTCCCACCAAAAACAGCGATATTATCAATTTTATTCACCATTTATACTCCATTATTGACCTTGATTTAACTTTCGTAAAACAAATTTAAACCCGTCGTTAAGGACGGGATATTGTTTAATTTTGTAATTGCCGTTTTAACGCTTCTAAACCAGACCAACGACTATCAATTATTGCTTTATTTTCCTTGGTTTTTATCGTTGGTGGTTGACAATCTTTGCCACATAATTTCCTTAAAGGAACCGCCAAAGATAATTGTTCATAAAGCCAACCTTGAGGATCAAAATGTCCGTCTGGGGACAAAGTTTCTGATAAATCTTCCAAAGAAACTTCCCTTTCCTGAGGGTAATTTTGCGGTAACTCTGCATCTTTATCTAACCAAATAATTTCCGAAGTATCTAAACCAAGACGACGATTATACTGTTGTAAACAGCGATCGCAGGTTAAAGTAATAATGGTTTCTCCTTTAACACCTACTTCCAAAAAAGTTCCTCCGTGACGAACCGTCATTTTTCCACGAAAGGGGGTTAAACTTTCTAATTCAGGGATAAAATCATCAAAAAGAAGGGTTTGGGTTCTATTGGGGGCGTTGAGTAAGTGGGGAATATAAATCGCTTGCATAATCTTATACCTTCCTCTTGTTAATTGTCATTGAGCTAGGTCATCTCCTCCCCTTGTGCATAACCAAGGGATAGGGTTCCTGGTGGTAGTTTCAGGGTGGTTTTGGACCCTGGGGCCTGCAAAGAAACCCTTAACTCTCCTTGAGTGCTAACACCGACGATCGTTCCTGTCACCCCTTCAATGATAACTTTACGTCCGACACTATCCAAGATTTCTATATAATTTTTCAGTAAATTATCAATTCCATTGCTCAAATAATAGTCATAACCCCGAAAAACTCCATTAATGGTAATGGCCGCTAAGGTTTCTAAACTGTCAATATCATGGGGTTTGGGATGAGATTGAATGGTAATCCCTGGATCTGGGACTTGATTACACCAATTAATGCCAATACCAATCACACAGTGGGTAATTATCTCTTGTTGAATGCGAGTTTCACTTTTAATTCCCCCTAGTTTTCTGCCTTGTAAAATAAGGTCATTGGGCCACTTTAACTTTACAGGTAGCCCATAATTACGTAGATTTTCAGCAATACCCCAAGCACTGAAGAGGGTTAAATGGGGGGCATTTTGGGCTGTTATCTGCAAGTTTAGACCGATGGATAGATAAAGTCCTCCCACAGCAGAAACCCAGTTTCTACCCCATTGTCCTCTTCCTGCTGTTTGTTGAGCAGCGATCGCCATCACAGGGAAAGGGTTTCCCTCTGCCAATAAGTCCCAAACCACTTGATTGGTGGAGGTGACTGTATCGAAAATATGTAGGGGATAAGATGGGTGTTTTAACTGGGTTTCTATTTTGCGAGGATCAATACTCATGAATGCTTAAAAATCTTAGGGTTTATGGGCAACTGGGTAGGAATCTATATTTATAGTAGACACGAGTAAACCTAGATTACGAGGAGTAACCCACTTTGAAAAAGGTAGAAGCGATTATCCGCCCCTTTAAATTAGACGAAGTAAAGATCGCTTTAGTCAATGCGGGAATTGTTGGTATGACAGTTTCTGAGGTTCGGGGGTTTGGACGGCAAAAAGGACAAACTGAACGTTATCGCGGTTCAGAATATACGGTGGAATTTCTGCAAAAATTGAAGGTGGAAATTGTTGTTGAGGATAAGGATGTGGAAATGGTGACTGAAAAGCTGATAGGGGCAGCACGTACAGGAGAAATTGGAGATGGCAAGATTTTTGTTTCTCCTGTTGAACAAATTATCCGCATTCGTACTGGAGAAAGCAATCTCGAAGCGATTTAAACTGTTTGGGGACTTGGATTTGTCTAAGTCCTCTGAATTATGCAGATAATTCTTTTAATTGCGGTAAAATCTGGGCAAAAGCTTGACCTCGATGGGAGATATCTCGTTTCAGTTCCGGTGTCATCTGGGCAAAGGTTTGTTGATATTGACGAACATAGAAAATGGGATCATAACCAAACCCTTCGGTTCCTTGAGTAGTTTTCAGGATTTCTCCAGTACAAATACCTTCGGTTTCTAGAGCAACAGAACCATCGGGACGAGCGATCGCAATGGCACAAACAAACTTGGCCTGTCTGTTTTCATTGTCTCCTAATTCTCTTAAAACTCTATTAATTCTGTCTTCATCTGTAGTACCATATCTCGCAGAATACAGTCCTGGTGAGCCATTAAGAGCTTCAACGGCTAATCCAGAATCATCAGCGATCGCCCATTCCCCTAATTCTTTGGCTACTTGGGAGGCTTTAAGAATAGCATTTTCTCCAAAGGTTTGACCGGTTTCTTCAATTTCCAGTTGAGGGGGTTTTAATTGTAATTTCCAGTTTAATCCTGTTAAGTATTGTTGCATTTCTTGCAATTTACCTGGATTACTGGTAGCAACGATTAAATTCTTCATGGTTCTAGTTCTTACTTAAATACAGTAACACAGCCTTCCAGGCTGCAACAAGCATAATGGTTATGTTAAGGATAATATCAGTTAAATTGAGTTCTCCAGGGGTTAAAACCGCCTGGATTCTAAGCGGTTAAGCTGAGATGGGATAAATCCGCATCTCAGCTTGCTTGCGATATGATCGACTTAGAGAATCGAGATCATATCGTTTAGGAAGAC
>JBFRWO010000190.1:0-7856 GCA_051439625.1 Crocosphaera sp. | reverse complement strand
AAAAGATAAACGGCTGTTACGATGAAGACAACGATCTTGTAAGGCTACAGGTTGACCATCTTTTCCTCGGAAAACTGCCAACCATTCCCCTAAAATTTGACGACTCAGTATTTTCTGCGGTGTTAATTGTGTAGATTGAGCGACTACATACCAAAAATTATCAAATTGCATCAGATTTAATAATAATGTCTTGGGTTAAATCAATTTGACAGGCTAAACGGGCCCGAGGATTCTTCGGTGCTAAAATTTCCAATACTTCAGCTTCTTCCTTCAAAGGAGAAGGAACATCCCCGATAATTTCGATTAAACAAGTTCCGCACAACCCAGTTCGACAACCAAATAACACAGGGGAATTTTCTGTTGTTAAATGGTCTGCTAAAGATTCATGAGCTTTAATCTGAATTGGAGGAAATTTCTGGTTAGAAAAACGTACAGTATAATTCATTTCACCTAAATTATTATCAATAATATTTCTATACTTCCCAAATTTTGGGGTAAAATCTACATTCCAGTATAGACGATGCTAAGGTCTACCAGTAAGACTGTGTATCGTATTTTTTTTAGCCAATTTATCAACAGGTGAACGACTCATAGAAAGATTGGGTATGCTATAAAAGAATGAAGGAGCATAACAATTAAAAGCTGCTGCTTTCATTCAAGGTTAATTAGGGATAAATCCATGATTGAAAGATTACTTGTCCCAGTGGATAGACTGTATCAAGAAAAAGATGAAATGTTTTCTTTGTTAGAGAGTCATTTTATCGGAGTCACTCGCAGACAATTTGAAGAAGATTTAAGCAGTAAAAATTGGGTGATTTTACTAAGGGAAGAACAAGTTCTTAAAGGATTCTCTACCCTGGAGTTTTATGAGACAAAATTTAAAGGGGAATCAGTCAGAATTGTTTATTCTGGAGATACTATTACCGATCCTTCTATCTGGTCTAGTCCCGCTTTAGCTCAAGCATGGATAAAGACCATTCAAACCCTTCATCAACAAAGCTCAAAAAAACTTTACTGGTTATTAATTTCTTCGGGCTATCGTACTTATCGATTTTTAAGTATTTGTTGGAATAGCTTTTATCCTCACTATAACGACGAAACTTCTCCTGAGATGCTTGATTTTATCCATCATGTTGCTCAAACAAAGTTTCAACAATATTATTCTCTTTCTCAAGGTATTGTCAGGTTTCCCAAACCGCAAACTTTACGTTCTCATCTGGGAGAAATTCCCCTTGAAAAATTCAAAGATCCCCATGTTGCTTTTTTCCTCAAGAAAAACCCCAATCATTCCCAAGGAGATGAGTTAGTTTGCTTAACGGAAGTCTCGAAAGCTAATTTAACAAAGGCAGGATTACGCCTCTGGAATAGTAAACAGGAGCTATCTCGGCCATTTGCCCTGACTTATTCTTAAACATGATTCAAACAAGCCCCAAAACCCAAATTTTTAACCATCCCGACCGCTTTATTGAAGGCTGGTATTGGTTATTGCGCTCCCGTGATTTACCAGTGGGTCAAGTTAAAGCTGTTTCTTTGTTGGGACGAAACTTGGCTGTTTACCGTACCATTCACGGAAAAGTCGTTGCTATGGATGCTTACTGTCCCCACATGGGGGCGCATTTAGCAGAGGGAACCGTAGAAGGAGAGAGTCTTCGTTGCTTTTTTCACAATTGGAAATTCACCGCCGATGGTAACTGTGCAGAAATTCCCCGTTTAGAGAAAAATTTGCCCATTAAACTACAAACTTGGCCTGTTAAAGAAGCCTATGGTCTGATTTGGTTATGGACCGGAACCGAACCTAAATTACCCCTTCCTTTTGCCCCCGAATTGGAACAGGAAGTTGTGGATGCTCATGTCAGTAAAATATTTGTTAAGGAATGTCATCCCAACGTGGTAATGGTTAATGCGATCGATGCTCATCACTTTAATACTGTTCATAATTTTCCCGTAGAAATTAAGTTTAAATCTGAAATTATGAACCCCAATGTGATTACTTTTAATAACATTACCAAAGGGGGAGAAGATTCTTGGTTGGTTCGTTTAATTAAGCCTCTTTATAAAGAAGAAGCTACTTATAATATGTGCTATTGGTACGGAAGTGTAGGAACGGTAACCCTAGGCCCTGATTTTTTGCACTTTTATATTATGTTTGCTCTACGAATGCTAGAAAATGGTAAAACGGAAGGAGCTACTATTTTGATGACTAAACGTCGTCCAGGTTTATTGGGTTGGCTATTCAATCAGTTAGTGCTTTTCGTAACTGCTTTAGTGGGGAATTATTTTGCTAAAGGAGATACCCAAATTTTTAAAACAATTAAGTTTAACTTGAAAACACCGATTTGGGCTGATCAATCTATTGTTGAATTTATTCATCATGTAGAACATCAACAAGCGTTAACTTGGGGTTCTTGGAATTCAATCGATATTCACAAAAATAGCTAAATAACTTAACTATTTTCAACCAATCAATTAATATGATGGACAACAATCAACAAAAAATTAGTGGTTTTAATTTATCTCATCTTGAGTTAAAGCATCCCACGCAGCGTATTCTTCAAGCAGCCCTTAAAAAAAATAAGAATTCATACTCTAACCCTAAAACTCTGTTTTGGAATGCTACTTTTTTTAATTTAGATAGGGTGAAATGCTTCCAAGAAGCCACCCCTGAACAGCAACAAGAGATTCTCACCATTGCTAATAGAGATATACTAGAAGAAATCTATTGGGTAGAACAAGCGGGGGTGGGTTACATGGCCAAAATGGTCACTCTTTCAGAAACCTTTGAAGAACGGCTTTTATATGGCTTATTTGCTGCCGATGAAGCCACCCATTTAGGGGCTATTAGTGACTTTTTTAGTCATCCCCCTGTCTTTCATAACGATGCTTTTTTAGGCTATTTATCATCTTTATTAGAATCTTCCGATAAGCCATTACTCATTACATTAGTGCAAGTTGTTCTTGAAGGTTGGGGAATGACCCATTATCGTTCTTTAGCTAATAACTGTCAGGATATTTCCCTAAAAAAAGTTTTGCAGAACTTCCTTGAGTCTGAATCACGACATCATGCTTTAGGGGTGACTCAGTTACGTTCTTATGATCGTTATTCTCAGGAAAGTTTAGAAGCAATTCATTCCGCTTTGAGCTATTTTCTCTACATGATACAAATCGGACCACAAAGATTATTAAACGCAATTGAACAAGGATTAGGTTACTTATCTATTAATGATAAAAGCAAAATTTTAGAGGAATTGCAAACAGAATTCTCTAGCAACACCCGTTTAAAGCTATTGCAATCACTGATGATAGGAACGGTTCCTCATTCAATTTTACAATCCTTAGAAGAACAAGGTTCTTTTCGTGCTTATTGTGCGACTCAATGTCTTCAGTAACTTTTAACTTTAATCCGATTGAGCGACGTAACTTATGCAGACTCTTAAGCCATCATCTCTATTAGAAAAAGACAGTAAAATAGTCCAAAAATTATCGTTAAATTATCGACGGGCTAAACACACCGATCATACTCCAGATTTGAATAAACTAGCAGAACAATTTAATTATAAAAGCTGTTGTAATTCCTATTGGAATCCTGTTGAATTTTCTTTGCTTTATGGTACACCATTATGGGAACAGGCTAGTGAATCTCAAAAAGTTCTATTGAATCAACTTTATTGGGTGGCTTATTACTCACAAATTATTTCAGCAGAAATTGCTACAATCTTTTTTAATCAAACCAGTGCTGCTGGACTTTATTCTCTGGAAGGGTTTCGGTTAGTTTGTGATACCTTAGATTTAGAAACTTCACAAGAACGTTGCCATATTCATGCGTTTCGTACGGTAATTGATGAAGTAGAAGAAAAATTGTTTGGACAACGAGTGTTTAGTTATTCCATGCGATCGCTATTTCGGGAAACCATGATTTTTTCTGATACTAATCGTTTCAGAAACTGGTGGAAAGGGGTTCAACTAAATTGTTTTGGCTTAATTTCAGCAGCTAATCCTTTTTTAGCTTGTCAATACCTTACTGTTCGAGGGATTCGTACCTTGAATGGGAAGCTAGTTCAACACAAACTAAGTAACTTTCACACGAAATATCCTGATCCAGAACCCCCCCCTATTCCTAGCCAAATTTCTTATTACCATTTTTTAGACGAAAGTTTTCACTTTAATACTTCTACGATTTTGTCCCATGATGTAACTAACTGTCTTAAACCCCCAACGGCTTTTGAACGTCAAATAGTCAATCTAGGGATTCGAGGGTGTCAAAAAGACCATTACCATGTTTCCGTAGCGGTGAATGGTATTTTTTGGTACGATCCGGCTCTTTATTTCCCTATTTATACCATACTGCGATCGCCTTCATTTGGATTTTCCATTGAGGATGCTAAACAGATGTTAATGGCCTGTTTTACTCAAGAAACAGAAGGGTTACACAGTAGCTTTAAAACTCATGATGAAGCGGTTTCATCTTATCGAGTTTATCTCGAACCATTAGATTTTATTTCCACTGACAATAAAGAAATGAAATTGATGGCTTCTAATTCAATTCCAAAATATTTAAAAACTCAAAAAAAAGCACTTAATCGTTTTTTCCAGCAACAAGAATTAGCAATGAAAAAATAAAATAAGGAGAAACAGAGAAGATTAACTTTGTCATCTGTTTCCCCATCAATTAAAGTTTGGTGCCACATTCTGGACAAAACTTATTAGTCACAGGGCTATCAGTACCACAGTAACTACAACGGATTAATTCCGTCTTAACAGTTGTGGATTTTAACTCAGGAAGTCCCAACATTTGGGCATTGCTTTTTCCAGGAGCAACCATAGGATAACAATTTTCATCCCGTTTCACATGAACATCCATTAAAACAGGACCATCATGGGCCAACATTTCAGCGATCGCATCAGCTAACTGAGAATGCTCTGTAACAGTTATACCTTTGATACCGAAAGCCTTAGCCAACAGTTCAAAATCAGGCATTCCTGACTGCATATTAGAGGAGGAATAACGCTCACCGAAAAAGGTTTCTTGCCATTGACGCACCATTCCTTGCCAACCGTTGTTAATAATCACGGTTTTCGCAGCAATACCATACTGAGATAAAGTAGCCAACTCTTGCAGATTCATCTGAAAACTAGCATCACCACTAATACAGATTACCTCTTCGTCCGGTAAAGCAACTTTAGCACCCATCGCTGCCGGCATCCCGTAACCCATTGTTCCTAAACCGGCGCTAGAAATCCAACGACGAGGCCCATTATTTAAGAATTGAGCAGCCCACATTTGATGTTGTCCCACATCCGTTGTGTAGTAAGCATGAGGTGCCTGACGACCAATTTCCACGATCACCTCTTGAGGGGAGATAGTATCTTCATAATGGGGTGCAACCAGGGGATATTGTTCGCGCCAAACCTGAATCCGATGTAACCAAGCTTGAGTTTTCTGAGTATCCAGAGGAACATCTATTTCCCGCGATCGCTGTAATAACTGTTCGAGTACCTGACGCACGTCGCCCACAATAGGAACATTAGGCATTCGGTTTTTACCAACTTCCGCCGGATCAATGTCCATATGAATCACCTTTGCACGGGAAGCAAACTCATCTAATTTTCCGGTTACGCGATCGTCAAATCTCGCTCCCACAGCGATCAACAGATCGCACTCACTCACCGCAAAGTTAGCGTAAGCGGTGCCGTGCATTCCCAACATTCCTACCGATAGGGGATGATGTTCATCAAAGGAACCAAGTCCCATTAACGTCGTGGTTACGGGAATCTGGAAACGTTCGGCAAATTCTTCTATTTGCACATGAGCATTAGCGGCGATCGCTCCACCACCGACATACAGTAAAGGACGTTGTGAAGTTTCAATTAAAGATAGGGCAGCATTGATTTGACGGGGGTTCCCTTTGACCGTGGGATGATATCCAGGTAATTTAACCTGACCGGGTTCAACCGGGATATAGTCACATTCTTCCAGTCCCACATCTTTTGGTACATCGATTAACACAGGGCCAGGCCGTCCTGTACTGGCGATATGAAAAGCTTCGGCCACGATATTAGCCATATCCTTGGCATGGCGTACCACGTAGGAATGTTTGACGATAGGGAGAGTAATGCCAAAAATATCCGTTTCTTGGAAAGCATCGCTACCAATGGACGCTCGTCCCACTTGTCCGGTTACCACCACCATCGGGATAGAATCGAGATGTGCTGTAGCGATCCCTGTGACCAGATTGGTTGCCCCAGGCCCGGAGGTACCGAAACAGACTCCCACTTTACCGGTGGCCCGAGCGTAACCATCGGCTGCATGGGACGCGCCTTGTTCGTGACGCACTAAGAAATGTTGAAGTTCTCCCCTGGCTTCGGCTCGGTATAATTCGTCATAGATGGGGAGAATGGCTCCCCCAGGGTAGCCAAAAATGTGTTTAACGCCGTGACGGACTAAGCTATCAATGAGGGCGTAGGCCCCTGTACAGCGTTGGGGTGTTTCTGCTAAGGATGAAGTTATTTTTTCTATTGAAGAAACCACAGGGCAAACCGCCTCACTTAATTTCTGTCTATATTTTCTATTTTAGTCGCGATCATCGATCCTGCCTCAATCTCTTTCAAGAAAGAACCCAGAAACGGTGGATATTGTAGTTCAAGGGGGTTTTGAGGGTAGTACAAAATGATAATTAAAGGCGATACTGACAAGCTTTCTCTGAGTACCGCCTTTATTTTACCAATAATTAAGTTTTGCTCTTGTCACTAAATTCTCTAACTCCCTGATTACACCAACCTTACCACATACCAGGTACAGGTTCAGCAGGGGCAATTTCAACTGTATTTTCGGGCATAGGAGGTAAACTTACGTCAGGACGTTCCCAACTAATATTTGTCCGTACTACTTCAGGGACTTCCCGTAAATCTAAACGAGATACCCAATAGGGACGGGCATAAGTTTGTTCTGCGCGGTAGTAGGAACGCTTGTCACCGATGATAACGAATTCACCATCAACAACTTTCATGATTACATCGGAACCGGCTACCAAATTAGGCCATAAATGAGGCATTTGAGCAGTCACTTTCCAAACATCACGTTCTCCGGTGGTAAAACCTACATCATGAGTTACTCGAACGTGAGCATCCTGGCTGATACCAGCAGAAATGATTTGGATTTGAGCCACATCTCCGGTAACGCCACGAATACGACCGATGATATAGTCATCGAATTTAAAGTCTAACCAGTCTTGACGATAAACGTCGATGGGATCTTCTAATTCGTGACCCGCTAATTGACTGATGAGAACTTCTTTTTGTGCGGGTTCTGCTTGAGCAGGAGACATTCCTAATAGGGATAAGCCAAGAGCTAACCCTGCTAACATATGTGAGTGTTTCATAAACACCATGACCTCACTCCAACTTAATTGGGTAAACTATATTGAATAAATCGTCTATTGACACCTTTCAGGATAATTTAGTTCCCAGAAAAAAGCTAGGAATTTTAACTATACTTTTATTTTTTTCTGGTCAGAAAGGTCTCAACTATCTAATTCGAGGTCTCCTGGTTCGTTGTTTTCTCCTGTTATCGTTTGTTTTAAGGTTTCAATTAGATATTCTTGGTTTTTTCCTTCGGTTTCAATCACTTCTTGGGTGTTCTCTTGAATATAAATAGTTTCAGTTGATTCAAGAGGTTCTGTTTCTGGTTCTATTATTTCTTCGATGGTTTCAGTGGACTCAAGAGGTTCTGTTTCTGGTTCTATTATTTCTTCGATGGTTTCAGTGGACTCAAGAGTTTCTGTTTCTGGTTCTATTATTTCTTCGATGGTTTTAGTGGACTCAAGAGTTTCTGTTTCTGGTTCTATTATTTCTTCGATGGT
>JBFRWO010000189.1:0-12139 GCA_051439625.1 Crocosphaera sp. | reverse complement strand
TCAAAGTAATTACAGTATGAAAGCACGGCCTCTGGAAAAAATTCTAATTGTTTAACCTGAGATTCTAAATAATTAGGCAACCATTGATCATCGTGGTCTAAAAAAGCAATAAATTCACCTTTACTAGCATTAATTCCTATATTTCTAGCTGCTGCATTACCTACATTTTTTTGCATTCTAATCAACTTAAATTCGGGATAGTTCTTGGAGATCCAATCAGCAGTTTTATCTGTAGAAGCATCATCAATAATAATTAGTTCGTAGTTTTTATAACTTTGTTTAATAACACTTTCTATGGTATCTTTTATTAAAAAACCTCGGTTATAAGTAGGAATAATTACAGAAACTAATAAGTTAGTGTTGTGCATAGTTATATTAGTATTTATTTGGGGTTAAATATTGTTTTTAAGTAATAAAAAGGACTGAGAAAACTTCCCCAATAAAATTGTAACTCAAAAGCAGAAATTAAGTTGTTATTAACCTCAGATTTATATTTAAGTAAGTGCAGTAAGATTCTTTTCAAATTACCCAAGATTGTCCTCACCCAAATCAAAGGTTTTTGCCAATTTTTAGCTAAAATCATTCTTAACTGACAAGTAGCTAAGCCAATTTCTTTGGCTAACGGCAGTAAATATTCCCTAGATAGGCGATCGTTGGGTATTAGATGATAAATTATCATCTTAGGATTGTACCAAATCTCCCAACCCTTTTTATAGATATATAAAAGTACCTCGTAATCTTCCCCTCTCATTGGTTTTGTTCCTTGAGGACCAATAAGTTTACAGTCTAAGGGAACACTTTCAACCCATACTTGTCGTCTAACCACTAATCCTGCACCGGGAGGTAGTCTTAATTTTTCTGGTTCAAATAAACAAGGTTTTGGTCCAGGATCTCTAATTGCTAAAAACTGAGAAATTACCCCGAAATTATCAGGAGTTTTCTGCCCAAAGTCTCCCACTATTTTGCCACTAAATGCTCCTGCTTTTGGATATTTTATACTAAATTGGTAGGCTTCATAAATCCAATTTTTTTTTGGCAAGTTATCATCATCAATAAAGAAGATTAATTCTCCTTGTGCTTCTTTTACTCCTTTTTGTCTAGCAAAAGCTAATCCTTTTCTCGGTTCAAAGTCATACTTTAAAGGCCAAGAAAATAACCAATTTTTTTGATAGGTTTTAACAATATTAGCAGTGTCATCGTCACTGTTGTTATCAATCACAAGGATTTCTCCGGTGAGATGACATACACTGGTTTGTAATTGTAGTTTTTCCAGCACTAAAGGAAGACGCTTTGCACCATTGTAAGTGGGAATAACAACTGTAAAATTCATCTGTATCTCGACTTTCACAAACAATACCCATTATACTCTATGCTAATTGTAGAAAAACGTCAATTCTTAATAATGACTATGCAACACAATCTAAAACATGATGTAAAAAAGCTATTCTCAAGATATTACGTCTATGTTGACAAAAATTAACCAGAAAAAATCTACCAAAAACCTCGTTTTCCACTAGGCATAACCGTGCGCCAATTTGTTTTTGCCACGGATAATTGAGCCTCGGTAATTCTAGCACCATTGAGATCGACCCCACAAAGATTAGCCCCTTGTAGGTTAGCATAAGTCAGGTTAGCTCCACAAAGATTAGCCCCCCTTAAATCCGCTCCATTTAAGTTAGCGTAGCCCAAATAAGCTTCATTAAGATTAGCATTTTTCATCACAGCTTGGGTCAAATCTGTTCTACCAAGATCGGCACGGCATAACTCAGCCCCTTGTAAATTAATGTGACTTAATTTGGAGTCATAAAAATTAATTCCTGGTAAAAAAGCTTTAGATAAATTGAGTTCGTTTAATTCCTGATGAGCAAAATCGCGACGGCCTTTATTATAAGCTTCTAATAAGGTTTTTTCCCGCCATTTTTTCTTCTTTTTGTTAGTTTGTGCTGCATCAGAATAAGTGCCTTTTCCACGGCCACGACGACGGGTGGAAGTTCCTCCATGAGCTATATTATAAACACTTCCTGGTGCGGCTGCACCCCCTCCACCGCCACCTGCACCTCCATCGTTAACGCCAGTAGAGATAGGTTGATTGAGTTTAGTGGAAACCGAAGAAACTGTATTTCCCCGACTTCTCGTCGAAGGTGAGGTACTGATTAGCCCTGTACTCACCGAAGAATTGGGATTTGATGGGCTACTGGAAGTCTTGAAACCCGTTATCATAGTGGTTATGCTATCTTGCATCCCCTGTTCATAAGGGGCCATGGCCATAGCATCTAAGACTTGTTCGGCTGACTTGTAGCGATGTCTAACCGATACCTCTAACATATTTTTGAGAACTTTGGCCAAGGAATCGCTAATATCCACGTAGGGTTCCCAGGCAATTTCCCCGGTTTCTGGGTCACAACCAATATCTTTGGGGGTTTTAGCGGTTAATAAGTAGACACAGGTAACACCCACTGCATAAATATCACTGGCGTAAACAGGACGCATAGCCATTTGTTCGGGAGGGGCAAAACCGGCGGTTCCCACAGCAAAGGCGGTAAAGGCTGTTTGGGCGTTATTGGCAACCATAGAATTAACTTGGTTTTTTACCGCTCCAAAGTCAATTAATACCAGTTTACGGTCTTTTTGAGCGCGGATGAGGTTAGCTGGTTTGATGTCACGGTGAATGACTTTCTGAGAATGAATATACTCTAGGATAGGTAAGAGTTCTGTTAAAAATTGTTTGACCCCTGCCTCGGTAAAAGGCCCATTTTTCTTAACCTCTTGATGAAGGTTGTATCCTTTGACGTATTCTTGAACCAGATAAAATTCTTTGTTTTGTTCAAAAAAATCTAATAATCTAGGCACTTGAGGATGATTTCCTACTTTTTCCAATGTGGCCGCTTCTCTTTTAAATAATTCCTTGGCCATTTTGTATACTTGGGGGTCATCAGTGGAGGGCCTTAGCTGTTTGACAACGCAGATAGGATTGCCTGGAAGGGAAAGATCCGCCGCCCCAAAAGTAGCCCCAAAGCCACCTTTTCCTAGAATACCTAGAGGTTGATAACGTTTGTTTAATAGCAGTTCAGAACCGCAAGATTGACAGACTGCGACATTTTTGGGGTTTTTGGGTTGGGCGCAAGATGGGTTTACACAGTAGCTCATTCACTCTTACCGATGTCACTTTATGGACTTTGACCGAGCAGATACAAAAAGGGGTTGAGATTACCTTCATTCGGTTATCCAGTTCTAATATTCCCTAATTGATTACGAAAGTAACAGGGGAGACTGAGAGTGTGGGGGGTGTGGGGAGTTTGGGGAGACTGGGAGACTGGGAGTGTGGAGAGTTAGGGAAGGAATATTATTATTTTTTCCCTAATTCCCCGCATCTTAATCAATAGATATGGTTTGTGGACCACTACCGTTATCTGTGGTTTCATCAGCATAGTTAAAGTCGGTCATTCCCTGTTCTTGTAGCCAACTTTTTAAGGGATCTTCTGATAGTTGTAGCTTAAGTGCGCCGGAAAGTAGTCCTCCAGCAAAGGCCAGGGGTTGCTGGATCAATTCTTTAAAAACGGGTTGTAGTTCATCGAGAAACACAATTATTCTCCTTATTTTGTTGAATCATAATTATTATAACTACGTTTGCTATAATTGATACCATCAAACCCTGATTATTTTGCTTTAATTTTGTTGATTAATTCATTAAAAGGTTGCCAATTATCTTCATTGGCGATCGCTTCCCATACTGACTCAATTTGTGGTCTTAATAAGGGGATTTGACTATTAAATTGATTGATGGTTTCTCTGATTTTATCTATTTCATCTGGGGAGATTGTTCTTAGGGTTTTAAAATAAAATTTTCGCCAATTTTTCCAGTGAACTTCTGCTAAATTCTTATTTTCTAAAATGGTTGTTGCATCTTGCCACCAACCTCGATTAATTTCGGTCATTAAATCAAGAAAAAATTGATGGTAACTCACTTTACTTTCTTCTAAAGCATCTACGGTTACATCTACTAACTCTTTTCCGTTTTCAACTAAACCAAACATACCTAATTTTTTCAACATTTCTTGAGTATAAGCTGTTTGATAATAGTTATCAAAATCATTTAAACATCTTTCTAAAATTCTAGGAGAAAGAAGGGTCATTAAGGGTACGTGTAACATCTCCAAGTTACGGCGAATAATTAAGGATTGATTGCCATAGCAATAGAGTTTTGAATAATCAAAATAAGCTGCGGTAAATGAGGAGTCATAGATGGGAATAAAAGCATAGGGACCGTAATCAAAACTTTCCCCTGTAATGGACATATTATCTGTGTTTAATACCCCATGACAAAACCCTGCTGCCATCCATTGCGCTGTTAATTGGGCGTGACGTTTCACTAATTCTTGATAAAATAATTCATAACAATCGGGGTAATTTAAGTCAACTTCTGGATAATAAATATCAATAACAAAATCTAATAATTTTTTGATTAAATCTGGTCTTTTTATATGGTATAAACGCTCGAATGTACCAAAACGAATGTGAGAACGACTCATACGAATCATAACAGAAGAACGAGTGGGAGAGGGTTCATCTCCTCTCCATAAAGATTCTCCAGTTTCTACTAAACTTAAACAACGGGAAGTTTTGACCCCCATTCTGTGTAAGGTTTCTGCTGCGAGGACTTCTCTCACTCCTCCTTTTAGGGTTAATCTACCGTCACCACCCCGAGAATAAGGGGTTATTCCTGACCCTTTGGTACCAAAATCGTATAATTCTTTATCTACTCCTCTAACTTGTCCATAGAGGAACCCTCTACCGTCTCCGAGAAAGGGGTTATATTGCCCAAATTGATAACCATGATATCGTAGGGCAAGAAAGGGTCTAATTCCTTGAAATTTGCCAAAAGCTTCGATAAAATGTTGGTCATCTATATCGTTGGATGATAACCCTAATTGGGGTAATAAATCATCGTTACGAAACCTTAAAATATGTTGGGGAAATTCTGCTGCTGATACTTGATCGTAGTAGTCTTCTCCTAAGTTTTCTAAAGCGGGTTCGTAATTAAGATTAAGAAAAGGATTATCTCCGTTTAAAGTCATAAGGTTGTTTTAGTTATCAGTGAACAGTTATCAGTGAACAGTTATCAGTAACCAGTTATAATTATGAGGCATTCACTGTTTTAATTTTACCTAATATCTTGATTTATTGTATTAATTGATCATGTATAATTATATAATTCCTTGGGTATTATTGAGAATAACATCTGTTAGGTCTGCATTTGTTAAATCTGCGTTGGTTAGGTCTGCATTGGTTAAATTTGCACCGATTAATTTAGCTTTAATTAAACTAACTCCTTTGAGGTTGGCATTTTCTAAATTTGCTGCTATTAGTTTAGCACGATTGAGGTTACTATATTGTAAATTAGTCCCTGATAAATTTGCAGCGATGAGGTTAATATTTTCTAGGTTGAGGTGTTGTAAATTCATGTTAGAAAGTTCTGCTTGTTGAAAATTTCTTTCTCCTAAGCGATATCTTTGTAATAATTCTGCTGCTTCTGTAACCATTATTTCTCTTTGTTTTGGAGTATTATAAGTTATGGTAAATCTATCTTTTTGTTTGAGGACATTTTCTAATTCTTGATATAGGGAATAATTACCAATTCCACTAATAGTTAACCATCCCTGCGATCGCGTCATTGCAACAAATAATTGATTACGAAATAATAAGTTATTTTCTGCTTTAGCAATGTTATCTAATCCAATAATATAAACAATGTCTGCTTCTTGTCCTTTAGCGCGATGAATACGAGATATTGTGATGGCCCCTTCATACCAAAATTGATTAGGATTATTTTTAAATTCTGTCGTTAATGACGGGGTATTTTCTTGGGTTAAATCATTACATTTTTTAGTTCCTGGAATATAAATATCAATCCCTTGTCTAATCAGAAAATTAGCAGTGGTTTGTTGTAAGCGAAAAGAGTCAAAATAATTACCCAAAATCAAAACTAAAATCTCTTGACTTGGCCTGAGTCCATCCTGACGTAAATTTTGATAAATTTGTTGATATAAAGCACTAATTTCTTGTTGTCTTGATAAATATTTATTAAATTTAATTAATGGCTCTTGACAAGTTTTAGGTAAAGGGTTCGGGGAATTTTCTAAGGGTCTGGTAATTGTGATTTTTATGCCTTCTTTTAACTCTCCCTGCACTTCATATCCTAAACTTTGCCAATCTTTTTTATCGCTTATTCCTGTTAATATTCCTTGGGTACGTAACCATCCCATTACCATAGCGTGGGCAGCAATAATAATAGAATGAGGTGTACGATAACAACGGGACATTATCTCTGTTTTATTAATTTCGTTGTCATATTTTCCTGTGACAATATTACCTAATGCTTGACCAAAAATTTCACTAGGATGGGGAACTTCTAAACTATCTAAACTCTGTAATTCATCATAAGTCCAAATCAATCTTTTTTGTTTGATATCTACAGCATCAACAGGACGTAATGCTTGATAAGCTAACCAATAAAAAGGCTGTTTTCCTTGATAAAGCCAATTTTTAACCATGAAATCTTGTCCTTCATCGATTAAAATAGCATCAAAAATATGAGGAATTGCAGTTTGATTTAAGAGGTTAACACAGACTTCTCCTAATGCTTCTGATGGTTGTTGAAATGTGGTTTGATTAACTCCTAAAGGAACAACTTTTGTTACTTGACATAGGAAGCGATAAAATCCTAATTGTTCTCGAGAACCCCAACCATGAAAAACTTGTAATTGTTGATTATTTATATTGTATGTTTGTTGTTGATGACTAAAATATCTAACCCATTGATCAATTTGTTTTATTATTTCTCCATAAAGACTACGAGAAAAGAAAACAAAAGCAATTTTCCAATGAGGATATTTTAGGTGCATAATGGCTGCTTTTTGACACAGTAAAACTGTCTTTCCCGAACCAGCAATACCTCGTATTCGTTGAAAACCTGTAGGTATTTGTTTAGCAATTTTTTCCTGTTGTAAGTCAAATTGATAAATATATTTTCTCAAACTTTGTATCAGTTTACCTTTACTATTATTTTTTCCTAAAACTTGATGTAAATCTCGACATAAAATAGGTGTTCCTGAGAGAATACTAAGAATTAAATTCCATTGATAATTATTGATTTTTTTACCGACGTTAATAGCTGGTGTTTGCTGAATAATTGTTTGGATAGTTTCTAATGAAAGTAAATGATCTTGAAAAAGAATAGGAGGGTTACTAACCAGTTTATTAAATCCTTTTATTTGCCATTGTTTTGAACTAATAAAAGGTAAAGCAATTAATACTTTTGCTGGAATTTTATTTGACAAACTGGGTTCTTGATTAATATATTCTAATAAAGAAAATAATTGATTTTCTGCTTGTTGATAAGGGTTTCCTTTAGGATTATAAAAGTTTTTATAAATCCAAGAATGTCCCTCAATAGTAACAATTTGATCAATCAATAAAGACTTAACTTCAATAATGATTAACCCTAACTCAAAATCAACTATTAAAATATCAGCTTCTTTCCGTATTTTTCCCCGTAGTGGGAAGATAGGATAACGCCAATAAATTAGACATTTTCTTTGATAAAATGCTTGTTTAATTTGCTTCCATACTATTCTTTCTCCCCTTTGTCCCCGGTCATTAAAAGGTTCGGTATTAATAAACATTTTAGTTTACAACATATAGCAATCAGTTATCAGTTGTGAAAATTAAGTGTGAGTATAAGGGAACAGGAAATAAGAAAAAATATCTCATGAATCATTTCTTATTGCTATATTGTTAATTTTTGCTGTACCAACGGAATAAAACTCTAGCTAATCTTTGGGGATGATGACTCACTTTTCCAGTCATTTCCTCTTCATCCATAATATTAGCTAAAACAATACGACATCCTAACTTAGTGACATCTTCTTTGTCTAAAAATACAGGGTGAGATTGTTCTTTAGCATAATGTTTGATGACTACATCAGAAGGAGAAGTTCGTTGCACTAAAACAGCATCAAATATCCGTTGCCCACAAACACGATTAATAGCTTTAATATGATCAGATACACTATAACCATCAGTTTCTCCAGGTTGAGTCATGATATTACAAACATAAATCCGGGGAACTTTTACCTTAGCTAAAGCCTCTCTAATTTCTGGTACCAAAAGATTAGGAATTATACTGGTATAAAGACTTCCAGGCCCCATTACAATATAGTCAGCTTCACTAATTGCTTGTAAAACAGCAGGTAACCCGGGAGGATTTTCAGGAAAACAGCCAATTTGACTGATTTTGCCACCAGCTTCGGTAATATTGGATTCTCCTTCCACAAAACGGCCATCTTCCAATCTAGCCCACAAACGGACATCACTCAAGGTTGCTGGCAACACTTTACCCCGAATAGCTAGAACTTTTGAACTAGCTGCGATCGCCTTCTCAAAATCTCGTCCGGTAATAGCTGTCATGGCCGTCAAGAACAAGTTTCCAAAACTATGGCCTGTGAGTCCTTCTCCTGCTTGAAAACGGTATTGAAACAACTCCGTTAATAATTTTTCCTCGTCCGCTAAAGCTGCCATACAGTTACGAATATCTCCAGGGGGTAACACTCCAATTTCTTCCCTGAGTCGTCCCGAAGAACCACCATCATCTGCTACGGTGACAATAGCGGTGATATTAGCACTATACTGCTTTAAACCTCGTAATAGAGTAGATAATCCAGTTCCTCCGCCAATGGCCACAATTTTCGGACCACGATGTAAGCGACGATGGGTTAAAAGGCGATCGACCAATTCTTGATCGCCATCCGGGAATGCTTCGGTAATAGAAACCACTGTACGACTCTGCCCCCATAGTAGCAAAAATAGTCCTCCCAACACCGCCACTGGACCGGAAATGTAGTTAGGAACGTAGGTGGTAATCGTTTCGAGGAGTTGGGAGATTAAGTCTAATAACAGGTAAACGGGGGTCAGTTTTGCCCAAATGGCTAAGCCTAACACAGATAATAATAAACCTGTGGCACTTATGAGTAACCAACGTTTGATGAATAGGCCAGGAGATAGCCATTTGAACCAACGATTAACCCGTTTTGGGGTTCTTTGGCCAACCATTGACCATTTTCGCTGTTTGGGGGAAAGTTTGCGTATTGCTTGTTGTAAAGGGGTGATAGGCATAGGTCATGATCACCAGGAGTAAGTTATAAATGAACTTTAATATAATGTTTTATGGAAACGTTAGCACAAAATTTATAACTATGACGATTTCCAGTCGGTAAAGTTCGAGTTCATGGGGTGATATTTTTATGAGTTCTCCGGGTTATTGGCAAGAAGCGAAGGAATATTTAAGCTTAAATGATGCTATTTTAGCGGATCTTATTGCGTTATATCCTTCAGAAACCATGATTAATTATCATGATGCTTTCCTGACTTTAGTTAAAGCAATTATCGGGCAGCAAATTTCGGTTAGTGCAGCTAATGCGATTTATCAACGATTAGAATCTTTGTTGGGAGAAATTACTGTTGAAAATTATTTAGAAAGAGATGCTCAATTGTTACGTGAGTGTGGTTTATCTGGACAAAAAATTGCCTACATTACTAATATTACACAAGGATTTCAAGATGGTATTTTAACGCCTCAAAGGTGGTCAAATATGAATGATAAAGAGGTTATAGAGCAATTAACTTCTATCAAAGGAATTGGTCCCTGGACAGCACAAATGTTTTTGATTTTTCATTTACATCGCAGAGATATTTTTCCTATGGCTGATCTGGGTTTAATTAATGCTATTCAACTTCATTATGGTAGTAAAAAAGCCTTAAGTAAAGGAGAGATAAAAGAACTTTCTCAAGGTTGGAAACCCTATCGTACTGTAGCTACTTGGTATTTATGGCGTAGTCTTGATCCTGTACCGGTTCAATATTAAACAATGTAAAATTTTAATAAAATTAAAGCTATTAACCCCAAATTATTATCATCAACTATAAAAAAAATTTTCTTATAATTATAGATGGTTTATTTTAAATAGTTTAGGGTTTCCAGCACCTTTACAAGTTTGTGACGAAAAAAATATTACTATCGAATATATTAGAAGTGGTGGCAAATTCCAGAAAATGGATGCTCATAAATGTGGAGTTTTCTTGAATATCGGAAATGAGAAAGATAAAAAAGAGATAATAGAATTATTGATTAATCATGGTGCCGATGTTAATGCTAGGGATAAATTTAATCAAACCCCACTTAATTATGCGGTCATAAGAGACAGAAAAGAGATAATATCATTACTCAAAAAACACGGTGCAAAATAACCTAATTTTTATCCTTTTATCTATACTTTATTTGTCATACTATAAACTCTAGTAAATTTATAATAAATCTAAGTTCAATATTTGTTTTATTGCTGAAATAATAATCTCTGGTTCATCTATCCAAACAAAATGACTACTATTATTAGCTAAAATTTGACTGGAGTTTGATGAGAGTTTAAGTAATTCCTCATGAATAATATTTCTGACTTTATTGATAGCTTTTAAAGGTAAGAAAAAAGTAACAATAGACGTATTAAAAAATGTTTTTGCTTTGATGCTAATCAGAGGTATATTACCCAAATTATTCGCTTTTTTAACTTGAGTTGCACTGGTATCTAAATTCCAAATTTCTCTGGCCATAGTTAACCAATGTTTGGGATGATAAAAAGACTGTTTAACCAGAGTAATACTATCTCGATCAAACTTTTTTAATTGTGGTTTGATTAATTCAAATACTTTTAAACCTCCTAACAGTCTTATTAATCCTAATGTTGCGCCAAAAATTGACATAATAAAACCTGAAAGAAAAAATGTTTTTAACAACTTTACCGATAAAGGTAAGTTTAACATTCCTTTTTCGTGAAGTCCGTCTGTTAAAACAATTCCACAAACCTTCTCAGGAAAATAATGAGCATATAACCTGACATTATAACTACCAAAAGAATCACCAACTAATAAATAAGGTGGCGAAACATCAGCTTTTTGTAAAAGTTGATCTAATTCATAAACAATTTCTTGACTACAACGTTTTTTCGGACTAGAATCACTCCAACCATATCCTGGTCTATCATAAATAAAAACCTTAGTGATTTTCGCTATTTCTTCCATTAAAAAATATCCTTCTATTCCCCCTAAACTATGGTCAAATACCACTGTAATATCACCTTCTCCTTTCTGACAATAATGAACTTTATAACCCCCTAAATCAATCAAATTTCCTGGGGGTACTTGTTGCATTTTTTCCAAAAAAGTGCTTAACCAATGATAGCTAGTTGTTAGAAATAAAAAAAGTAGTTGAAGATAATTAAACGAAAATAAATTATTCATGATCTTATCAAGATTAAATTATAAAAAATAAGCAAAAAATTTATGATTATAATGTGCCGACACGCTATAATAGTCAAGGTAATTAAGATTGACCCTTATTTGACCACAAAATAACTTAATCTTACTTTTTTCTGCAATATCTTAACAATGTCTTCCAATCAACCGCGACGGGAACCCAATTCATCCTCTAATTTAGAAGAAATTCGCGCCACACGCCTCGAAAAAGTAGAACAGTTGAAAAAAATAGGCTTAATTCCTTATGCTTATCAATGGAAATCTAGCCATGATGCTGCTACATTACAAGATAAATATGCCAGTCTAAAAGATGGGGAAGAAGTAGAAGTTGATGTTGCGATCGCAGGAAGAATTATCGCCCGTCGTGTCTTCGGAAAACTCGCCTTTTTTAATCTACAAGACGAAACCGGAACCATTCAATTATATCTGGATAAAAAAGAAATTCAGGCACACATGAGTGATCTTGAAAGTGCCTTTAATCATCTCAAAAAATTGACCGATACAGGAGACATTATTGGAGTCAAAGGAAGTATTAAACGAACAGAAAAAGGAGAACTTTCTGTTAAAGTCAAAGAGTACCAAATATTAACTAAATCTCTATTACCTTTACCCGATAAATGGCACGGTTTAACCGATACTGAAAAACGCTACCGTCAACGGTATGTAGACTTAATTGTTAACCCCCAAGTTAGACAAACATTTCGTCGTCGAGCCCAGATTACTGCTTCCATTAGACGTTACTTAGATAACCAGGGTTTTATAGAAATAGAAACCC
>JBFRWO010000188.1:0-4236 GCA_051439625.1 Crocosphaera sp. | reverse complement strand
TTCAAGAATTATGAAGTTGATAACGGGGAGTTTAAGGGAACAAATTTGTTCGAGTCTGCTCAAACCAAGATAAATTCCTCTGCTATCTCCTCTGGGGTTGCGGTTGTTGAACCCGAAAATAAACGTTTAAAACTCTTGTCTAAATAAGTCTAAAACCTTGATTATAGTTAAGTTTGCTGAGAATATTAACACTGTGGAAAAGATCCAGAGACTAAACTTGGGGAGTGTGGGGAGTGTGGGAAGTATGGGGAGTGTGGGGAGAATTAAAATATAGTTAATGTTTTGTCTTCGGATTCTTCCCTCTCTCAAGAGATAATTTTCTCAGGCCCAGTAGTATTGAGTGTGGGAAAATTTTCACCATTCAAATCCTAAGAACGAGATACCATAGATAAAGATACATCCACTTTATTATGCTCTGTTGACATTCCACGCCCTAAAAGTGCGTGGATTCTTAAGAGACAAAAATCCTTAAAGGGTTAGCCAAAAACCCCCTAGACACTCGCTCAAAACTGAGTCTGTGCTTACTTTTAACTAAAATATTGGCACTTCCATTAATATCGCTAGAAACTAAATGTTTATCTTTTGTCCGATACAAACCCCGTTTAATTCTTTGACCAGTAAACATAAGTTTTCTGGGGTTATCGGCATTATAAACAGGGATTTCATCTTGGTCGTAAAAACTAGCCTTGGACGAGTAAGACTCCTCTTGCTCAAAGTATTCGATACCATAGCGAGAACACAAAGCTTTAAGCTTTCGTCTCAGTTGCCAGAAAGGAATTTGAACAAAGTTCTGGTTATTAGAACGTCCGATATTAATCTCTTGTTTGATACCTGGATTGTATCCAACTACCAGTTTACCAATTTGATAGGTCAAACAATGGTTAATTATTATTCGAGCAGTTTTGTTCAAATAATCCCGAACACGATCATTACGCCATTGGTAAAGTCTAGCCTGTTGGTGAGTAAAGCTTTTAATTCCTTCTCTTGGTGCGCTTCCTCTAGGCGATTGCGAATCGCCGAGGTCGCACCGCTGTTTATCTTTAAAAGATTGCAGTTCGGCATTGCGTTTGTTATACCACTGATTAATGCTTTTAAGTCTTTTTCCATCAATCAAAAATTGATGCCCTTCAGTGTCAAAACAAGCAGCCAAATTATCAACCCCCAAATCAATAGCAATAGCTTTATCAGGAGTAACATAAGTCTCTATTTTTTCATCCTCATAAATGTACTCGATTTCAAACCACCTCGCCGAGTATTTTGGATGTATTCGTACCTCCTTAATATTTTTATCATTAAGTCTTTCAGGGAGTTGAATTTTAACCTCACCATACTCCTTCTTAAATTGTCGAGACATGGGAATTTTAAAGACCCCATCTTTGAGTTTAATTCTCGGAATAATCAGAGGAAAATATCCGTCTTTTGGCAAGTATTTAGGAAGTTGTGGTTTTTGGTCATATCTTCCTATGCTAATGGCCTTAAGCAAACCCAGGAAAGACCTCATACTTCTATCTACCACTTTCATTGTTTGTTGAGCAATATCGGTGTTCAGAAGTCGATAGTTCTCGTTAGACTTACAGATATGGTAGTTAGATTCGTAGGTCAGCCGCTCTCTTTCTATAAAGAAATACTGCCTACATTCGTACAATGCCACATTAAAAAGATTTTTGCTCAAACGACACAAAGCAGTCAGGGCTAGAAATTCCTGCTGGCTAAGTCGTCTAAGTTGATTCTTTTGAGTAGCGTACATATTTAATGTTTTTCACTGAATATTTAATATATAGCGATATACTGTAATTGTAAAGCCGTCCTGAAGGGACGGGGTTTCAGACCCAAAATTTTCGATGAAAGTATTGTTTAAAGTCTGGCGACAGAAGCCAGATCAAAGTCCTCAGCTACAGAGTTATCAACTAGAAGTTCAAGCGGGCAATACCATCTTAGAATGTTTAAATCGTATTAAATGGGAACAAGATGGTAGTTTAGCTTTCCGCAAAAATTGTCGCAATACGATCTGTGGTAGTTGTGGCATGAGAATTAATGGTCGTTCGGCTTTGGCCTGCAAGCAAAATGTGGGACAAGAGTTAGACATGATCTCTGCTTCTGATAATGGGGATATACCAACAATTACCGTTGCACCTTTGGGCAATATGCCGGTGATCAAAGATTTAGTAGTTGATATGTCTGGTTTTTGGGATAAACTGCAAGAGGTCGATCCCTACGTCAGTACCAAAGGGCGCAAGATTCCTGAACGAGAATTTTTACAGACTCCCGATGAGCGATCGCAGTTGGATCAGACGGGTAACTGTATTATGTGTGGGGCTTGTTATTCTGAATGTAATGCTTTAACGGTTAATCCTGAGTTTGTTGGCCCCCATGCTTTGGCTAAAGCACAGCGTATGGTGGCAGATTCCCGTGATACGAAGATAGAGGAGCGTTTGGAGAGCTATAATCAAACAGAGCAGGGCGTTTGGGGTTGTACCCGTTGTTATTACTGTAATGCGGTTTGTCCTATGGAAGTTGCCCCTATGGATCAAATATCTAATCTTAAAGAAGAAATTTTAGATCGCAACGATGCTCAAACCAGTCGCGCTATTCGTCACCGTAAAGTGTTGATCGATCTGGTGAAAGAGGGTGGTTGGATCGATGAACGAAAATTTGGTATTTATGTAGTAGGTAATTATTTTAGAGACTTACAAGGGTTACTTTCTCTTGCACCTTTGGGGTTGAGAATGTTAAGCAGTGGCAAGTTTCCTGTTTTCTTTGAACCGTCGGAAGGAACAGAAGAAGTGCGATCGCTCATTGAAAGGGTACAAAGTTATTCAACAGTTGAATGACAATCTTCTCGGCAAATAATTAATAATTACCTCTCAGTTTAAGGAAAAGGTAATTATTAATTAAAATTATTCAGTAATGCGATTGAGGGAAAATTTGGACAAGCTAAACGAAGATTTAGCCTGATTTTCTTCACGACTAAACTTCCTAAAACTTCTATTGCTATTGCGTTACTTCTACTATTATAGCATCAAATTATTGAATTAACCAGTAAGTAGCCAACTCCCAATAAACCCAATAATCCTAAAATAACTAAGATAATTTGAGTCAAGTTAGAAGGGGGGTTAGGTTCATCAACTACGCCAAAATCTTTGAGTTCAAATCCTTGATTATTAGCGAGTTGATTAACTTGCACTTTATCGGTTACTACTGCTTGTAATGCTGGCCAAATATATTGATAATTATAAGCATTGGGACTGTCTTTTGCTCCTCCAAAATTATTCATAAATCCATCGCTATAATACTCAGTATTGGTAGTAGATTGATTGTGACGTGCTTCTAACTTTTTGGCTTTATTAGATTCAGAAAAATATATTTTTTTCGCTGGTGATTTAATAGTAAAAAATCTTCCATTTTTATCTTCTAATGGAGGTATTACCCATTCTGTAGGTTTAACAATTTTATCATCAATTCCGTGCAAAATACCCACAGTAACTTCAATATTTGCCCCTGTTTCTTCAATTTTCATGGGTTGAGTAGCAAAAGGAAATCCGAACAAGTTTAAAATTTTCAAAGCGATACCAGGAATCCCTAACTCAGTGCTAGGTGCCGGATCAGATGTAATAATTTGTTGAGGGTGAAATAGGGTCAAATCTTGTTGAGAATGCTGCTTTAAATAATCAGGCCAACTTAAGGCTAATAGTCCCCCTAATGAATGGCCAAAAACATAAAAATCAATGTCTTTTTCAAATAATAGTTTAGTGTTATCTGAGGAATTTTGACGAGAATATTCTTGTAATTTATCCCAACCGACTACCGTGCTATTAACAGCAAAAGATAACCATTCTTTGGGAGCATAAAACAAACTACTGAGTACAGTAAACACCATAGTTAAGAGATTTTTGGCATATTCATTTTTGACAAAACCATAAATTTTTAGAACAATAATTAAGATAATTAAACCTAAAGATAAACGAAGTTTCTGACTATTATTGTTGTTTTCAAATTCAGGGATATTAGTATGTTCAGCTTCCCGTCTAAAAATTATTCCTGTTAAAGAAGCTCCGGCGATCACTGCCCAATAATTCAAACTAGATTGATCTGGGGTTGACTCATCAGAAAAGTCAAAGGATTGCAGATTGCAGAGGGCAGATTGTAGATTGACCCCTGCTTAAAAGACAGGGGCTTGGGAGGGTAGATTGTAGATTTTTGATTTATTGTAGATTTTTGAGGGTAGATTGTAGATTT
>JBFRWO010000187.1:0-6949 GCA_051439625.1 Crocosphaera sp. | reverse complement strand
TGAGAATTGGTTGATCCATTGATATTATCTCTTGTCCAGTCGGTTAGGTTTTCTAGTTCTGTCCAGCTTAAAGGTGATGTTGTCATTTTATAAGTTGGTTAAGTGATTTTTTTATAGTATCTATTAACAATATAGCAGTTCTCGTCCTGATAAGTTGCAAACTTTACCATTTTTTTTATGGATAGGTAATTATCTATGAATGTAGAAATTATTTTTCTGCTTATTATCAATTATCAACCTATAGTTGTCCCAATTTTTTCAAAATTTTCAACACTTGGGATAATTCATGTTTTCGAGGTAATAAAGAAAATTCTCTGGAAAGATCGTATTGATATTTTTCCTGTTTATTTAATTTGAGAAAAAGAAAACTATCTCCATTGGTTACCATACCGTATATTATTTGTTGTGATTGAGAATTGGCCATCATATAAGCTAAAATTTGCGGAAGTGCAGCAGCAACAGGAATACTATTACGTTTTGATTCTATTACTAATACCCATAAAGAATTTTTGACAACCAAAACATCGATTAATCCTCTAATAATTGTTTTATCTGCATCTTCAAGAATTAATTCTACTGATTCAGGGGATTTAATTCTAAAGGGTGGATCTAAAAATCCTGCTACTTCTAAAATAGGAAAAACTACCAATAAATTAATTGTTCCTTCTAGTAATAGAGACGATGAACGATGATAATCATAACGTTGTTTTATTCGAGTAATCGCAGTTTGTTCTACTTCTGTTATTTCTGGTAATTCTTCATCCCATTCTAGAAAAAAGTTATCTTCTTCTGTTTGAATTAAATTCAACTTAGTTGGTAAGTCATTTAAGTTTTTAATTGCCTCTCGAACACCAATTATTGTTACCATATAAATTCACCCTAATGTAATATTAATTTTCTAGGTAAGACTAAACCTTGTCTAGGTTGAAAACAGTAGTTTGTGAGGATAGGAAACAGGGAATAGGAAAAATTAAGTTAAAATTCCACTTCTCAAGATGGACGCGGTTTATATATCAAAAGTAACATAGCCTTCTATGCTATAGCAATAAGTTATCAGTTGTGAAAATCAAGTCTAAGTATAAGGGAACTCAGGAACAGGAAATAATAAAAAAGATATCTCATGAATCATTCCTGATTGCTATATACAAGCATTATACTTATTTTACAGAATAATATTAAACATAATTTACTAAAAAATATTATATGTAACAAGTAAAATATCTTTTTATAAGGTACAAGCAGTATGCTGATTTTACAGAATAATATTAAACATAATTACTTAAAAAACTATATATAAAAAGTAAAATAGCCTTTTAGACTGTACAAATATAATGCTTGTGCTACATAATAAGATTCAGCCCAATATTTTCGTTAAAAATGAGGTCAAAAAATGAAAGTTAACCCCTTAACAGTTGGTCCAATAGTTGGAGAAGCAACCCCTGCTTATCTTCGTGTGTTAGGAAGAGGCAAAAATGTTTCTGGGGTAGGAGTAATGCGTTTAGCAAAAACACCAGATTTTCAAGAAGAATTAATTCGTTTTGTTCCTCTAGATGATGACTTTGATCTCACGGGAATCGCTATATTTTCTAATCTATCCCCAGAAACAATTTATTATTATCAATATGGTTGGATTGAAACTACTATAGAGTCAACTCCTTGTACTTTAGAATGGGAACAAATAAAAACTTACTCAGTGAAAATTTTATCAATTAATGATACTTCTCCTTGTTCTCTTATTTTTGGTTCCTGTCGTTATTTACTACGAAAAAGAGGATTGATTTTAAACAAAGAAGAATCTAATCAATTTCAATTTAAAGAAAAAGGAGATAAAACCTTTCAAGCGATCGTAGAAGATCATGTTAATAAAAATACTGTTAATCAAGTCATTATGTGTGGAGATCAAATTTATGCCGATGACCTCAATGTTTTCTTTGCTGCTGGTGAATTAGATGATTTTTTACTGCGTTATCGTGTCGCTTTTTCTCAACCATATATTCAAGATTTAATGGCAAGAATTCCCACTTTTATGATGCTTGATGACCACGAAATAGAAGATAACTGGCCAGAAAATGCAAGCAGAAAAGACCTTCATGGAAAATATATTTATGCTATGAATGCTTACTCTGCTTATCAAGCAAACCATAGTCCTTTATTACCAGTTGAAAACAACAACATTCAGGATTGTCCTAATCATTATTGGTACATTTATCGCGATGGATGCGCCGATTTTTTTGTTATGGATGTACGAACAGAACGTAATCTTAAACAGGGAAAAATTATTTCTCTTGAGCAAATGCGCTCCTTAAAAACTTGGCTAAAAGATGATTCAAATCGTGTCAAATGTGTAGTTTCTTCTGTTCCCTTATTTCCCGATGCAAAAGATAATAATGATAAATGGGGACAGTTTTTCAAACAAAGAAATGAATTGATTTATTTTATAGCAGGAAATAAACTAAAAAAAGTCATATTTTTCTCAGGAGATATTCATAATTCTTATACCTCTATTCTCGAAGGAAATGGAGTGAAAATTATCCAAATTATTTCCTCCCCTTTCTATTGGCCTTTACCAATTGCTTCTGGTTATCCTGAAGATTATAACCTTTGTGGTTCTCTTGAAAATAATGAATCTTATGTAATTACAACCCCTAGTAAATTCATTCGAGAACACAATTTTACTCGTGTTGATATTAACCCCAATGGATTACAAGTTTCTGTATATAATCAAAACAAAAAATTACTTGATAGTAATTATTTCTCTTTTGAATTTCTTGACCATCAACTCAATCTTCATTCCTTAAAAATTGATTATCAGACAAGTAGTTTATGTTTAGATGAATATTGTTTAACAGTTTCAGTTGATAACTATCATACCCAATATATTGACTTACAACTGTCTCAAGATGATATTTATTCAATTAACCAAAGTTTTTGCTTTAATAAAACCATAAAAATTAAACTATTTGATCAATATAATTTATCTTCAGAAAAATGTCTAGGAGAATATATAATTACAGCATCCAATTATGATCAAGAACAAGATTTATTAACCTATGAATTTACCGAACAGAAGCATAAATATACAATAACTTATAGTCTAGTTAAAAATGATTCAATCTCAGGAAAAACTTAAAAATAGAGAAGCAGAAGAAAAACTCTCTAGAACAATTTAAAAATAATACCAATTTCCGTGGGGTTCAACGGCCGTTGACCCCGAAAAGATAATGACAATAGTATAAACTTAGATTTAAGCTGATAGCTGAATACTGGAAATTACTTGATAGTTTCTTGAAGCTTTTTAATCAAATCTTTAGCAGTTTGCATTTTATTCAATTCATCCTTATCAAGCACTTCTGATAATTCGTTATTTTTGTTACTGACTAAAACAATAGGATAGTCTCTAACTTGTTGATACTTTTCTTCAAATTCATCCTTATGTAAAAATTCTAACTCATCGTTTGATGATTCTCGAAACGCTTTCCATTCTTTATTTTCTGTCAAGACACCATAAGTAATGGCACAAAGATTACATTCATAAGTATCTGGACTGATAATCTTATGTCCTATATCTAAGACAGTATTCATTAGACCACTATTAGCATTGTAAACGAAAATAATCTTCATTTAACTCACCTTATAAGTTTTTTCTTAGCTCATATATAAATAATAATCATATTTTATTGCAAATGGAATGCTGAACAATGAACAGATATAGAAGAAATTTAACTAATAATTGATTGTTAATAATCGTAAACTAATGTTACAATAGATGCACAATTAATTAATGCAGATTGCAATAAAATAGCCATTGTTAAATAGAACTCAGCCTCTCCTTCGCTTTAAGCAGAAAGAACTTGATATTCAAGATTTATGTGGACTTTTAAAGATTTATGCGCGAATTGGAAAAAAAACTATACTTTATAGATTTTACACACGCATCGATCAAGTTTTTCTCTTGTGGGGACTCATCACAGGGATTATTTTTGTGACGGCGCATTTTTTACCCATCAGTTGGCAGTTTCAGGCTATAATCTGGTCAATACTGACCCTAATAGGAAGTGTGGTTATGGCCTATTTAACCCATTTTTGGGTCACAGTAGAAAAATTACGTTGGATAGTCTATCTTTGGATAGGTTTAATGCTAATAGGTTTAGGGATTACCGATGTTGGCGTTTTTGCAGGAATTGGTGTTATTTTAATCAATCTTTGTCCTATCTGGTTAGGAATAACGGCCATCGGCTATATTATTATGGGCATAGGAATGAGTTCACAAACTTTTATTATTAGTGGTTTAATCCATTTGTTAGGTATTAAACTTTTAGGTTACTTTGTCCAATGGCAATTTCTGGTTACAGGTTTAATCATGACAACTTGTCTGTTAATACTAGCGGAGTTACAGTGGGATATGCGCCCACCCATAGAGTCTCAGGTTTTAACTTCAGAAGAAAGAGAATTTAATCGTCAACAAAATAAACTACGTAAGTATGATTAAATTCGGCTATTTTCATTCCACCTTAATTTAATTTAACAATTTCATTTGATTTGAGCCTCTATAATGATAGTTGAAAGACAACCCTATAAACAAAAGAAATTTTTGCTTTTTCCCTAAAGAGTGAAGCTGATTTGGGCAGCAACATAAAAAGTCGTTTAATGATTAAGAGTTTAGGAGGTTCGCTATTAACTCCTATTTATTTCTTTCCGAAGGAGAACTGCGTCAGGTAAAGAAAACTATTGCATCTTAGTCGAAAGATGTTATCTTCAATTTTGTCCAAACCATAATCAAAATAGGGAAGTCCCTAGTTTGCTGGTTTTTGCGGTTTCCCGGCTTAACCTTGTACCGATCATGAAATTAAAGTTTCATATTGAATAGCGTGAGGGCAAGGGCTTGATTCTTTTCCTCAAAACTGGACCGCAAATGGCGTAAAGTGGTTATAAATTATACTCAGATGCGGGTATAGCAAAATACTAAATTTAGGTCTAATTGCATTATGACAATTCGTACCGTAACCACAACCCCCTTTGAAGGACAAAAACCAGGAACCTCCGGACTCCGTAAAGCAGTCTCAGTTTTCCAAGGACAGAATTATCTAGAAAACTTCGTTCAATCGATCTTCGACAGTCTCGATGGTTGTCAAGGTCAAACCCTAGTTGTTGGAGGTGATGGCCGTTACTATAACCGTCAAGCCATTCAAATTATCCTCAAAATGGCAGCAGCTAACAATATCGGACGCATTTTAGTCGGTGTTAACGGTATTTTCTCAACTCCAGCAGCATCCGCCGTTATTCGTAAAAATAACGCCTTTGGCGGCATTATTTTATCTGCAAGTCATAACCCTGGTGGTCCCAATGGAGACTTTGGCATAAAATACAACGTTGGTAACGGTGGACCGGCCCCCGAAAAAGTCACCAATGCTATTTTTGAACACACCAAAACCATTAATGAGTATAAAATTTTAGACGCAGGGGATATTAACTTAGATCGCCCCGGTTCCTTTAAACTAGGGACAATGGAAGTAGAAGTGATCGACTCTGTAAACCCTTATGTGGAGTTGATGCAGGAATTATTCGACTTCGAGAAAATCAAGTCTCTGGTCAGTTCCGATAACTTCAAGATGTGTATGGACTCTCTCCACGCCGTTACTGGTCCCTATGCAAACGCCTTATTTGAGAAGTTTTTAGGAGCAAAAGAAGGAACCGTACAAAATGGCATACCCTTAGAAGACTTTGGTGGTGGCCATCCCGATCCTAACTTAGTATATGCCCACGATCTCGTAGAAATTATGTTTGCCGAAAATGCCCCCGACTTCGGCGCAGCATCCGATGGAGACGGCGATCGCAACATGATTTTAGGCAATAACTTTTTTGTCACCCCTAGCGATAGTTTAGCAGTGTTAACCGCCAACGCGACCCTAGTACCAGGGTATAAAGACGGTATCGCCGGAGTGGCAAGATCAATGCCCACCAGTGCAGCCGCCGACCGTGTTGCTGCTAAACTAGGCATAAATTGCTACGAAACCCCCACCGGTTGGAAATTCTTTGGTAACCTATTAGATGCAGGGAAAGCCACCCTTTGCGGTGAAGAAAGTTTCGGTACAGGATCGAATCATATTCGCGAAAAAGACGGTCTCTGGGCCGTACTTTTCTGGTTAAATATTTTAGCCGTTAAAGGAGAGTCCGTAGAAAAAATTGTCAAAGATCACTGGCAAGAATATGGCCGTAACTTCTATTCCCGTCATGACTACGAAGAAGTAGAATCAGGGCCTGCCAATGAGTTAATGGACCGTCTGCGATCGCAGGTTGCAGAGATGAAAGGCAAAACCTACGGTAACTATGAAGTTGACTATGCAGATGACTTTGCTTATACTGATCCCGTAGATGGTAGTGTTAGCCAAAAACAAGGCATTCGTATCGCCTTTACCGATGGTTCTCGCATAGTTTTTCGCCTCTCAGGAACAGGAACAAAAGGAGCAACCTTACGGGTGTATATCGAAAGTTATGAACCCGATGCCAGTAAACACGACGTAGACACCCAAGAAGCCTTATTACCCCTGATTCAATTAGCAGAAGAAATTGCCCAAATTAAACAATTTACTGGACGGGATAAACCCACGGTTATTACCTAAAAATTAGTGATCTGATTCATAGGGGGCATACTATGATTATGCCCCAACCTTATCTATTATCAAGGAAATGCCCCTTCTATAGATTTTAAAGAAAAAACATAAATCAATCATTCCTGATAAAAAATTTTTGTCCTTACTGATATTTTATGAAAAAGTCGCTATGATAAATAGTAGCAAGATTCGTGCAATCTTAGCTACTTTTTTTATAGTTTACTCAAGACCACCCTTTTGCAATTTTAAGTTGATACTATTATGATTGACTCATCTGTCAATACAATTGAAGAATTCGATCTCTCCCGTGAAGAGAGAGTCATTGAAATTCAAAACCT
>JBFRWO010000186.1:0-5664 GCA_051439625.1 Crocosphaera sp. | reverse complement strand
GATTTCTCCTTTGATTCCGAGTGTGGCTCCATTAGCCAACAAATCAACAGTTATTCTGTTATAAAGGTACAGAACGAGCTACACGCTTGTATTGTTACAAACTTTTTAGCCCAACGAATCGCACTTGCAGTTATAAGCTAAAATCATCTTTAATTGGATTCTTTGAATCAAGAATCTAGTTAACAATTAGTTTTTTTTATTATAGTGGCTAATCTCAAGAATTGCCACTATTTTTTCTATATGGATTCCCTTCGGTCAATTTATTTACTGGTCGCCATTCATCCCCAACTTTTTGAGAAGATGGGGATGAATGGCGACATCAGGATAAAAAGTTATTTTGTTAGGATAGCCACTACCATCAAGCGATCGCTCTCTTCAATTGCGCACCGCTTCGCTGCTCCCTGCGGGATCGCCAATAAATAGTACACATATTCTCTATTATTCATTTTAGTTTAAAAGAGTGACGATGATGAAAACAAGGTCCATATTCCTGTAAAGCAAGGCGATGTTTTTTAGTGCCATAACCTTTATTATTTTCTAAATCATAGTGAGGATATTTACTAGCTAAACGAATGATTAATATATCTCGCCAAACCTTAGCTAAAATACTCGCAGCAGCAATAATAGGAGAAGTGCGATCGCCTCCAATAATTGTTTCTTGAGGAATAGTAAGATTAGGTATTTTTTTATTACCATCCACTAAACAAAGTTGAGGAGTAACAGACAGTTTAGTAACAGATCGTTGCATCGCTAATAAGGAAGCATTGAGGATATTTAAGCGATCAATTTCTTGAGAAGAAGCATAACTAATATAATAAGAAATAGCCCTATTTTTAATATCTATAGCCAAAACTTGACGACGTTTAGCTGAAAGTTGCTTACTATCTTTAACTCCTATTTCCTGAAGTTGAGAAATAGCTGCCTTTTCAAACACAACCGCAGCAGCAACCACTGGACCAAATAAACAACCTCGCCCCACTTCATCAACCCCTGCGATTAAAATTTGCGAATCAGAAAATAATTGAGCAGACATCAACCTAGTTTGATATAATCAGAGAGTATAGATAAATTTTAGAAATTTTATTATGGCATTTTTCCGTCAATATATAGCTCCGCTCTTAATTGTGTTAATGTTCTTGGTAGCTTTGGTTGCTGTTACTGCTCGCGCTTTCTTACCATCAGATTTATCCGCCCCTGCCCCCATAGATGATATCAGTTATTTATTGAAAGTTGACAATAGTGACAATATCATACTTTAGTCTTGTTATTTTCTATGATAAAATAAAACCCATCGGTATGGATAAATTTTTACTATAATTCTTTAGTTTTATTGTCAATGGCAGAATCTTTCCAAGTTTATGAACCCTCTGGGATTATTGATGGAACAAAAGGGAATCAATTTCGTCAGCAAATCCAAAAACTATTAGAAGAAAAACCAAAAGTTATTATAATTGACTTCAAAAATGTTAGTTTTATGGATAGTTCAGGTTTAGGGGCATTAGTTTTATCACTAAAAACAGTCCGTGCCGCAGGAGCTAAACTATTTTTGTGTTCTGTTAATGACCAAGTAATGATGCTACTCCAGTTAACAGATATGGACAAAATTTTTAAAATTTTTGAAAGTCGAGAGGAATTTGAGAAAATGATGTAAGAAATGTATAAATTAGTGATCTAAAGACTCTCCTTGAAAGCAACTTCAATAATAGATAAATCGTCATCAAACTTTTCCTTGACGTTAAAACATTTTAGACAATTGATTAAACAATCTAAATTAGGTGAATTATCTTTTTGATAGTCTTCAAGCATGGACAAAAAAGTGCCTAACCCTATCATAGTACCGTTTTCTTGTTCAATTTCATAGATACCATCGCTAAAAACGTATAACTTAGATAAACTATTAATCTTGATTGATTGATTAACATATTTGGCTTCAGGAAACATTCCCACAGGTAGGCCGGGAGTTTTCAGTTTAGTTTCTGTTAGTTCTTGTTCCGAGTTAGGAGTCAATAAAATAGCAGGAGGATGGCCGGCACTAGCATAGATAAGTTCACGACTTTTGCAATTATAAACCCCATACCAAATAGTAAAATATTTGTCATTAGTATCAGTCATTTGAAAGGTTTTATTAAGTCCAGCCAAAACTTCATGAGGTTGATAATAATCAACTTTACTCAAATTTTGAGAACGGAGTAAATTAATAACAGCCAAAGCGGGTAAAGCAGAACGAAGTCCGTGGCCCGAAACATCCAAAAGATAAAGAGCTAAATGATCATTATCTAACCAAAAATAGTCAAACCCATCGCCTCCCAACTGACTCGAAGGAAGAAAACGGGAATTAATAGTTACACAAGGATGCTGAAGAGGTTCTGGTAAAATAGAGCTAAAATATTCCGCTGCTTCTGCTAATTCTGCTTCTAAAAGTCGCTTTTGTTCCGTTAAATCTTGACTCAATTGATGTAACCTTAAACCTGCCCTAATCCTAGCAATAAACTCATTCATTTCGATGGGTTTACAGAGAAAATCATCAGCCCCAACATCCAACCCCTTAACCCGATCTTCCACCGATCCCAAAGAAGTCAGTAAAATGAAAAAAGTGGTGGCTAAATCAGGAAGACTCTTCACCTGAAGACACACTTCTAGTCCACTTATGCCAGGCATGACCCAATCACAAATAATCATCGCTGGGTGTAACTCCTTCGCCTTAACTAACCCTTCTTGCCCATCATTAGCACAAACTACATCATAACCCTGACGTTTGAGGGTTCTTTCCAAAAGCAAGCGAATAGTGGAATCATCATCAATCAATAAGATTTGAACCATAATTGAAATATGCGAGGAGTTCTAGCAAGAATTGATCCAAAAAATTTAAGGGCAATTCAAAGCAACTTAACTACTATTCTAGGGTCTGTCTGCAAACTATTAGAATATTAAAAATCAACTAATTTCCCCCTCTGCTTCCTCTGCTTCCTCTGCCTCCCTCAACTAAGATTTTTGAACTTTGCAGACACGCCCTAGAAGTTGGGGTAAACTAGAGCTAGTAATTATGATAGGAATATGTGATACATATCCTACCTATATGTATCAACTCTAGTTGATTGTAGAGGCTTTGAATCATTGAGCGTCCTACGAGAGATTTCTTTTAAAGTAAAGAGCGACCTAAAAGCATTAGACGAGGTTTTAGGTTACTTTGACGACTTAAATCAACCGTGGATACCTAAAAAAGAGTGGTTGCAGTGTCAACTAGCTTTAGCAGAAGGTTTTACTAATGCAGTTCGTCACGCCCATAAAGATATTTCTGGGGATGTTTTTGTAGAAATTGAAATGAAACTAACGTCTGAGAGCTTAGAAATGAGAATTTGGGACTTTGGACCATTTTTTGACTTACAAGCATTTCTCGAAGCTAATGCTGATAAAGATAACCGTTTTGCTGGTCATGGCCAAGGACTGCCTATTTTACAAAAAATCGCTGCTCAATTAAGTTATGAACGCAAGAACGATGAGCGCAACTGTTTATTAATTATCAAAAAATTTTCCCTTCCCTAAGCTCAACGGGATACAATATTATCATGTCTAATATTAATCCTATTATTTCCAGTGAATGGCTCGCTGGTCAACTCTCTAATCCTAACCTTGTTATTGTTGATTGTCGCTTCCGTCTAGGAAATGCTAACTGGGGGTATGAACAATATCAGATCAGTCATATCCCAGGAGCTTATTATTTAAACTTAGATCAAGATTTATCTTCTCCCGTTACCACTCATGGTGGCCGTCACCCTTTGCCTGATGCCTCTACTTTTGCCAAAAAAATAGAGTCTATGGGTATTATATTAGGGGAAACTTTAGTTATTGCTTACGATGACCTCCGCTTCGCTTTTGCAGCCCGTTTATGGTGGTTATTACGTTACTTTGGCCACGAAAAAGTTGCTGTTTTAGATGGGGGTTGGCCAGGTTGGCAAGCCAATAATTATCCTGCTGATAATAACACTCAATCGTCAAAATTAGGGAATTTTATACCCCAACCCCGTCATGATTGGTTGGTGGATATTGAAAGCCTAAAACAACGTAAAGACTTAGAAAATGTTATTGTGATTGATTCACGGGACAGCGATCGCTATCGAGGAGAAAGAGAACCCATCGACCCTATCGCTGGCAGTATTCCAGGAGCGGTTAATTCACCCTGGAAGGGTGTTACTAACGAAAAAGGCTATATTCTACCTGAAGTGGAACAAAGGGGCTTGTGGGCGAATTTTCAGGGGTCTGAGGAAATAATTGTCTATTGCGGTTCTGGGGTTACTGCTTGTGTCAATCTTTTATCTATGGAATCAGTGGGGATAAAGGGGGCAAAATTGTATCCTGGGGGTTGGAGTGATTGGTGTTCCTACTTAGTTAAAGGATAATTACTGCGATTCACTTAAATATAATCCTTGCTAGAAAGTTGTAAACTTTTAAGGTAAAATTTTAGTTAAGTAACCTTACTAATTTAAACAATTAAGCTGCTTATCTATTCTTTATTTTTATTTATACTTAGGTCTCAATTTTATGGATGCTACTAATATTTGTATGTGTCAGAAAGAGCGTCTTTCTATATTTGTTGATGGTAATAATATGTTTTATGCTCAGCAAAAAAATGGTTGGTTTTTTGATCCTAGACGAGTTTTAGACTATTTTACTAATGATCCCCACGTTTCTTTAATTAATGCTTTTTGGTACACTGGTTTAAAAGATTCTCAGGATCAAAGGGGTTTTCGTGATGCTTTAATTAGTTTGGGATATACAGTAAGAACAAAAATTTTAAAAGAATACTACGATGATACCTCGGGAAGATACTCCCAAAAAGCTAACCTTGATATTGAAATTGTTGTCGATATGTTTAATACTGTTGATCAGTATGATCGGGTTATTTTGTTTAGTGGGGACGGGGACTTTGAACGAGCGATCGAATTATTACGCTCTAAAAATACCCATATTACTGTTGTTTCTACAGAAGGGATGATCGCTAGAGAATTACGCAATGCAACTGATCGTTATATTGACTTAAATGATATCAAAGATAGTATAGAAAAGCAAGACTATTGACTGACTAATTATTATGGACTCTTCAAACAAAAAACGTAGACGTTCCCTCGCTAGAAAAGTTGATAATGAAGTAGAAAAAATTATCTATAAAGTTATGACGAATGAGGGATTAGAGCAAACTATTGCTCGCGCAGTAGTAAAGGGTTTAATTGCTTTAATTCGTCGCTATTTTTGGCTTGGTTTAGTAGGTATTTTTCTCTTGTTAATATTACAGTCAGTTTTAATTAGTTTGTGTCTTAAATTTATGTTAGGATTGAATTAAATAGTTAACTAAAGCCGTTGCCATTACTATTATAAGGTTAAAGAGATTCTTAGTACCTCGGAATGAAAGTTAGAGATTTATTAGCAGATAGGATCACATCGTATTTCTACCATAAAACCATCGGGATCGTAAAAATAAATTCCTCTTCCGGTGGGACGGGTAACTGGCCCGTGATCAATTGTGATCTGATTATTTTTTAATACTTCTACAGCTTCATCAAACAAGTTAGCATCGATATGAAATGCTAAATGATTCGCTCTGGTAAACCGTTGTTTAGGATCAGCATTAGGGGGTAATAAATCAGGTTTCCCAAATAAGCTTAATAC